>NZ_JASBAN010000001.1:1462500-1600000 GCF_029953305.1 Commensalibacter nepenthis | reverse complement strand
CTTGGACAACATCCTTATTCGCACGCAAGCGACTTAAAATTGCAATTGCTTCTTGATCTTTGTGTTTCATTACCAACCAACGAGGGCTTTCTGGCAAAAAGAACATTCCCGCAAGTAAAACCAGTGCTGGAACCACACCAAGACCAAACATCCATCGCCAATGATCTCCTAAGACAAAACCACTGAAATACGCAACAGTAATTCCAAATACCACCATAAACTGGAATAATACGACCATTTTACCGCGATGCTCTGGCGGTGCGACCTCTGCAATATAAATGGGGATAATTTGGGTTGAACTGCCAGCAGATAATCCCAACACGAAACGCGATAAAATTAGCAATTCTATATTATGTGCAAAAGCAGAAGCCAAAGAACCCAAAGCAAACACGATACCAACTGCAACAACCATAATCCGGCGTCCAAATCGATCTGACAAAGGGCCCGTACCCAGACATCCAAATAATGCACCAAAGATAATACCTCCAGTTACTAATTGCTTACTGAGATCATCCAATGCGAATTGCTTGCCCAAACCAAGCAAAGCAACGCCAATCACCCCAGTATCATAACCAAATAGTAACCCACCCAAGGCTGCAATCACAGCAATAACAATAACGATACCATTATTTTTTGACGCACGTGTATCATGATGGACAAATGTTGTCATGAATACTTTCCTAATAAAATATGTTATGAATATTCAAAGTTTTAAACGCAGATAAAATAAAACCTGCACGTTTAGATATATTATTTTATCTTTATTGATAACTTTATATTATATTTATTTTATTAAAATCTTAAAATAATATTTATTATAAAATATTCGTTATCATCACATTGTGTATTAGATCAACAAAGGTATCAACATGAAAACAAATCTGATCTGGTTTAGAAACGACTTGCGTATCATGGATAACCCCGCGTTAGAAAAGGCTTGTGAAGATAAAGATGCCTCCGTTATCGGGCTTTATATTGCCACACCCCAGCAATGGAAAGCTCATGATATGTCAGCAAGGCAAGCCTGTTTTATTCATGATCGCTTAATTCAATTACAAGATGAGCTTGATGCCTTAAATATCCCATTACTTTTTCATAGTTGTGACAGTTTTACCGACTGTGTCAATGTTATCGTAGATCTATGCAAAGAATATTCTGTTAATCAAATTTTTTACAATAACCAATATGAATATAATGAACGTGAACGAGATTATTTACTCAAAGGCAAATTAAGCCCTGATATTGAATGTTTAGAGTTCGATGGAAATCTTTTTACGGCACCATTGACTATTTTGAATAGTCAAAAACAAATGTATAAAATATTTACGCCGTTTCGAAACGCATTTTTAGATCAATTTGTCCAAAATATTCCTCGTATATATAACCAACCCAAAGCCATAAAAAAAACAAAAATTAAGACTCATAAAATTCCAGAATTCGATTACGCTAAACAAGATTATGAATTTTTTAATCCAAATACCCAAAAAGCCCTACAAAAATTAGAAGAATTCTGCGCTGAAAAGGTTGAAGATTATGCAGACAAAAGGAATATTCCAAGTCTTGACCATACCAGCCAATTATCCGCTTATTTGGCGTTAGGCGTTCTATCCGTACGACAATGTTTCCACTATTTAACCCAAGAACATCCTCATTTTTGGGAAAATCAAAAAAGTGGTGCTTTTACTTGGTTTAACGAACTGATTTGGCGTGAATTCTATCAACATCTCATCGTTGCTCATCCTTATTTATGCAAACATAAACCGTTCATCAATTGGACGGATCATGTCAAATGGAAAAACAATAAAGATCATTTCGAACAATGGAAGGCTGGCAATACGGGATATCCCATCATTGATGCCGCTATGCGACAACTCAATCAAACAGGATGGATGCATAATCGATTACGCATGATTATAGCTAGTTTTTTAGTCAAAGATTTACTGATTGATTGGCGTTGGGGGGAACAATATTTTATGTCACAACTTACAGATGGAGATTTGGCTGCTAATAATGGGGGCTGGCAATGGGCGGCTTCTACTGGAACAGATTCCACGCCTTATTTTCGTATCTTTAATCCAACGACCCAAGGAAAACGCTTTGATCCAAAAGGCGAATTTATACGACAATGGATACCAGAGCTTGCAAAAGTGCCAGACAAATTCATTCATGAACCCCAACTTTGGTCAGAAAAAAAAGGTAATATAACTGAATACCCTCAACCAATTGTTACCCATGATATTGCAAAAAAAAAACTTTAGAGGCTTTTGAAAGAGCAAAGAATGGTTAAATCTTACTAGCTGATTTCTTTTTACATGCGTCAATCACAATAATATCAGAAGCCCTCTGATCTTGTGTAATTAAATCATTTTTAATTTTGTAAATTTCCTGAAGTTTTTTATCAAAATTATTATTACCATAATCCATAATAACATAAAATGCAGCCTCAGTTTGTGCTGCCTTCTTATAATGCTCTAACTGCTTTTTATATCCATGAACAACGTTACCCGTAGAAAGCTTCATTTCAACTAAAACTTTTGCATCAAAGCCTTGTGAAAACTTAAAATCCACAGGGCCTCTACCCATATCTGCTTCTGGAGAAATATCAATATTATTTGCTCTACAAAAAGAATCTGCCATTGCATAATAAAGAATTTGAGATGCCCTTTCCATTTTAGGTTGATCGCCATTCCAAAGTGCTTCCCATAAATTTTTATTTTCAATATGATCCTTAAAGAAATGAATTGTGTCCTTCACCACACTCATTACATCACTAATATTATTAATTTGGTAGGTTTTGTTATTTTTAAACACTATAGGATCATATTGAAAAATTTCTTTGATTTTATAAAAACAATATTCATCTTCACTAGGATTATAAGCTCTAGCAAAGTTTTTTAATGATTTTAACAACGTTTCAAAATTATGCACATCTTCAAAAGTAGAGCGTTTTATAGCGGCTTTCTTATTCGCGATTGTGAGTTTAGTCACATTTCCCCAATATCGATTAATTGCATCACGAATATAATAATTTTGACTAATCACACCATCTATATCTGACTGTAAAACTTTAACGATATCCTTAGGCACAAGAACGATAGGATAACCATTTTTTAATACTGGTAAATCATAACACTTATTTTGAGAAGCGGCATTGACATTACAATTTACAAATCTGTTATTTAAACCAAATAATTCTCTTTTCTCTAAGGGAATATTATATTTTTGACAAAAATCCTTTGTAATTTCAGCTAAATCATCAAAAATGATATTCGTTGTCAGATCACTAATAGTATCAACACCAATTCCATCTTCAAAAAAATTCATCATACAAATCAACTCTGGATCTTCAAAACCAACCTCAATAATCTCTCTACAAACGCGTAAAATAGTTATCTTGATATTTCCAGACCGTGAACTACCGAAACGACCACTATGACCATAACCCAAACTTGTTACTTGAGCTTCATGTAGATTTAATAGTCGAAGTGCAGCTTTCCATGCAGCGTCATTCTCTTTTTTGGATTGAATTAGAAATTTTATAATATTTTGAAATTGATTTTTTAATCGATTAACTGCTTGATTTTTAATTAAACTATTCTGGGATTTTTCTAATAAGAACGGATCAATAAATAATGGTGTATCACAATTAATAAACGGATCAATCAAACCATTATCAAATAAAATATCAGTGGAAATATTGAAGTAAGATGAGAATAAAACTGGCCGAATTATTTTAGACATAAAATATATTCCTTAATCAACAATATAAAATAATTTTATTATCTATACTAGATTATAGCAATCGTTACTAAAAAAATAACAATTGCTATAAACTTAGTTTATTAACCCAACTCGGAACCTTGCTGACCTTTGATGGTCAATCCTTTGTCATTTGCGCTGACAGGAATAATCTCACCGTCATAGACATTACCTTGTAAAACCAATTCAGCTAACTGGTTTTGAAGGTTCCGTTGAATAACTCGTTTTAAAGGACGAGCTCCATAAACTGGATCATATCCTGCTTGTTCCAACCAGCTATGCGCTTTTTCATCAAGATCCAGTTTAATCTTACGATCAGCCAAGAGACTTTGTAAACGACCCAACTGAATATCGACAATTTTTGCCATATCAGCTTTTTGTAAACGGCTAAACAGAATAATTTCATCTAAACGGTTCAAGAACTCTGGTCGGAAATGACTTCTGACGACTTTCATCACTTCGGCTTCAACCATATCCGTTGTTTCACCATCTGGCTGATTAGCCAACACTTCAGAGCCAAGATTACTTGTTAAAATAATCATCGTGTTTCTGAAATCAACCGTACGTCCTTGACCATCCGTTAGGCGACCATCATCAAGCACTTGTAATAAAATATTAAAGACATCTTCATGTGCTTTTTCAACTTCGTCAAACAAAATGACTTGATAAGGACGACGTCTAACTGCTTCAGTTAAAACACCCCCCTCTTCATATCCAACATAACCAGGAGGCGCACCGATTAAACGAGATACAGCATGTTTTTCCATAAACTCGCTCATATCAATCCGCACCATTGCTTTTTCATCATCAAACAAGAAATCAGCCAGTGCTTTGGTTAGCTCTGTTTTACCAACTCCTGTTGGACCCAAGAACAAAAATGAACCAATTGGACGATTAGGATCTTGCAACCCAGCACGTGCCCGACGAACTGCGTTCGATACTGCTTTTAATGCTGATTCTTGTCCAATCACACGTTGACGAAGTTCATCTTCCATCCGCAGTAACTTTGCACGCTCCCCCTCCAGCATTTTATCAACTGGAATCCCTGTCCAACGAGAAACTACGCCAGCAATTTCATGATCCGTTACTGCTTGGGAAACTAATTGTCCAGCTTCTGGATGTTCGTTATTCTTGCTTTGCGTATCTTCAATTTGTTTTTGTAAATCAGGAATTGTGCCATACATCAACTGAGACGCTTTTGCTAGATTTCCTTGACGTTGTGCAACTTCCACTTCAGACCGTGCCTGATCCAATTGTTCTTGTAGCTTTTGCACAGCGTTAACTTGCTCTTTTTCAGCATGCCAAGCAGCAGTCATCGCATCAGATTTTTCTTCTAGAGCTGCAATTTCACTTTCCAACGTCGCTAAGCGTTCTTTACTTGCGGAATCTTCCTCACGTTTTAAGGCTTCACGTTCAATTTTTAACTGAATTAAACGACGATCCAACTCATCCAAAGCCTCTGGTTTACTGTCAATTTGCATCCGCAAACGACTCGCAGCTTCATCAACCAAGTCAATGGCTTTATCAGGTAAGAAACGATCAGTAATATAGCGATTGGATAATGTAGCTGCTGCAACCAATGCACTATCCGCAATGCGAACCCCATGATGCAGCTCATATTTTTCTGCAATACCACGAAGAATAGAAATTGTATCCGAAACAGTTGGTTCACCAACGAATACAGGTTGAAAACGACGTGCTAAGGCGGCATCTTTTTCAATATATTTACGATATTCGTCCAAAGTCGTCGCACCAATACAATGCAGCGTCCCTCTGGCAAGTTCAGGTTTAATTAAATTAGATGCATCCATCGCCCCATCAGAGCGACCCGCACCAACAATCGTGTGCATTTCATCGATAAAAAGGATAATTTTCCCCGCAGCTGTTTCTACTTCTTTCAAAATCGCTTTTAAACGTTCTTCAAACTCACCACGATATTTGGCACCTGCAACCAAAGCGCCTAAATCCAACGCTAAAAGTTGTTTGTTTTTTAAAGCTTCAGGCACGTCTCCATTAACAATACGCAGTGCCAACCCTTCGACAATCGCAGTTTTACCCACGCCAGGCTCACCAATCAACACTGGATTATTTTTCGTACGACGCGCAAGCACTTGCACCGCGCGACGTATTTCTTCGTCACGTCCGATGACTGGATCCAGTTTGCCTTGGCGTGCAACCTCAGTCATATCTCTGGCGTATTTTTTCAGAGCATCAAAAGAAGCTTCTGCATTCGCGCTATCGACTTTTCTACCTTTACGAATAGCATCAATGGCGTGAGATAAATTTTGTGCGGAAACACCATTTTTCTGCATTGCATATCCCGCAGGCGTATCTGATGCTGCAATCGCTAATAGCAAACGATCTTGCGCCACATATAAATCCCCTGCTTTGGTTGCTTCTTGCTCAGCACTATCCAATACGCGAACAAGCTCTGGCGTTGCTTGTGGTTGCCCAGCGCCACCGCCTTGCACTTTTGGCACAGAAGCCAATACATGTTCGACAGCACCTTGAATAATTTTTGGGTCGCCACCGGCTGCACGAATTAATGACGCTGCGGCACCTTCATTATCATCTAACAATGCTTTTAATAGATGTTGAGGGGTTAATTGTTGATGGAATTCTCGAATTGCAATCGTTTGTGCAGCTTGGAGAAATCCTTGTGATCGTTCAGTAAATTTTTCTATATTCATATTTTTGTCCCTTAATTTTAGGCGACAAGCCTATATTTTCAATAACGTCCCAATATTAGGCAACGTTCCTTAGTCATTTTCAGAAATGTAAGTATAATTATAAAAATAATAAGAGCCGTTATAAAGCATCAAAAATAACCATTTTGACCTCATCTCTATATTACCTATGTTCGTAAAGAAACCTTTCATTCCTTTCACTACGTTTACTATACATCAAATACCATCGCGAATGAAGAAAAATATTATAATTTTTTATAAATTTGCACCAATATCTTACTTAAACAATTATGACTGAAACACTTTCATAACTCATATTAAATTATAAATGTTTTTAATAACTTATCGCAATTTTTTAAAGTATTAACCCCAAAAATAATGACATATCCTAAAAAATCTGCCATTATCTTAAGAACGAAAATCATTCTTAATATTTTGGCCGTTTTTATTATGAGCACATTCAATTTAAGCACTTCATCTCCTGGAAAAAGCTGCATCGTCGATCACGTCGAAGACTTACAGACTCCAGATCCTATTTCAAATCGTTTACGTGACTTGGGCTTTGTCCCAGGCGAAACCATTAAAATCATTGCTTTTGGACCATTTGGTGCAAACCCAATCGCTGTTCAAATTGGTTCAACCCGTTTTGCCTTGCGACGTAATGAAGCCGCAAGAGTAATTGTAAAAGCAGACTGACTGGATAATGACAGAATTAACAAAAAATAATTATTCACGAATTGCTTTGGTTGGCAATCCAAATTGTGGAAAAACAGCTCTATTTAACCAGATTACTGGTAGCCGCCAAAAAGTTGCCAATTACGCAGGCGTTACCGTTGAGCGTAAAGAAGGTCGCTTTACTAACCCCCAAGGGCGTGCGATAACCATTATTGACCTTCCTGGCGCTTACAGCTTAAATGCAACCAGCCCTGACGAAGAAGTAACTCGTGATATGTGTATGGGCAAATATCGCAATGAAGCACCTCCAGATGCATTGATTTGTGTTATTGATGCGACCAACTTAAGACTTCACCTGCGTTTTGCTTTGGAAATATGTCGTCTCAAACGACCAACAATCATCGCTATGAATATGAGCGATATCGCCAAAAGACATGGCATTGAAATTGATATTGCCAAATTAGAATCCATTTTAGGTGTGACCATTGTTCCAACGGTTGCAACTCAAAAAAATGGGGCTAAAACATTATTGGATACTGTTGACCACTCATTTACAATTCCAACAATTGAATTAACGGATAAAACTGATTTACATGTCGAAGTAAGGAATCTCCTCCTCGAATGTGTAAAATATACCTCTCAGACCTCTACTGCTTTTAATGAAAAAGTTGATCGTTGGGTTTTACATCCAATCATTGGTCCTATTTTTCTAATCATTTTACTTTTTATCATGTTCCAAGCGGTATTTTCTTGGGCGCAGCCTTTTATGGATGGCATACAAGATTTAACAACATGGCTTGGGCAACAAATTGCGCATCTCCTTCCCGATGGTATATTACAAAGTTTGATTGTAGATGGCATTTTTGCTGGGGTCGGCACAACTGTTGCGTTTCTTCCACAAATCCTGATTTTGTTTCTTTGGATTTTATGCCTAGAAGAATCGGGATATTTACCTAGAGCTGCTTTCTTGCTAGATCGCATTATGGCTTCTGTAGGGTTAAATGGGCGTTCTTTTATCCCGCTATTATCTAGCTTTGCTTGTGCTATTCCTGGTATTATGGCGACCCGCACCATCCCGAGCGCCAAAGACCGTTTGGTAACGATTTTGATTGCCCCGTTAATGACATGTTCAGCGCGCTTGCCTGTCTATGCATTACTGATTGCAGCTTTTATTCCTCATAAAACCATAGGATATGTCTTTAACTTACAAGGGCTCGTACTTTTTGTACTTTATTTCCTTGGAATAGCCACGGCATTTCTGGTTGCGCTTTTTCTTAAAAAAGGCAAAAGCAGTTACGAAAATTCATTATTGCTAGAATTGCCCTCTTATCGTTTTCCGAATATACGTTCTATTCTTTTTGGACTATGGCAAAGAATAGAAATTTTCGTTTCTCGTGTTGGGAATATCATTTTAACCGTCAGTATCCTATTGTGGGCTTTATCCAGCTTTCCAAAGGCTCCTGCAGGGGCAACGGGTCCGGCTATTGATTACAGTTTTGCTGGTACTATTGGACATTGGATTCAACCGTTCTTTGCACCCGTTGGATTTAATTGGGAAATCTGTGTTGCATTAATTTTAGGGCTCGCCGCACGAGAAGTCGCTATTACTTCCCTAGCAACGGTTTATGCTGTCGGTGCTGTTGATACAGATGCCCCAACACAACTTATTCACTTTCTATCTTCACAATGGAGCATTGCAACAGGTCTCGCGTTTCTAGCGTGGTATGTATTTGCCCCTCAATGTTTTTCAACACTTGCCGTGATAAAAAAGGAAACTGGTTCTTGGAAAATAGTCATCGGAACCACAGCTTATTTGTTCGTGCTTGCTTATTTTAGCTCTTTTGTCACATGGCATGTCGCATCATTACTCTTTAAATAGGAGGATATACTATGCAAACCATTATTGTCGTTTTAATCATTAGCCTGTGCGTTTTATTTTGGATTAATCGATTTTTTCCAAAAATTGGCAAAGCTCTATGGCAAGGATTAGCCAGCACGTTAAAACTGATTCATGCACCAACCTCGACTCAACAATGGGCATTAAAACATTGTAATCCTAGCAAAAGCGAATGTAGCTCTTGTGATAAATGCAGTAAGTGTCATTAAAATTATACTTTTATAAAAGAGAAATCCTATGACTTTGAAAAAGTTATTTCAAATAATCGAAAACTCCCAGACCTTAGCCTTAGGGATCGATTTGCAAGATTTATTAAGATTTACATCAGACGAAATAATTGAATATGATATATCGGATGATAAAAAAAAGAGCTATTATCTTGTTTAAAAGATTTATATCGATATGCTAATTTAAGTGATAGCGATCCAAAACGTATTAAGTTACATAAAACGGATTTCCAAAAATTAAGTAACTTAATTGATAATCTTCAACAACATTATTAAATAACATATCCCCCTCTTTCTACTTTCAAAAGAGGGGATTAAAATAAATTAATAACGATACATTTCTGGTTTGAATGGACCTTGGACTTCAACGCCAATATAATCAGCTTGTTCTTTATTCAATTTAGAAAGTTTTGCACCCACTTTATCTAAATGTAAAGCAGCTACTTTTTCATCTAGAAATTTAGGTAATGTATACACTTTTGGTTCATATTTACCAGCAGGTGCATTCCAAAGCTCTATTTGAGCCAAGGTTTGATTGGTGAAAGAAGCAGACATCACAAAAGATGGATGACCTGTTGCGTTACCAAGATTAACCAAACGACCTTCTGACAATAAGATGATACGATTACCATCTGGGAATACGATTTCATCCACTTGAGGTTTAATATTGTCCCATGTGAAATTACGAAGTTTACCCACTTGAATTTCAGAATCAAAATGCCCGATGTTACAAACAATCGCACGATTTTTCATCGCACGCATATGATCGAGAGTAATAATATCAATGTTCCCTGTGCAGGTTACGAAAATGTCTCCACGAGGAGCAGCATCTTCCATCGTAACCACTTCATAGCCTTCCATAGCCGCTTGTAATGCACAAATTGGATCCACTTCAGTCACCAATACGCGACACCCTGCATTACGAAGACTGGCAGCAGAACCTTTGCCCACGTCACCAAAACCAGCAACCACAGCCACTTTACCAGACATCATCACATCGGTTCCACGACGGATCGCATCAACCAAGCTTTCACGACAACCATAAAGATTATCAAATTTAGATTTGGTTACACTATCATTCACGTTAAATGCTGGAACCAATAACTGACCTTTTTTAGCCATTGCATGTAAACGATGAACACCTGTGGTGGTTTCTTCGGAAAGACCACGAACATCTTTTAACATTTCAGGATATTTTTCATGCATCAGAATGGTTAAATCACCACCATCATCCAAAATCATATTTGGAACCCAACCATTAGGACCATGAACGGTTTGTTCAATACACCACATGAACTCTTCTTCATTCATGCCTTTCCATGCGAACACAGGCACACCCGCAGCAGCCATCGCAGCAGCAGCATGATCTTGAGTTGAAAAGATATTACAAGAAGACCAACGGACTTCAGCACCAAGATCAATCAAAGTCTCGATTAACACTGCGGTTTGAATGGTCATATGTAAACAACCCGCAATACGTGCACCTTTAAGAATATTTTTGCCTTTATATTCTTCGCGCAGTGCCATTAAACCTGGCATTTCTCCTTCGGCGATAGAGACCTCTTTACGTCCCCATTCAGCCAATGAAATATCTTTTACTTTATAATCGTGCAGTGCACTCATTGTTTTCCGTCTTTCTTATAATATTCAAATGAAATAAGTTTATGTATTAATAGAATAGAATTCAGAATAGATCAATCTTGCGAGCGATAAACATATAGTTTAATAAAATATCTATTATTTAAAATCATTATACTGCCAACATTGCCCTTCAAGGGTATCTGGATGAATAAATACTATCCTTGCATATTCTATCCCTGTGCATGCTTGTTTAGCATACATATCAGCTTTTTCTTTATTCTTAGAAATATTTTTTCTGCCATCTTTATATAAAAATGCAAGAAAAATTTTAGCCCTTTTGTCACCTTGATTAGCAGCTTCTGTAAACCATTTCATAGCCTTAACGTCATCTATAGAATTATATTTAACATCCGCATATATCAAACCAAGGTTATACTGTGCTTCAATATTTCCCTGATTGGCAGCCTTCATGTACCACTTTATTGCTTTTTTTAAATTTCCTGAACCAAAGGCACCATTTTTATACATATTTGCAAGAGTAACCTGATATTTCACACTCCCTTGTTTTGCTTTTGTTTCGAAATATTTTTTCTGTTCTGCAACTACAACTCTTTGTTGTGCTTCAATAGCTTTCCATTGATCTACTGAGAGCTGAGTATAATTGTCTTCAACTGCATACAGATTAGGTGTAAGAATTGATCGCGTTGTTTACAGTGATATGAAATATTACTGTAATGAACATGCATAGAAAAACGAAGCTTATGCTGTATCATCAAGAGAAAGTCACGATAACAGATCTGGCTAAGCGTTTTATGGTCAGCAGGTCTACGATTTATGTGGTCTTGTTGCAAATATTGACATGGTGCTGTGATTAGCCATAAAGCTAGCTAATTTAGACGAATATATTATTATTTAGACCGAAGATATTTAGTCTTGTTGCAAATTTAAAACTAGGTTGTTTTTTAGTATGGAATTGGTTAATTTAGCAAGCGAGAGATTTGTTTAAACCGAAGATATTTTGAATGAGCTTTATTTGTTCGTTGATTGTCCATTTTCCTTTAAAGCCCAGTCCTTTTTTTATCCAGAGAATGGCCTCATATCCGTTGAGTGTTTTTCTTGCGGTATGAAAAGACTGAAAGCAACCATTCTTTGGGATCATTCTCTTTACTCTAAAATGATCATTTTCTATTCCCTGTTGTAAAGATTTCTTTGTTTCATGAACGCAGTGATTGGGAAGGATATACTCATTCTTCATGGTTTGTATGGTCTTTGGAAAAGGAGATGCTTTATCTGTTCCAATATAGGTTGGAGCGAATAGGCCATCTTTTTTAAACGCCTTTCTAACGAAACGTTGTGCTGCTTTGATATTTCTTTTAGCTGTTAATAAGAAATCAATAGCAGTTCCATTCTTATCAATGGCTCTATATAGATACTTCCACTGACCTTTTACTTTGATATAGGTTTCATCAATCCTCACCTCACCACAATGAGGTTTTCTATAGCTTCTCAAACGTTTTTCTAATAGAGGAGCATAGCGTAATACCCAACGGTTTAACGTGCTATGATCAACGCTTACTCCACGCTCTAAAAACAATTTTTCAATGTCTCGATAGCTAAGACAATAGCGTAAATACCAGTTTACCGCTTGTATAATCATCAATCCATTAAAATGACGACCTTTAAAATCATCCTTAGACCTTAATATAAGCTTGCTATAGATACCAATAGACATAAATCAATCCTAAATAAAATAATCACTCCATTTCTACATCATACTAAAATACATAATTAAATTTGCGACAAGACCGTTTATTTTAATTTTGCTATTTTGCACAAGAAATGCTCTACTTTGAAATAAGTTTTTGTATAGATCACTCAAGTAAATACCCTATATAAATAATGGATAATAAATTCTATCAACTTTCATTGTAGGATAGTTTTTTTGGTTGATATGATATATAAAAATGCTACAAAGCAAATTGCTGATAATGATATCAATGTGATTAGAGATTTGGTTGGAATAATGAAATATAGAGTTTCCTTTTTAACAATGGTGATTACAATTCCAACCTTGGTCGGGTGTGCGGTTGGACCTGATTATCATAAAGAAGATGTTTGGACACCTTCGAAATGGTCAAACGTTACTAGTAATTTACAAGCTCCTGTTAATAGTCAAGTAGTTATGCAGAAAATTAATCCACAATGGTGGGAATATTTTCATGATCCTGTTTTGACGGATTTGGAACGCCGTGCAGTAACAGCAAATTTGGATATTCAGATGGCAACACAACGATTAATTGCCAGTCGAGCGCAATTAATGATTGCGGGTGCCGCGCGCTTCCCAAGTTTGGGTGCCTCTGCAGGATATCAAAGAAGTCAGTATAGTCAGAAATCATTTAGTAGAGCATTGCAAAAGGTTAAGACCAGTGAACCTGCATTAGGAAATGTGGTTAATCCAAGTGATGTAGATATCCCTTCTTTTAATCAATGGAGTGATAGTTTAGATACCAGTTGGGAGCTCGATTTATGGGGACGAGTAAGACGGCAATATGAATCAGCAAGTGCCTTAAAGCAAGTTTCTGAAGAAGATCGTCGAGGGGTATTGATTGCTCAACAGGCAGAGGTTGCACAAAATTATATGACATTGCGTGAATTGCAATCGCAATTACATATTGTCAAAGAAAATGAAAAAATTGCTCTAAATATTTTAACCCTTGCAACCCAACGATTTAATGGGGGGTTGGTTACAGAGTTGGATGTCCGTTCGGCAGAAGCACAATTAGAACAAACCAGATCCGAGATTCCTAATTTAGAGCAACAAGTTATTCAATATATCAATGCGTTGGGATTATTATTGGGCGAACCCCCAAGGGCTTTAAGTGAAGAATTATCTACACCACAACCGATTCCACTTGTTCCCCCTCAAGTGCCGATTGGTTTTCCTTCTGAATTAGCACAACGCAGACCTGATATTCGACAGTCTGAGGCTAAATTACATTCTGCAACTGCTGAGGTTGGAATGGCGGAGGCAGATTTTTATCCAAAAGTAACGATTGATGCTCGAATGGGATTTCAATCGTTATCTTTTAGGGATTTAGGATTTTGGAGTGCCGGAGCTTGGAATGTTGGTCCATCAATCTCTCTACCCATTTTTGAAGGTGGAAAGTTGAAAGGGCAATTAACACTTAAAAAAGCCGAGCAAAAAGAAGCTGCTTTGGCATATCGCAAAACAGTTTTACAAGCATGGCAAGAAGTTGATAATGCTCTAAATGCCTATCAGGCAGAGCAATTAAAGCAAGTGCGTTTACAAGATACAGTAAAATCTAATCAGCGTTCTGTTGAGTTGGCTCAGGCGCAATATCGTCAAGGATTGCAAACTTTTATTAATGTATTAGATGCTCAAAGGCGTTTACTGTCTTCGCAACAAGATTTAATTCAAAGCAACGCACAAATTTCGATTAATCTTGTGCAGCTTTACAAAGCACTTGGCGGTGGGTGGGAAACTACGTATCCTGATGGGACGATTGTTACAACGAATTCGAAATCTAGCAAGCATGAGTAATATGAAGGTTAATGTTTTAGATAAGGATCCACACAGGGTTAGTCTGGTTTATGGTTTATTTATGGGCATGATCTGTAAAACAAAAACTAAAAGGGTACCCTGTTGTATTTGGAGATGATGATTAACGGGTTCGCATTTTTAAAATGTTGCTTTTATTTACAAAACTCATATTCGATTGTTTTTCCAGTATCGTCTTTAATGAAATAAATATCCAAAGAGTTAAATCCAAAACCTACTAAGAACGTTTATATTTGTAAGAATTGATCGTGTTATTTACAGATTTTGTTTAAAATAACCATCTAAGACCTCATAGGGTGTTTTTCCTTGAATGCCTTTATGGGGTTTAACAGTGTTATAATAATGAATAAATCGTTTCAACTTTAACTTTCGATCCTGAGCATTGACGAACAATGCACGCTCATGCCACATTTCCATGAGTGTGCGAATGACGCGCTCTGCTTTGCCATTGGTTTGAGGGCAAGCCGGCTTGGTAAATTTCTGGTTAATCCGATTGGTATAACAAGATTTAACAAACAGATGTTCAAGCGTTCCTTGGTATTCTCTGCCATTGTCAGAGTAAACACATTCGATCATATAAGGGCATTGAACCAGCACATCGTCTTGTAGGAACTGAGCTGCACTAAACTGAGATTTATCGTTGTAAATCCCTGCATAGCGTTCTCGAGAAAAATCATCAATACCTACAAAAAGATACTCCCGAGTTTGCTGTTTAGTCTCATTTTTCAACAAAGGAAGCCGTTTAGTCTCGACATGCACCATCTCCCCAGGATAAGAGTTGTTATATTTTTTGGCTTGCCGTCTGAGCTTGTCCTCAAGTGTTTTTCAAGGCGTTTAATGCCATATTTGATTGTTTTATAACGCTCATTTGTGCTGGACATCGGCACAAAAAATTGCAACCGAGCACGCCTTAATACAACATAAATCGTAGACCTGCTGACCATAAAACACTTAGCCAGATCCGTTACCGTGACTTTCTCTTGATGATGTAATCGCCATATCTCTTCTCGATGATACAGTGTAAGCTTCGTTTTTCTATGCATGTTATTTACAGTAATATTCCATATCACTGTAAATAACGCGATCAATTCCTACGGTTTTGTCGCAAAGTTTAAATTTTATAAAATTTTAAGTTTTTACTAGTATTAGTTATTATACAATATCTATATAATTCAATAAATTAAAAAATTCTATTTTGCAGAAATAATATTAAAAACCACTAAACTAAAAACTTTGCGACAAGACCAAGGTCGTCATTTTAATGGATTGATGATTATCCAAGCGGTAAACTGGTATTTACGCTATTGTCTTAGCTATCGAGACATTGAGGAATTATTCCTAAAACGTGGGATAAATACAGATCATAGCACGTTAAACCATTGGGTATTACGCTATGCACCACTATTAGAAAAACGTTTGAGAAGCTATAGAAAGCCTCATTGTGGTGAGGTGAGGATTGATGAAACCTATATCAAAGTAAAAGGTCAGTGGAAGTATCTATATAGAGCCACTGATAAGAATGGGACTGCTATTGATTTCTTGTTAACAGCTAAAAGAAATATAAAAGCAGCACAACGCTTTTTTATAAAAGCATTTAAAGAAGAGGGTCTGTTCGCTCCAACCCATATTGGCACAGATAAAGCATTACCGTTTCCAAAAACCATACAAACCATGAAGAATGAGCATATCCTTGCCAATCACTGCGTTCATGAAACAAGAAAGTCCTTACAACAGGGAATAGAAAATGATCATTTCAGGTTAAAGAGGGGTATACCAAGAAATGGTTGCTTTCAATCTTTTCATACCGCAAGAAAAACACTCAAAGGATATGAGGCCATTCTCTGGATAAAAAAAGGACTGGGTTTTAAAGGAAAATGGACAATCAACGAACAAATAAAGCTTATTCAAAGCATATTCGGTCTAAATAATAATATACCCGTCTAAATTAGCTAGCTTTATGGCTAATTACAGCCCCATTCAATATTTGCAACAAGACCCTTTTAAATCATTAGAGCAAAAAAAATTGCTGAAAAACAAATTTTTTTGTTGCATCATATTCTATGAAAAGCTACTAAAGACACGGAATGCTGTTGTAGCTCAGTGGTAGAGCACTCCCTTGGTAAGGGAGAGGTCGAGAGTTCAATCCTCTCTAACAGCACCATAAATCAAGTAAAATCAGTTACTTAAAATATAATTTGGTGTAATTTGGTGTAAACCTTAAAGAAAGTTATCTGTGAATTACACCCAAAAACTCCTTCGATAGGGTGGTTCCCTTAAAGAGTAATTTTACCATATACCCTTACAAGAATCTATGCTTCAAGGTGATTCTCTCTACAACTTTCAATTATATTTCTATCAAATAAGATCCCATATTCATCACGTCATAAATTTCATACTTCTTGTTTTTTAAAAACCAGAACTTTCATGAAAGGAAACTATTATACAAGGCACGAAAGGGTTACCTTGAAAAAAAGAGGGTCTTACATGTAATACTCTTGATATTTCTTGCAATTCTTCTTGTGTTGGTATTAAAGCCCCATCACAAATATTAAGAAACCTTCTAGGAGGAATGCTAAAATTTATTTCTTTTCTAAGCCTAGCCTTAGAATAATGCCGTAAGTTAAGGACTAATTGTAACATCACAGGATTTATTCGCTTCATACCTTATCCTTGACTAACTCATAGTTTTACAAGATACACTCATACAAAATTACACTACAAAGTGTTTTTCTCTACAATTATCCATTACATTTTGTCAACGAGAGACACCCACTGAGTTATCACTAATTTAAATTTCTCTATATCCAATTCAGAAAATATTTGAAACATATGGAAATGTTGATTTCTACCGTTTCTATAAATATGATGTTGTAAATAAAATTAATTATGATGAGTTTCAAAAACATAAAAGGTGGCCACCTTTATATGTTTCTTACTCCTCATTTAGGGTAAAACAGAGCCTAGGTGAGAACCCTGGCGGCCTCTCAGATATTAAATCTGTTGCCTCGAGCATTGAATTAACAATGATACAAGATTTATAATAAATTTATTCTAGATTCAATTCATTAACCTCTTGCAACCACTACCTTCATTATACCACTAACAACAAATCAGTACAAGAGAATAATTGAACTCGTCTCAATGTTTGTGATAGTTGCCATTTCACCCATCAATTGCTTGCTGGAACCGATCGACATTGTCTTTCCAGACGGCTTTGCCTTGTGCGGTGTTGTAGTATCGTTTGTGATATTGTGCCATTGCGGTGGCATCATTTGCCAGTGGCAGGGCTGTTGGGATACGCAGGTAGAACATACGACACATTGCTGCTGCAAAGAACACATTACCCGTCATGACTTCTGGTCTTGGGATACCGTTATTATCCGTGTTCCAATCCCCTGCTAGATGTTTTAACGCAATGACTAAGTTGGCACGTTTCGGGTTTGACAGAAAGTTCTTCCAAATATCATAATAGGTTACAGGCTCCATCTGCATCGCCCCCACGGCAGGTCCTTTGCCAAGTTGCTTGAGGTAAGTGCTACCCCCAGCGTATCCTTCTGCTAAGAACGTCCCTGTGACCTGATTGATTGCTCGCGATCCACCCAAGCCAAGATAATCCAATGCTGGTTTAATGATCTCATGTTTTAAGTGGGGAATATAAATTCCACCTGTAACTTTGGTCATGTTGATTTTCCTTGTGATTTATGAGGCTATTTTTTATTAGATAGCTAGTTTTTGCAGCCTCCCGCAAAAACCTCTTTCCTGACATTGGGAAAGATAATACCTTTTTCTGGGCGCCCCGAAAAACCTCAATAAACACGACTTAACCACCATTTTTATTGGGTCAGTATTATTTTAAGTTGTTTATTATCGTTTAATAAATAATAAAACTTTATTTAAATTTAAAAAATGCTAAAATTTAAAAGTAAATTAAAAATATTTGAGTTAAAATAATGGCAAAGTCACAAATTGAATGGACAGATACTACTTGGAATCCTGTTGCTGGTTGTTCAATTGTAAAATCTGGTTGTCTAAACTGTTATGCTATGGAAATGGCTAGACGCCTCGAAGCAATGGGTATTGAAAAATACCAAGGTCTTCTTAAAAAAACTAACCATAAAATGATATGGAATGGTAAAATTAAAGAAGATCATCATTCTTTAATGCTTCCTCACAAGTGGAAAAAACCTCGAAAAATATTTGTCAACTCAATGAGTGATTTATTTCATGATAATGTTAGTGATGAATTTATATATCAAATTTGGAAGGTGATGGAAGAAACACCCCATCATTCTTATCAAATTTTGACAAAACGCCCTCAAAGAATGGCTGATTTTGTTATTAAACTTAATAAAGTATTACCTAATGTATGGCTAGGAACAAGTGTGGAAAACCAAGAAGTGACTGATCGCATTGAACATCTTCGTATCGTTCCAGCAATTGTTAGATTTGTCTCTTTTGAACCTCTGATAGGCTCTGTTGGGAATATCAATTTAAATAATATTCATTGGGCTATCGTTGGCGGAGAAAGCGGTTCTTCTGCTCGTCCAATAAAAGAAGAATGGATTGATGATATTCATGATGCTTGTCGCATCTATGATACTGCTTTTTTCTTTAAACAATGGGGGCGATGGGGAAAAGATAATAAAAAACGTTCTAAAAAAGCCAATGGACGCGAGTATAAAGGTACTGTTTGGAATGAGCTTCCTCTTTCTCTTAATATATAATTTTTTAGGTTTTAATTTAATATGGTTAAATCAAAAAACAAATATAATTGGGAACATGGGGCTCTTTTAGAGGATCACTCAAAACAAAAACTAAAAATATTACGTAATTATTTTTATCAATATCTAGATACAAGGTGTAAATTTCCACAGCAAGAGTTTTTTCGATTATCCGTAGTCGACGGTTTTGCTGGAGGGGGGAAATATAAGTGTGGAAGCCCTGGATCTCCAATTGTTTTCATTGAAGAACTTTTAAAATTTAGCAGCAATATTAATATCTTTAGAAAAACAAATAAATTTAAACCACTACATATTGAATGTTTATTACTATTAAATGATTCTGATCCAGCAGCTATAAACCTACTTAAGCAAAATATCAGCCCATATATTCAAGAGATAGAAGCAAATCCCTATTTAATTATTCATTTTGATTACATCAATGGTGAATTTAAAAACAATTATCCAATAATCAGAGAAAAAATTGAAAATACTAACTGTCGTAATAGTGTCTTATTCAATTTAGACCAATTTGGTCAAACTGATGCTGATATTAATACTATACGTACAATACTCCGCTCATTTCCAAGAACAGAAATATTTTACACCTTTGCAATTCAATCCTTTCTAACTTACGCAAATGAAAAAAGCATTACCCCTTATAAACAAATTTTAAATGAAAATAATATTTCAACTAACGATGCTCTTGACCCAGAGTATCTAATTACAAGACAAGAAGAGCTTGGTGTTTATGAACGTATGGTATTCGATGCTTTTAGCTCTTGCTCTACTTTTGTAAGCCCTTTTTCTATTAACAATCCAACTGGCTGGAGATATTGGTTATTACATTTTTCAAATGTTTATAGAGCACGAGAGGTCTATAATAATATATTGCATGAAGCTTCATCTTCTCAAGCACATTTCGGTCGCTCTGGATTAAATATGCTTTCTTATAACTCAACAGAACAAGATAGCTTTTTATATACGTTTGATATGACAGCTTCTGAACAAACAAAACAGCAACTTTTAATTGATATACCACAGTTTGTATCTAATTATGGTGATACCATTCCTGTGCTAGATTTTTTTAATGATATCTATAATCAAACACCAGCATCATCTAACATTATTAAACAATCTCTGATTGATATTCCAGATATAGAAATCATTAAAGAAGATGGAGGTGTTAGGCGCAGTGCGAAATCTATTAATACAAAAAGCGATACTATTAAATTAAAAGACCAAAAAAGCTTTTTTCCCTTTTTTATTAAATAAAGTTTGCTTATTTTTTCTATTCTTCAAAATATTCTAACTTATAATCTAAAGAATCTGCAGTAGACCAACCTTTTCTACTAGGCATATTTTTAGAATGGTAGATAGTTAATCCTTTTGTTGGATATACATTTATATTTCTTCGCTTAAAAGCATTAATTACAGCTTGATGAGGATGCTTTAACGTTACATTCGTATTGCTTGTTTTTATACAAGAAACTACCGCTGATATATGACTATTATCAACATTTGAAAACAATTTATTCAATATAGTAGGCCCCAAATTTCTTTTGCTACCATGATGAGGAATTTGAAAAACTTTAAGCATTGAAAGAAAAAGATTATAATTAAACTGTGAGGTAAGATACTGATATGCAATATCTAACGTTTCAATACCAGCATCTCCTGTAAAAAAAGAATAATCACCACAACAACCAAACAGTATTATTGCACTAGATTTATTAACTGCACTTGTTGTATCATCATCGTTTAAATCATCTTCATCTTTATTTGATGTTACTAATTTTTTGATTTTTTCTCCAATGCTTTCAACAGCATTCCTCAATCCTTCAGCCATCAAATTTGAGGATGATTTTTCTCCTATAAACTCTGGCAATAAACTTTCATAATATTCTTTTGTAGGTGCTAAAACAGTTATAAACCCATTCCCATCATTAAAACCTAGCCCTTGAAAAGGCTCTTTTATTATTATATTTTTACTTTGAGCTATCTTAATTGCGTCTTCAATTTTAACTTTACACTCTATTAATCTTTTGGTTTTACTATTTTCTGTTACCCTTCTATCATCAACCTGAACCATAGCACCGTGTAACAAAGGTCTATGTATCCATAGCTCTCCAACTTCCATATTTTCAAGTATATATTTAAGACCACCTATATGATCCAAATCAGGATGCGTAATAATAATCAAATCAACTTTATTAACAAAATAATAGTTATTAATATGCGTTCTGATTTTTTCTCCATCTGACGAAAAACCAGTATCAATAATGACCACTTTCTGATTAATTAAAGGATTATTGGTATAATTGACTTCATTATATCCCCACCTTAAAACAATAGCATCCCCATCTTGATCTTGACCAACAGGTAAAAAATCTATTTCATAACCAGGTGACATTGTCATTATACACTCACAAACAAATTTACATATTATTCATTATTATAAAGTTATTATTAATTTTTTGCTACCAAATTTGATAAACTGTATTTATTAAAGCTAAAGCATATCTATCCGCATATTTTTTCACGTTTTTTTTAGTTATCGCAAAGCACCAATAAAAAAACATCATAATAGTTAATATAAATGTTAAATTAAAAGACAATTTGACTATAAATAAATAACTAATAAAATTCTTGAAATCACAGAAATGATATGGATTATTTTGGAAAAACATAATAAATAATCCAATCATTATAAAAATACTTATAGATAAAGAAATTTTCTTAAGCGCAAAACTATTTCTAAAAAATCCATATGAAATATTTTCATATAATAAAATATAATACTCTTCACCTCTTGTTTTCATTCTTAAGGTATTAACAATAATATTATATTGTTTATCGGCCTCTTCAGGGCTATTTTTTTCTTCATCTTCTGTGGGTATTTTATCAGTTAAATTCTCTTTAATTATTTGATATATTTTTTGCTTCTCTATTTTATTAATTGTTTGATCCCCATGACGTAAAAAACGAGTTGTCGGCCAACCATTCCATTCCTTGACCAAATCTTTTTCTAATTGCTTCCCTTTACTTCTTGCATAAAGTGACAATAAAAATATAATTATTACTGAAAAAATAATTACAACTATAGAGTTAGCAATTAAAAATTTATTTAAATCAAGAAAAGAAGCTAGTAAAGCCAATATAGGGAAGCAAGCTATAATAACAGGAATGCATCTTGCTTTTAAGTTATATTCATTAAAAAATAATTTTACCATAATATCTATAGCCCATTCTTTATGAGATTTTTGTCAATTTTAACCTTTCAATAGGTATTATTGCAAATTAAATATTTTAGGTAATTATATACATCTCTACACAAAATAATTACAAATTCATAGAAAAATTAAATCTAAAAAACCTTATTTAGAATTGATCTTTTGGGTTGTATGTCAATGCTGTAATTAGTTTATTGTCTAGTTCTGTACGAGCATTCTCAGGAGTTGGTAAAGTAAGAATAAAATTGGTTAACGGGATTACTGACTCTTTATCACGATCTTTGAAATATTTAAGAGCTTTGTTAGGATCTACAATCCAATTATTAACCTCTAAATTAAAAGAAGTTATTAGTTCGTTTGGATATAGTTTTGCATTGACGTTAGGGCGTTTCCCGTCTCCAAAAGAGTGAGTATATGTTGGGAAAGAATCTGGATCATAACCATTACTTCTTAGCCATTTACAAAACATTTTTCCTAGAGAAATGTCTGGCATCATTCGATCCGGCAATAAGTATCCTCTTGATTCTAGAGGTGCTAATAGTTTTAATGTCATTTGATCTAGCATAGAAAAATGAGTAGGTGGTATTTTTTCTCTATTGATTAAATACCTGCGAATGTGCCAAGGAAGTGTTGAGTGTTTTTTCTCGCCACCCTGCATCCATTCTAAAACCCATTTAGATACCAGAACAGCAAATTTGGGTGATGCCCATTGGCCTAAATTTATTGCTACTTGAGGATGTACCCATGTACCTTGTAATGTAGGAACACCTCCTTGTATTGACTGTATTAATTCCGTGGTCGGAATTCCGACCACGGAAGAAAGTTCCTGAACAAAGGCCTTTGTAGTGGATAAACTATTATAATGCTTAAACTCTTTACTCGCAGCTTTACACATAGCAGTAGCATTAATGTAACCGTCGTAAGCGCGTTGCGATATTAAAACATTATTTTCTTGTCTTTGAATAAGCGGTAAATCTAATTGTTCCATTTCTACCTCATGTCGTTAAACTTTGATAAGTCATTCTACAACTCATATGTGTTAGCAGATAATCAAAGCGATGGTCTTGCCGGTGTTTACGGGTGTTGTAGCGGAATACAAATTCATCAACATATTTTTGTAAATGCTTAACTGACACCGAATGATAAATTCCAATGATGCCGCGCTTAAATAACGACCAGAAACCTTCTATAGTATTAGTATGAACTTTACCATTAACATATTCTTTATTGGCATGTTTTACGATAGCGTGGTTATAGATTTTAGTTAGTTGTGAATACCCTAACCATTCATCAGAATAAATAGTGGCATCTTTATTAGCGTAACTAACAATTTGCTTTGTCAATGTTGTTGCTGATACATCATTAACCTTTTTAGCATTTAATTTTCCTGAACGTTCAATCATGCCAAATACAGGTGTTTTATCTTTTGAACTTCTACCTTGAGAATGTTGTACTTTTCTACAGATATGACGAAATTTATTCTTGCCACCGACATAAGTTTCGTCTACTTCAATTTCATTGTTTAAGACATTGTTATTATCAAAACTAAAGCAATTGCGAATACGATGCAGAAGAAACCAAGCTGTTTTTTGCGTCACACCTAAGTCTTTAGCTAACTGCACTGATGAGATTCCTTTAGTATGACAAGTAATAATCCATATTGCTAAAAACCATTTTTGAAGTGGTATTTTTGAATTATCAAATAAGGTGTTTGTTTTAACATTGAAATATTTACTAGTATTCCTACAACGGTATCGATTACCCTTACATACATAAACTTTTGAAGCTGGATCAAAAGGAGAGATAATATTGCCACCCCATTTTAAATTCTCAAGGTGTTTGATACACGCTTCTTCATCTGGGAAAGTATTAATAAGATCTATGATAGTGTTAAACTTTTTAATCATTCTGCTACCTCTACTAATATCTTAGTATAACTTAACACAATGTCAATATTTTTGTGTATAAATGTATATAATTACCATATTTTATTTTACTTCCCCCGCCAGACCTTAATGAGTGCGCAGATTGCGCGGATGATGAGAGAGGCTGGAACACAGACAGCCATGATTGGGATGACCCAAGGGTCGTGGATTTTGATCCATTCGGCGTTGCTTTCCCACCACCATTTCAGGATTTCAAAGAAGTTCATGATATTTCTCTATCCCCTTTGCAATTCTGTATAGGGCATAGAGATTGATGGATGCAAAAACACCCCACGCGACCAAGCTGAAATGCCATTGACCATAAACAAGGATATTTAATGTTCCCCAAATTAACAAAGAGGAGGAAAAGAACGCTGCAACCCCTCTGCCAATCATGCTTTCACGACGCAAAGCAGTAAATTGAAACAACCCAAATACAATAAACAGCCACTGCCATACATCAAATGGAAAAAACTGTAAAAACCCATCAATAAAAGATTGTTGAATGATAAAACTGTTTGGCACACATAATCCATACACTCCAACAACCACCAGTAAAATAGAGTTCCACCACTCGGCAAACCAATGATCGTGCGTTTTCATCGAATTAAGTAATCTTTTGACCATCTTTGCTCTCCGTTTTTGAGACAGGCGGTGCTTTAAACGATGCTAAGACATGCAGCAATTTCCATAATTTATAGAGCTTACTGCTCGGCTCTGGCATTTTCCAAAACCGAATAATCAACGTACAAATCGTCACAATCGTCGTCACCACAGCCACAATGTTCCCCGCAATATCCCCAGGAATAACCCCCAGTAAATATTGAAAAACCTGCATCATTAAATCCAAATTGTCCATCTTGCTTTTTTCCCTTGTAAAAAAGACATAAAAAAAGACGCTTTCGCGCCCCGTTTTATGCCTATAAATATTTAATTTAAGAATGTGAAATACTTTGGAAAGTATAGTAATTACTATTATTGCTAACCGTTTTTATACTTACTGATACTTCACTAAAGATGAGTGGTCTTACTTTGTCGCGTAGGTCTGGCATTATATACCGTTTGTAATTACTGATCGTGGGATGATGGTTGCTAAGGATATTTTGGTAATTTGCATCTATAAAGTGAATATGGTTGTTAGCGGCATATTTATTGCGCATCACCGCATATTCACTTAGACGTGTTCCGTAAAATGGGCTGGTCATAATAATCGTTAGATTGGGATAGGACCCGCTTAACTCATCAACCAGTTCATAATTCAGATTGATAAAATCGGCTGAATTGACATTATCATTTGCGCCAACATTAAAAACCGCAATATCAATTCCCGTCCAATCTCTTACAATACCCTCATCCATATATTTATAATATGTCAAGGCATCTGGTGCCCAACCGTCCCCCATCTTGGCTAGCCCTGTCCCACCATATCCAACCGTAGAAACAGTTATCCCCAAGCTCTCACCAAGCAACGCACCAAAAGAACAGGTTGCATCATTGGACGTGATATCATCAAACTCTTTACCTACTGTGCCGAAACCTTCGCTCGATGATGAGCCTACTGCCAGCATCGTAAGGTTATTTAGGCGAGTTTCGTAAAAGATCGATGCATCATCCACCTCAATTGATTGTAAAATCATAACATTATTGTTTTTGACTTGATTGTTCGTCCATCTTGGCTTTTGATTAGAGGTTGTCCTTACCCAAATTTCGATATAATGAAAGGGAAGATTGGACATGAAGGGTGTTTCTGTACAATTTGGAACGCCAGAGGGCAAAGTAATCACGACCTCGGACAATGCCCGTGCGTACCCCCAATAAACCCCGTTAATATTATAAGCAATCACAGGTTCATAACCAGCCTCTACATTAGGCAAATTTAAATGAAGGGTGATGGTTTTATTTCCCTTCGTCAAAGCATCGGTCGTAAACACAACATTAGCCCCACTTGCATAACAAGTTGCTTGTTGCTCTTGTAACAACCATGTCCCTTTGGAAAAATGAATATTCTCGTGATCTGCATAGACAAACATTAGACGGTTTCCTTTAGAGCGTTCCCAGAAATAGAAGTTATATAAATATTGGCACCCTTTGTATCAAAAACAGATGGGGGATTATTCGTGCCATAGGATGCGAATGGTAACGATGGAAAGGTAGTCATCGCTTCATTATAAGGCACAGTTTTGGCTTTAAAGCTGCTATTTTCGTCCAAAATCACATTGACAAGCGGCGAAGTGGCATTTTCATTAGCAAGACGACCATCAACCAAAGGATAAAAGAACCCGTTTAAATTGTAATCCGTTGGCGTGTCTGGTGTTTGCGTAACATCATAATCTTTGTAATATTTTGCTGTGCCAATTAACAAAGAAAGATGCTTAATGCTCAGGCAATTTGGATCAACAATATATTGGTTCCAGTCCAATGCCCTAAAATACAGATTTTGAAAATTGGTTGCAAAATTTCTTACATGAACTAACTTCCCATCAACAAAAACATGCATTAAATTATTGTTACTAGAAACCGCCAATATATGCCATTCATCCAATGTGAGTGCATCCACTAAAGTAAATTCTGCATCAGGCGCGGTATGGTATTTAATCGTTAATCGATTGATACTATTCGCAGTTAACCCAATACTGTACATATTGTTTATGTTCCCCACAATGGTGCGACGTAATTTTGGAATATTATACTCGCTTTTAAATTTAAAAGCCAATTCCATCGTAAAGATTGGAATATCCATCGTCGAATGAAGCGACATAATCCCGCTATACAAACCCTCTTCATTAAACAAAGACTGATTAGCAACAATCGAATTATTTAAGTAATAAGGGCAAATCGATTTAAATGAATCCAATAAGCTGTTCGGTTTTAAGAGTAAACCATTAGTTAATTGCTGGTTAGTCACGTTATTATTAATACATACATACCAACCATCATAGCTCGCAAAAGACGATTGCACAGCTGTTTTATTCACCCGAGTTGGAAGTTGGCTCGATAAAGCAATATCTTTTACCGTTAACTCATTGGCAGGAACAATCATATTTTCTGTTCCTCGGATGCGTAAATCTGAAAAATAGAAATTAGCGGGTGGATAGTTTCTGTTAAAAAACACCCCATCAATCGCAAAAGACATAAAACCACGATAACCAGCATTTAAGCACAAGGACAAAACATGAAAGTTATTATCCGTTAAATTAAGTCCTAAATTCGTATAATCAACCTCATAGGCTTTAGTTGTATTGTTACTATATACCGCGATTGTTTTCTTGTTTGGATTAACACGAATATTAATATTTCCATTATAGCCAGCAATATAATAATCCATATCCGTCGTGGTTGTTAATTTAAAGCTGGTCCTTACTTCTAAAAGCGTAGGGGTTGCCACTGAACTTCCCGTAAATTGCAAATAGCCTGCTGTCACCCCATCATTTCCAGAAACGCCGTCTTTGCTGAGGGTTATTTGGTCAGGGGCAAAATTAACGGGCGTGGTTCCACTGTTGTTTTTATAAGATGTTTGAAGTGTAAAATTATTCATATTTAAAGGTATCCATTGTTTGTTTTTTTTGATTACAAGTTGTTGGGTAGAAGGGTTGAACATTATTGCACCATCTTTTACATCTTCAAATGGAACGCTATTTACGTTCCCTAAAATCAAAGACTGAACATTTAAATCAACCGTTCCATCATTGACATAGCTTGCCCCATCTTTACCAGCCTCACCCGTTTTGCCTTGATCGCCCTTTACGAGTGCAAGGTTAAGCGTATTAGCACCATTCTCACCTTGAATAATTTCGGCTGTTGCTTGTTGATCTGGTTCAAGTGTTGTGACGGTTCCGATAGAAAGAGTATATGAAGCTTTCCCTGCTGGTCCTTGCGCCCCCATAATAACATTGTAATTACTACCAGCTTCAAGAATACCCTCTGGTCTAATGGGTAAAATACAAATAAACTCTAAGTCTTCACCTTCAAGAGTTTTGATAACAAAATTGATACCAACGTCAGCAATCATTTCACCACCAGAAATAAGAATGGTGAATGTCTGTTTATCATAAGACACTTTCTCATTCGTCACTGTATCGTTATTTGGATACATCTCAACACGAACGATTTCATCACCATTAAGCATTCGATTTTTAAGATCAAATGAATAATGCTTTTTTTCTTGAATACCTTTACAACTTAGTCTCAGCACTGTAGTTGCTAAGCACCCTGCAGGTAAGGTTAAAATATCTCTGTTTTTTTGATAAATAACATTGTCATTTTTTGTATCTGTCGTTGTTTCTGAACTACAACTCAGAGCATTTTCTGGAAAATGAACCATTCTATACCTTTAAATTTAAAATAATTATTAATTCGTCAGATTAAACAAGCAATAACCACCAGATCCAAAACCACCAATCCAATAGCCTGGTCTTTGTCTGTCTCTGGTGCATCCACCACCACCACCTGCACCATAGCCAGATGCACTTTCACCATGATCTGCCCAAGTTGGCTGCCCACCCACGCCTAGGGGGGTATTCCCACCTGCACCACCGATTTTATCGTTGTTATTCCCTCGCAATCCATCGCCACCAGCAACACCATTCGGAGAACCACCTACGCCACCTTTGGGGTTTGCTCCTGAATAATTCACTGCCAGTGCGTTTTGACCGCCTTGTCCACCTGTCACACGAAGCTTCTCTTGATTATTAATCATGATATAACTGTCTGATCCATTCCCTCCGTCTGTTTGATACTTATCAGTAGGAGAGCCACCTGCGCCGATATGAACGGTGATTGTTTCACCACCAGATAGCGAGAAACTTATATTTTGTTGATAACCACCAGAACCGCCTCCTCCTCCACTAGCACCATATCCCGTTTCATCCCCACCACCACCAGAGCCACCACCAGCCATTAACCATTCAAATTGAATTTTACGTGACTCATTTGGAGCTTGAAATGTATAATCTCCTGGGCTCGATACTTCTCTGTAAATAGCGTTTGACCAGCTTGTCGCTCTTATCAATCTGCCTTTAACAAAACCTGTTGGAACCCATGGGATAGTATAATTTTGATTTCTCAATGCTTGGATATGATTAGATAAATCTTGCCAATCACTTGCGGTAATTAAATCACCAACATTTTTATAATTCTGATATTGAAATGCTGATATTTGACCATAAAACCTGATGACTTCGTTATAATCGTCAACCTGCATTAATCCACCTAAGAGTAACGAGTTATTTAAATATCCAAACGCCATCAACATCTCCCTATAGATTTAACGCTACACTCAACTAGTTTTATCGAAGGATCATCACTAGCCTCTAAAGCAAAACCAATGATATCTTCTGTATTTTTTAACTTTGTTGCGATCCCATTAATATCCGATAAAGTAATAGGATCCCCTTTTGAAATAACTCCAATAACTTTGACGGGAACCCGACCAGCCAATGCCACAGGAAGCGCAAGCGGATGATCTTTAATACTTTCATTCATTTCAAGCCCAGGTTTTGTAGAGATAATGCCTATAAAAAAACCGCCCTTTGAGGCGGTTGTAATCTCATTTATTCCTCCGATCTTCACGATCGTTCCTGGGTCATAATTTTGATCCGCAATATAATATTCTGCTAAATCTGCATATTTCGCTTGTAACGCTGTTCCTTGAAAGTTTTCGGCATACATATTGCCAAAATTATCAAAAACGTAATTATAATTATTGCTTCCACCAGAAACATAAAATATCAAATTATTTGAAGTTCCAGCGTGTTCTTGAAAATACAAAGCAGCATTCATATTACTGCCATTATTAAATTGAAATTTAAGGCTACTTGTATTTCTATATTTTCCGGTATCAACTGATCCAGAATCCGAGGATAATAATATATCATTATTTTTAACTTGAACACTATTAGCTGTAACTACTGATTGTGGAAAATAAACTGAGGTATCAAAAGTAACTTTATCACCATTATTGTTAGTTATTGTATTTGTTTGCACCGCATCAGTGGTCAACTTACCAGTTGTGTTGAAACTCATACTTTTTGTTACACCACCGCCCGACGCTTGGAATATCAAAGAAGTTTCGACCCCTGGATGTTCTTGTAAGTAAATATTTCCACTAACACCACGATTTTGCAAATTAAAATTTATACCGTTCCCATGTATATACCCATTACCATCAGCAGCAGTGTTACTACTTTGAATAGTGACATTACCATCCTGTATAATCGCTTGATTAACCATAATAGAGTTTGAACTTATAGCTGTTTCAGCCGAAATATTTTTACATGAAAATTTGCCAAAATTATCAAAAACATAATTATAATTACTGTTTCCACCAGAAACATAAAATATCAAATTATTTGAAATACCAACATGTTCCTGGAAATATGCAAGCCCCCGCATACTGGTATCCTCACCAAATTGCCAGATTATAGAACTTGTATTCCTAAAGTTTCCAGTATCAGGTCGGTCTATATTCGATATTAACTGGAGATCATTATAATTCAGCCTGAATGAACCTTGTGCAACAAACGGCTGTGAAAAATAAACCTCTGTATCAAAAGTTACCTTACCAGCACCGTTGTTAGTTATCATATTTGCTTGAAGTTTGTTTCCGATAAAAGCCGAATATGAACCATTAAGAGTGATACTACCATTTTCAAAAGAAATTAATGCAACATGGTTAGCGTTTTTAATATACCAGGTATTATCTTGACCGACCCAATATGTCTTGTTACCTCCAGCCCAAAAATAATTACCATTAGTATGCATCACACCAGTTAAGGTATCACCTGACTTTCGATAATAGGGCGTAAAATCAATATTTCCTAACGCGTTATCGACATCAGATTGATTGGCTTTGTCTTTGATCTGATTCAAAGGTTCTGCTGTGATCTTATTTGAAACTTTAGTTCCTTGGCTCCATTTTTGTGGAAGAGTCCCTTCTTGTCCCCTTAAAACAGTAAATTTATCACCATCTTTTGCGGTAACAAAGCATATCTCCGTATTATCATCATTATCATATCTAGCTAGAGTAATGGCGAAACATTCTTTGTTATGTTTATTTGGGTTTGGAAAAGAAACGCCAGCACCAGTTGAAACCGTAATAACTGTAGCATTTTCATCGATATTGCTGCTTAACAGCGTATTTAAATTATTTCCAAATAAGAATTTATCCATTATTCACTCTCCAAAATAAATTTATACATAAAAGGAAGGTTAATTAAATTATTAATAATGGCATCTTGTAAAAGCTGCATAAAAGTAGAGTTTGAAAGACCATTCAGAACTTTAATATAAAAGATTCTATCTTTGGGAATAATGGAGATATTGTTTATATCTATATCATTATTTGGGCATATATTCAAAAACCGAATTACTCTTCTTTTTAAATAAGGTATTGTAAAAGTAAAACCATCTGCTTTATAAAAGTTCCATTGAATAATTTTTTTAAATTCTTCATCGGTCATACTGTGTGCTTTAGAAACTTTGATGACTTTTGCAGCATTAGGCTCAATTTCATTTGGATCAACCGTATTTAATCCACTTCGAACAAGGTTATTGGCATAAAGCACTTGCTTTCTATCCATGCCATATATGTTTTTAGCAACATAATCGAGCCATAATCCTGTCTTGGTAAAATAATTAGGTAAATTTAAACTATTAAAATCATCTACTTGTTGATTTGCGAGCTTATTATAACTATCAAAAAAAGCTTTAATATATTCATCCCCCTCCCACTGCCAATATAAATAAGCTTGTAAATTATGCGTATAGGGTGCGACTACTTCTTGGTTATTATTTTCCATCTGTCACTACTATTTTTTCTTCAGTGGTATAAAAATATGATTGAGGGTCACCACGGATTATATTTTCTTTTGGTAATGGTTCTTGCTGAACCCCATCAATAAAGATCAAAATTTCGATATTGGTAACTAAATTTTGATTAACAACTTGGTTTACGCCTTCAAGAAATATTTTTTCAACTTCGTATAAATTAATTGAGTCCCCGATACTTATACCGTTTATATACTGAACAATTAACGGTATGGTTGTGTTGGAAATAGCGCCTACATACAGACTGCTCTCAACATCCGTATTCCAAATTAATTGAACTTCAACTTGTTGCTGCAAAGGAACAACAAAAGGGATTGTATAACTATCTACGCCATCGCGTAAAATAATTGAACGGTTTCTGATGTTTTGATTTAAGATCAAACCACCTGTATAATCAGAAAAATTCGTAGTATCTACTGGAATTGAGAAACTATTTGCTGTTAAAATTTTTGCCTTAAATCGTTTATTCTGAAGGTCGTTAAACCCTAGACCTGAGAATGTGACCAAGTCTCCATCTTTTAATCCATGGATTAAATTAGTATACATAACTGTTGGATTACCTTTGTCAAACCTTGACACATCAATAACAGATGGCTTCAAAATTCCAGTCGTTGGGATCGATTGAAAAATAGCATTCGCCACATCATAAGGATCTCCACCCCCACAGATAACAGAGTAGCCATCTCCATTTGCAATAATTGATAATAATCTTTGTTGAACATTAGGAATAGCAAGTAATTTAGTGCGTATCATGGTAGGCGTAGCTGTTGAGGTTACAATACCCGCATTCATAATCCTGGCTCTATAATCTGCGTAAGATTCAGCTTTTGAACCAATAATGCCAATTTGTGGGTTAGTAACCGTTAATTTTATATCGTTACGAACAGATGATTCAATCTTAGTGATTGTGTTTGCTGGAATATCGAAAACAGACGTATCTTGTGCTAATACATATACTTGCCCAGATGACCCTTCTTGATTAATGACCGTATCATTCTGCACAATAAAACGATGTATTCCATCCGAAATAATAAAGCCACGTGGCACAATAAAACCAGCTGTCCCCGTAAAAACTACATAAGCACTACCACTTGATCCCGATTTCCGTATAATACCATATACAACACCCAGCTGATCCAATAATGCTTCATTTGCTGTTGATGGAGAGATGGAATTAATTAAATCTACTTTTGCTTGCTCAATAAAAACTGCACATCCACAACAAGTGCTAAGTAAATCTTCAATCAATGTTCCTGGTAAAGATGCGGTATAATCAGGAACCGTATTTTCAATTTCAGATTGAATTTGCTCCCGAATGACCTGAGGAGGAGTTGGAACCACCCCTTCTTGCGTAATAACTAAATTATTAGCCATTATTTCTTATGCCTTGAATTATTTGGTTAATTTGTCTGCCGTTATTCGTAAGAACATTAACATTGTAAATCGGGTCACGTTCTTGAGTAACACGCGTAATAGTCAAAGATGCGAAGTAAGGGGAAAATTGATCCCTTACTAAAGCAACATAGTAATCAGGATAAATATTGGTTGCTATCGTCTCAACCGCAGGAATGCCATAAGTAGAATAAAACGGACTTTCCCCTAATACTAATCTTAAAACTTGTATCAACCAGTAAACATAAACATCATCGTCACTGGTAAGAACCAACCATTCTTCTTTTCCTGTGTCCTCATTCCTGACTTTATGATAAATCCTCATCCAATCACCCCGCCTGTTGGCTGACCTTGGTTACCATTCTCATGTTGGTGAGATTTGAATTCAATATTACCAACTGTCAGGGTGCCTTTAATATCCACATCCCCATTAATAGTAATATTCTTTTTAAGAGTAACATCCCCGTCAATCTCTATGGAATTTTTTGTGATATAAACGAAAGTCTTTCCATCTTTAGACTGGATTTTTACACCTTGATCCTCGCCGTAAATAACCAAAATATCTTTATCAGTTTTTGGATCTAACTGGCTGGAAATGGGTAGAAAAGCCATATTACCCAAATTAAAACCAGCTATATCCGTAGGCGCAGTCTGCCCCATCCCTATAATGTGATCTATATTAACAGCCAAGGGTATTAAAAGACCCCGACAACCTTTTTGAATAGGCAATCTTATATATTCTGATCTTAAAACAGGCACTTCTATTTGCGGGTAATTATTAACCGAGGATATTTCGATATTAACAATCGCTATAAATCCATCATAATTTTCGACTGTTGCAGGCCATATTTTTCCCTGCAAATCATTATTGCTATTGACAGTATTTTGCGAAATATCAATAAGAGATTTGAAGAGTGGCGCTTTTAATGGATTTTCATACATGATTTTTCCCAATAAAAAAGCCACCGCATGGGTGGCTCGTATTTCTTCTATTATTAATAATTGAATTATTTTGGCAAAGGTGGATAAAAAACCCCTGTGATTACAAAAGGATTTTTTGCTCTTCTTCTATGCCATTGTAAAGTCGTTCCTAGAAAAAAATGTAAATCCTTCTTAAACGCAAAATTATCCCAATATTTTTCTTTGACCTTTTGAATTGCCATCTCTTCAGTTGGCTCTCTACGTTTACAATTAAGATATAATTGACATATTTCCCAGTCTTCGATCAATAACTTGCTTTTTTTTCCTTGTTCATCTTCAAAAATATAAAAGAATTTTTTAGATAAAAGAGGCATTAACCAAACTTTTTTATATTCTTCAATTTCAAATAAATTACTTTGAGCTAATACATATTTATAATTTTCATCTCGTTCTTTTAATTCAACATTTTCAACGACAAAGTCTATTATTTTGGTTGGTTTAAAAATCGCTAATGAAAGATCATTATTACGTGCTAGGTCAATCACTTCAGTTAAATTTTTATAGATTTTATTGTTACTAAAAATAAAATTACGCCGCTCTTGCCAATTGTTTTTTGTATCAACTTTGTCTAATAATTTAATATTATCTATATCAACGATACGATAACTTTCTGGGCGCATATCTGTGGTATTTTTTTCTATCTTTGCTTCAATCCACTGATATTTTGCATATTGATTGTCATGTAATCGAAAAGGAATTGGATATAATCTAATCCAAGAACCATCTTCACGAAATCCAGCAGTGCAAACTGTTTCAACATATTTATCAGAACGACAAGGATAAGTTTTAACGGCAATTAAAATCTTAATAGTTTCCAAACTATACTCCTTAAATATGTTTTATTGGATAATGCCAGTCTGACCTATTGGTCAAAACTTTCGCAATTCTACTCCTATGACACATCGAATATACGGCTTCGAAACAAGTTATTGCAACTCTTTTGTTATTATCTGTTATCAACTTCAATTTATTTAAAGATTCTTGCTGTTTTAACAAAATTGACTTTTCATATTGATCGAACAATCGATCATAATCTTGTTGAGTGTTTAACTCTTGACGATTTTCAGAAATAATACCCAACTGTGGTATATGGATATATTGAATGCCTAATAACGACAATAATTGAGACAAAGCAGTTTTAGAAAAACCATATTTCCTGCTTACTGGATTATTTCTTACATCACATACCACATGAATATTGTTTTGAATTAAACGATTTAGATAATTTTCAATACTTGCCCCTTCATAACCAATTGTAAAAAATCCAAAATCTTGTTGTTTTGGTCGTGCATTTTGAATTGCAAGCAACTCGTCTTTATTCATAATGTTACAAGCAATTTCACTATTAATCGCATAATAAGGATAATTTTTATATATATAATGAATTAAACTATTACCATGAAGATTTGCGTAGCGATTAGAAAATAAAGAGAGTTTTTTTTGCTCAACCTTATCTAATGCACTGATATGGTCACAATCACTTGTTAAACACCACTCATTACTACTATCAATCTTACCTAATTCAATTAAACGTCTACGATCAGCATAAGACTGGAAAGAAAAGCAACCATACTTATAAGGAACAAAATCATAACTTTTTATTTCTTGGTAGTTCTGCGTATATAAAAATAAATATTTTTGCAAATCCAAACTAGATAAACGCCCCCCAAATACTTGCAATATTGCAAGCAATAGTTTCTGACGCTTAAAAAGGGAATAACTTTTTATGTAAACCATAACCATTCATTTAGGTTTAATTACCTACTTAATCAACTCTTTTAATCATGCTATTTAAAAACATTTTTATAAATTTATCTATTGTATTTTCGTTATCTTGAGTGAGATTATAACACTTTAATTATGATTTTTAAATATCTTTATCTTGCCAACACCTCCCAACTCTCCTATCGTTACGGAAAAGGAGTGTTGTTATGAAGAAATTATTACTCGCTAATATTCTGGCTCTTGGACTGCCAAGTGTTGCTTTGGCTAATCTAGAAAAAACTGTTCCGATATCTACCATGAAGCAAGTTATAAAAGAACTTAAACCAGTATTTTGTAATAATGGAGAGAGTGGTTTAATAAAACATGTCTCTAATTGCTATCTTACCAGTAACAACAAAGAGAAATGCATGCTTGAAGACACAGCTTTAATCATATTACATGAGCAGTTTATTTAAATCTCAAACAGGAGCAGATTTACCAACAGATGGTTTTTTATCTGACCCTGCCGTAGAAGAACGTACTAAAATTTACTTTAATCCATATTTTGGCAGCGTTCAAAATGCTATGCAATATTTTAATGATTCAACAAGAGTTATCATTAATAACGTTACAAATTGCCCTCATATGAAATAGTTATACTATGCAAAACAGTCACAATGCCGTTTATTTACTCCTCATCCCTATCATTTTAAGTTTAATAACTGCAATCACTTCTTATATCGCAGCCAAAAGAAAAGGCAGAAATGCACCTTTGTGGTCATTATTTACTTTTGCATTTAATCCTTTACTTATTATTTTAGAATTCTTACCTAATAGAAACTGTAACAATTATAAAATGGTTACATGCCCTGCTTGTAGCGAAAGGCACGCCAACGCAGCGAGATACTGTCCTCATTGTGGTCAACCTAACCAACGCACAGATTATTATCTTTTAACACCTTTTGATCGTATGACGATTATAGGTGAATTCTTTGTCTGCCTTATCCAATCTATAATACTGTTTTTTGCTTTTTGTATTACATATTATATTTTTCTTATGTATGCAGCCTTCTCTACCGTAATTATGACTGCATTAACAGCGCTTCTATCTTCAACATAATACGCATTAATAAACGCCTCCCATTTCTATATTAGATTGCCTTCAACCAGCACATTGTCTTCCGCGTTAATCGTAGACAAGGTTAAAAATGTAATCCAATCTTGAGGAGATGGGGATTTATAATTTGCAACATGCTGAACCGATAAAACCATATATTCCCCTTGAAAAATTGGTTTGTTTTTAATATCGGCATTCAAACCACGATTAAAGTAGGAATCTCTAATATTATTTGATGGCTTAATTACCCCTAATATAGCACTTTCCTTTGGAAAAACCACAATATCATTGATATTAATGTCTGGTCGCAAAACCAAAGAAACAGTAATATCATTATTATCTGACCATGTTGGTTGTCCAACCATGTCTTTCGTTTTAAGTTGTATTTTTTTACCCAATGTATGATCCGTCACATAGATCGTATTATCATGAACATACATATTAATGGCACTGGAAAATTTATATACGTCCTTTTGTCTATTTAGGATTTCTGCAAAATTCTCTATGTTTTTATATATTCCACCTTCTTTTTTTAACGCTTTTCGATCGTTGGTAGAGTTTATATCTACAACAACCTTATGTTTAGGGAAAGTTACCGACAATGATGATTTCAATGCAGCGCTTAATAATTGATCCTTAGCCCAATAAAAAACTATTTCCTTTTGATCCACAAATGTAGATGGAATGATATAAAAAGATAATGTTTGATTGGTACCTTCCCAGTTTCCATAAGGGGCAACAATAATACCGTTCAATAACAGCCCTATATTATCTTTATCCATACCATAATTCTTTGTCATCCCACCGAAAATACGAATATGTTTTTTTCTTAAATCATAAGATTGGGAAAGAAAAGATAAAGGTAGCCCTTGGATTTGAACAAATGACCCCACATTGGCGCTGTTATGCAAAAAAGAAATAGCAATATTAAACGTCACATTTAATGCCCCAGGGTTCATTTGCCCATTCGGTAAATGACTGGTGTAGACATATAATGAGGTATTGCCTACATCTTTATAAGTAATAGGATTGCCATTATCATCCAATCCCGCATCTACGGTAGGCGTGTTCGCAATTTCAATTCGATAATAACGCATGATTTCCCCAATAAAAAAGCCACCGCATTGGGTGGCTTGTGTGTGTTAAGATTATTGAATAACACTTTCTTTATATTTAAAACTAAACGTTAATCTATCCAAGGGGCATCTGCAACGAAACCATCATTTTGAATACCAAGCATAGCTTGGCGATAGAGATGAATATTAATTCTTGCTGCAGTATTTGCCCTAGGGTTATCTATGCCTTTTTTGCCATTGGCTGTTGCCCTAATTAAATTCATTCCCCATAAATCCAAGTTAAGATCCCTGTTTGCACTTGAAACTATTTGTTTAGCTGCATCTTCGTATGTCCAATCATTTTTACGAGCTATTAGCCAACTGTTACTAGTTGTTGGATAATCAATTCTAGGTAAAGGCGTTCTAGCTATTTTAGCTGGCTCCCTTGGTCGTGCACTTCCCCAATCACTATAGATGATTTTCCTATTGGTTGATCTGGCTACCTGTTCAACCAAATTATGATTAGAAAAAGGAAATTCTTTTATGCCAGATATATCCTGAAAATTCTTCAACATGGAAGTACATGATGAAACAATAGTTAAATTATCCCCTAATTGATTAATGTAGTTTGTTACTACCCTTTCATGTGATCCTGCAAGTGAAAGCGGATCATTTGTCCATTCACCATCGATAATGATAGAATAAGGGATATCAACTTGTTTCAGCGAAGAAATTAAAACACTCATCCGACTTGGTGATTGATAAATATCAGGAGTTAATCTTACAGAAAATTCTTTACCTATTGTTTGTATATTTTTAAGTTGTTGGTCTATATCGCCATTAATGCGCAAGCAAGGCACAACATTCATAAATTCGTCACAAAAATCGTACCATATTTTACAATCACCACTAGCTTTTGATAAATCCAACCACTTTTGTTTGGCTTCATTTATATTAGACGAAGATGGAATCTCATAATTACGATCAATATCTAAGATAAATGACCTACCAGGAAAAGCTCTTTGAACACGTTCAACGGCTTGATTTAATGTTTTCGAATTAGCCCAAGGAGCCAACAATATCACAGGAGTCATTTGATCTTTAGCAGGATCAAGCAAATATTCCAATGCATTCATTTCACTAGGTCTTAATGAAAGAATTGGTACATAGTTTTTGCCTGATAGATGCATATTACTTTACCCACCAACTGTTGAAAGTTTTATACGTAACGCTTGATTAGATACTTCCCATTTAGAAGCAATCATATCAAATGTTTCTTCATCCATATTTTTCCTTAGTTGATTTAAATCAGATTTTATTTTTTCATCTGGCATAATTATTTCAGCTGCAAGTCTATTAGCTTGAGCCTCTACAGTATCAGATTTGCCAGATCTATAAAGAATATTATCTTTTATCGGGCCTTCATTTTCTATAATGTCTTTATGAAGAAAATAATGCGCTAACTCGTGGGCAAGAGTAAAACGTTGTCGTTGACGAGATTCATATTTATTAATTCTAATAACAAAATCGCCATTCTCTTTAGCTATTTGTCCTGATATCCCTTGCTCCAAAGGTGAGGTAAACACTTTCACTCCGAACTCTTTTGCTATTTTTCCTAATGGAACAGGGCGCATATCCAAATAACGTGTTATTAATTTTTTGGTTTGATCTGGAAGAGTTTCCAGTAATTGTTTTGCCATTTTTACTCCTCCTTCTCTTCTAATTCTTTTTCTGTTTCAGGATTAAGAACAGATCTCTCATTCTGAAAGGTATATTCTCTTAATTCACCATTTTTAATCATAATCTCAATTTGTTCATTTGTCTTAGTCAAAATCGTTTCTTTAATAAAAGGTAAAATTCTTTCATCTTCCAACTCTTTTAGCTTCGCTTCAACCGTAATTATAGCAATTTTTTTTGCTTTTTTTTGAATTGACCCTATCGTTACCCAAGCTACTATGCCTATACCAATAGTCATCGCAGTTAATATGACTGATAAAGCCGTCAATGTAATTGACAAATAAGTAGAATAGTCCACGAACTTTATTTACCTTGTTAGTACATAACCATATGAATAATAAAACAGTTAATATAATTTTTATATAATATTTAATCTGACTAAAATGCAAGATTCTACCTTTTATTATATACAATTTTAAATAAACAAACAATCTACTTAACTAACCACACACCACGACAAATAACCCCTTGCCAACGCCTCCCAACTCCCCTATCGTTACGGAAAAGGAGTGTTGTTATGAAGAAATTATTACTTGTTTGTGGATCAATATTCTCAATATTAATCCTTCCTACGTCGGGATATGCAAAAAATATAGATCAGCAATGTAAATCGTTTGAAGAAATTGAGCCTATTCTCGCCAATCGTAAACTAGGGAATCCTAACAATGTAGTCGGAAATTGTTATCGATTAAATCTTTACGAACCAAAAGCACAATGGTTATCACCCAAGGAAGTTATAATACACGTTGTATATGGTAATAGTGATACAACCTATTATATAACAAGTGACAAACCCATCGAAGAAAATTTTGATGATCCAACTAAATTAACTTTTACAATACATGTTAAAGGAATAGAACCAAAAATATTTGTCAATCGTTTCGGTGGACAACAAATGTTGCATTCATTTAAAATTGTAGAAGATCCACAATATCTCGGACCAGAATAAACCCTATATCTTCCCTAAAAACTAAGCTATTTCGTGTAAAAAGATTGAAAGTTAAATTAATGTCATGAGTAGCTGTTGAAGAGATCAATGGGGCTGTTTTAATAATCGTTTGATTGAAATCATACAAAGAAAAATACCATCGTTGCGAATAAATATTAAACCATACTTTCAAGATATATCCGCTGCCATCCATATAGATCGTCGCTTGGAAAGGAGGCGAATTATTATTGGTTGGTAAAAACGCATATTTTACATCTGCCATTTTTTACTCCCAAAACTTTAAACTATTTCCAAAGGAACCCCAACTGGCTTGTGTCACATTACCACCTTTGGTCTTGTTTAGAAAGCTGGTTAATACTTGTTCCGTTTTTTCTTCAGAAATCAGCGGTTTTACGAAATCAAACCGCCACGTTACTTGTGATTGACCACTATCATCAACACCCGATTGCAAGTCAACAACATTGGTTAAGAAACAGTCCCTATAAATATAAGACGGCGTTAATACGGTATATAATCCCCCATTATTATTATGATAGGTTAACGCATTCACAATGGTTTCAAACTTTACCAGCCTATCAAAAGGCTTTTTATTACTATCAACAGGGCAATAAGCTGTTAGGGAAAAATGTAAAGGCTCTGTTATAATCGTATTCGCAGCGGTGGCTTGGTTTAAAAATGGATACATGCCGACCGTATTTTGAATAACCGTTCCCCCAGCACTTGGTTTGAAACTAAAAAACCGTGTGCTTTCCATTAATCCTTCAAAATTTCCCAATAAAGCGTTAATACCAAGATTTAACCCTTCACTTATCGCAATAATTGGCAAAACCCCACCAGCCAATTCAGCAACCCCACCCGTCAATAAGATAGGAGATGTTTCAAATGCCAGCTTATATAAATCATAAAACATTATAATTGAGTCGTTCTTTTTGAAGCCATACCTGCATTCACAACAGGGGATGTGGCTGTATTGTTATTAATATTAATATCAACCTGTTGAGGTTGTTGGCGTTGTAATTGAATTAATATTTGCTCAAATTTCCTTAAATACTCTTTATCTTGTGGTTTCAAATTTGCTTCCCAATTCGCGCCATAGCGTTTAAAGAATTTATCAGCACCATTTTTCCCCATATGATAAGAAACAATCGATTTACGATAATTATCGAACATATGCTGTGCATCATCGATATACCGCCCCGCACCCGTTGCACTTTCATAAAAATTATATGGATTTTTGACCCCATAATCTTTTTGGGTTGCTTTTGTTAATTGAAAAGCACCAGCAGCAGAGCTTCCTGGATTTTTTGCTAAATCATTATTACTTGACTCAAGTTGACGCAGGGCTTGAAAGAACTTCGGAGGCAATCCAATTTTTTGATTAAGGTTATCTAAATATTGATTCTTTTTCCACTCACTAGAAGATTTATTGTCGTTGGCTATTCCGCCAGGCAAAGTCTTCCATTCTGGCTGTTGAAGTAATGGTCCAAAATCTCGAGTTTCATAAGCTGTTTTTTGAATGGATGGATTACCCCCATTACCAAATGGATTTAAATTTCTAAAAAGATTGGTTAAAGGAGTGATTATTTTCTCGCTGAGTGCTTTTATTAATGGATCAATGAGGCTGTCTTTGATTAATTTTGCTAAAGGTTTAATTAAATAATCACCAAATATTCCTTTTAAAATCCCAAATAGAGAACCAATCCCATTAAAATCCTTTAGAAACTCGCCTAGTTTTTTTGCACCTCCTTGAAATAAATCGCTAATATTCTTAAAAGTTTTTGGATCAAATATATTATTCAGTAAGTTTTGGAAAAAACTTGCCAATTTCTCGATTTGAGGGGCAATGGTAGCGATCGCTGCAGCAAATTTATTCTTGATTAAATCAGAGGTAATCCCAAGATTGGTATTTAAATCTTGTAGCTTCTTGCTTGTACTATCGTCCTGATTAAGGTTTTTACTTTGTTTTTCGAATCCTCCTATTACATCTTGTTCTAATTCTTTTGGAGATAACCTCCCCAGAGCTTGGGCATCAACAGCAGGAATACCCCATTGCTTTAAAAACGGGTCACTATCCAAAAGATTACCTTTTCCTTGAGCCATTAATCCCCTAGCAATCTCAGCAGCTTTACGCATCTTGGCCACAAGAATATCAGACGTGGACGCATTTTGCCCTACACCTAATTGTTGAAAGATATTCGCACTATTGATCGAGGTTTTCTCTTGTGCAATTTGCTGCGCCCAACCATTAAAATCAATGTAAGGGTCTAATACATTCTTGCCAGCTAATACTTGCCCAGTAGTAAGCCCCGTATTGCGTGCCTGAGTGCGTAAACCCGTTGCCCTATTTGTTGCACCACCGATGCCAAACAAAGACCCTGTAACCGCTCCTAAAGCCAATCCCCCCACAATAGGAATGGCTTTTAATGCGCCGAATAGTTTTCCAATACCACTTCCTAAGACGGTTCCACCTGTTCTAATGGAAAAAGCGGTTAACTTCGCCATTACGGATGTCAACTTTTTAATTGCATCAACAAATACAGCCGAGCTTTTGGCAACAAGGGGATTTTCTTTTATTCTTTTGGAAACATCAGAAACTCTATTGGAAAATACTCCCCATTTGTCCTTTACGGGTTGTGGTATTGCCCTTGCACCAAATGCGAGACTGCGTTTAACGCCTGATGCACTTACGGATTTTAAAAATTGAGCAATCTTTGAAACGGCATTTGAAAAATTCGATATTTTCTTTTGATCTGTTTTATCCGTGGCTGTTCCATCAATCACGGGATTTTGTAGCTTGACGGACTCGAAAACATCCCGAAAACGCTTTGATTTGGAAATAATCCCCATTTGTATTTGAGAGATTACACGCAAATCACTAGCGATACTTTTTAATACCGCCATTGAACTTTTATCAACGTTAAAGCCAATATTTTGAGGTTTTGCAGTTTGCTTTTTAAAATTAGAAAAGTTTTTCGTAAATTTAGAAAAGCTTGTGAAATCTGTTCCAATTTTTACGATAGGTATATTTGCCATGATTTTTCCAATAAAAAAGCCACCGCATTGGGTGGCTTCGTTGTTATTAATCCTGATAGTATAGCTTGTCTTTATGTCCTGTATCGATCAAGCATTTGTGTATTTTGTTTGTGTTTTCTTGCATTGCATGGATGAGATATTTTAGTTGAAACAAAAAATCTTCTGTTTCCCCGTCAAATAGCTCTTCCTTGCGACGATCTGCTTCTAATTTTTCAATTAGAGAATAAATGATCCCACATGCAACAGGAATATTCCTTGCAACATAAGCAGCATTGTCAATCAGCTCGTTCGTTGCCATTTTCTTTTCACGAACCTGATCCAAATCAACAAAAGCAGGATTGGACATAGCATCCTCCTATGCTTTTTCTGTGGAAAAGATTTGGGCAAGTTTGGCAATTCCTTTGGGTGTTACCAAGACTTGCTCTCTGATTCTACTTTCCCCATCATTGGTAAATAGTTGAGAAACTTTATGTTCCAAAACAACTTGTTGTAATTTATCTTGATACGCAATCCAGTTTTTCCCGCCTGCACGTCTGTAAATCCAACCATTCATCTTTAGGTAATCAAACAATGCCTTTGGCTTGATCTGTAAATATTTGGCAGCATTGGTAATACACATCGAACCATCAGAGGTTGCAATCAAGTCATAACCGTCCGCTTTAGGTTTTAATTGGGCGATTTCCTGTGTTTGCCTGTCCATAGTATTTTTAGCAAGCAACAAAGCACGAGAAAGCGTTTGTTCTGGTGTTTCATCAGGAATGGTCGCCATATAGCCACCAGTCTTACGAATAGATGGTAATATTTCGCCAACAACTTTCTCCTCAAACTGTTCCGCTGATGGTAATTTCGATCTCATCACTAAACGATATACATCACGTTCTGGAATTAAAATTAACCCTCTAGGAGAAAGTGCTTCTATTCCTAAATCTCCCAAAACGGGAGATTTGCAGTTTTCTGCTGCTTTACAATGAGTTTGTATTGCTTTTTGCGCATTAGCATACCCTAGAGCTTTTGCAACATCTGCCCCTACAAACCATGCTTCACCATCGCGATTGACAACACGAACACTTGTATTTTCAAAAGTAAACGGTATAATGCTATTTAAATTAGATATATTCTGATTATTCATAATGATTGTCCTTCTAGGCAATTGTTGTTTTCAAGAGAAGCAGTGGGAACGTTTGGCGACTGATCCGCTGCTTTTTCGAACCATTCCTTTGATTTAAAATAATCTTGGTTACCATATTTATTTTGCATATAAAGTACACCTAGATTGTTATAGGCGCGTAAACTACCTTTATTAGCAGCCTGCTCATATAATTTAATCGCTTTATTTACATCTTGTGAAACAACCTTACCATCAAGATAAAAACTAGCTACATTCATCAAAGACTCTTCAAACCCTAGATTAACAGATTTCTTATACCATTCTAATGCTTTTTCTGGATCTTTAGACGCTCCATCAATACCAAATTCGTATTTAGACGCAAGTTGAGCCGCCGCACCCCCATCACCTTGGTTAGCCATTTCTTCTAGTTGAGTTAATGATTTGTTTTTATATTTTTTTCCTGTGATCGTGTAATATTTAGTTTCAGCATCTGTATCACCATGATTCATCCTCTGCTTTAGCGTTGCAAGAGGCACGTTATCGAGATTGTCGGCAAATACTTTGGGTGTAAAAAGAGCAAACCCAACAATTAACAATAGTGAACATTTAAACAGTTTCATTTCATAAGAACCTTTTTAAATATAAAATAATTGCTTATTATTAATTAAACATTCTTATAAAGCAACCAACTTACCTTAAAACATTATATTATAACGTTGCCTGAAATGCTCGGCACAATCATATTTGTTTTTCATTCCTCCATACTTTGATAAATAAAAGTCAAAGATTTCAAAATCATCTTCAGTAATTCTATTCATTACGTAGGTATAGAAGTTTTCTTCTTCTTTTCTGTAGTCTCTGCGGTTTTCGATGTCGCGGATGATTTCCGCCATTCCGTATAGCTTAATGATGTCGAATGTATCGATGACTGCTCCAGCAAAAACTTCAAGCCTGCATCGTTTTTCGGGAGTATTCCGAGTAAGAGACACGAAAAAAAAATTATGGTATTTAGAATAAGATCACAATCATCTTCATCAATGAACTTTTCTTTTCTAGCTACTGAAAAAGGGATTGCCTCTTTATCTCTTGACGCAATACTGACCAGAATTGTGCGTTCTATTTCAGAGATGATCCCGTTAAAATGGGTTTGATAGTCATCCCCAAACTGCTTATGCATCACATCTTCCAAATCAAGAATGGCGGTTTGCTGAATTAAAGCCCCACCATTCTCGGCAATTTGGACATTTAGACGACCAGCCAAATCAGAAAACGGTTTGTAATAGCGTTTAAAAAAAGCCCTTGTAATGGGCTTAAAGCATACTTCAATATCATCTGTAATATGTTCAATTAAATTGAAATTTTTATCAAAAAACATTATGCTTCATCCCATATAACTTTGTTAATCACTTGTGAACCAAATAATTCAAATGGAATAAAAGCAGTGCTTCCATTAAAATTAACCGTTCCAATCGTCTGAATAGAGCATTGATGGAGTTCGAATGTCCCCATCATGTTACTATCAGGATATACAACCACCCTGCCAATGGTAGCATTTTGCTTAATTGCGTCTAGCCAAGAGCTGACAGCAGGAGAGCTTTTCAAAATATGAACGGTTGATCTTAACCCCCAATATGGTTTTGGAGAATTTACAAAACCCGTCATTCCACGCAAAGGGGTTACAGCCTCTTCCTCAGCCTTAATATCAATACCTTCTTCTGATAAATCAGTAGGAGAAATATTTAAATTGCTATTAGACAAGAAATTCATCGTGGCAAGTAAGCGATTAATGCCATTTAATTCAACAGGCGTTACAGCCATTGTTTTTCTCCGTGTTAATTGATTAAATCTGAAACGTTCATATTGAATTTAATTTTTTTCATTGCTTTTAAAGGCTGCACTTCAAAGGTAATCCCACCATAAATTCCTGCCTTATAGTCGCCAGAGTTTTGACTGACATAGCTAGGAAAATCAATAGTTGTTACGATATAATTATTTTCTATAATACCGTAAGCAGCACAATTGGCTAAAATATTATTGACAGCATCTTTAATGCGATTGATCCCTTGTTGGTTATAATACAAAGGATTAATGCTGTTATTTGATGCCGAGATTAATAAATTAGTAATTGTATCAATTACGGTATACCGAATATAATCAATCCCATACCAATAGGTAAAATCATTCCCATCTGCCAAACAACCAGGGAAAAGTAAACTCTTAGCATTCGTCGTATTACGCGGTGGCGAGACCAAAAAATTAGTATAATAATCATTAATCAATTGTTGATTTAAACGTTTATCCTCGTCACTTAATGATAATGCACTGTAAAGATAACGATAGGTCATCGGATTGACCTTGTTATATGATGAAGGGCTATAATTACTTAATTCATATCCCACCGCACCAGCTGCCATTTGGCTATTGCTTGATAAGGATTTGTTTCCAATAGTAAATAGTGACTTATATCCAACCAGCTTTTCTTTAGTATTGGTATTAAATTGGTCAAATGCCAATGACCCTACTATATAACAAGCTTTATTCGCAGTATTGAGCTGTTGAGTGGCAGTATTTAATAAAATATTTTTTTGTGTAGCAATATTTTCCCAGTTATAACCTGCAATAGCAATATAACAATATTGATCTAAATCATTAATGGTATCAGCCGTTACATTGCCAAGATCACATAGTTTAACGCTACGATTACCTTGTGAAAACCACCCTGTTACCGTATTGATTAATTGCTGACGTGCATCAGTATCTTCATCAATCAGATATTGTTGTAAATCACTAAGACTGTATATTGTTACTTCATTATTTTGAGTGTCACAGCCAAGTTTAAGTGCTTTGTAACCAAAAATCATCGCTTGTTGTTGTACATTTTCATTTAACCCAATGGTATTTCGGGTGACAGAAATGCTTACGACATCATTACCGCTCACATCTGAGAACATCTTTTTCCCTATCGTTATAATTCATATTTGTTAAAATTTCATCAATCATGCGGTCTAATAGAGCTTCATCTATATTGGCACTTTGATAATAAAAAACTTCGATCTCAATAATTTTCTTTTGAGAAAGAGAACCAATTTCATTTTGGGAGCTTGGTAAGTCTTTAATCCTTGGGATATTTAAAAAACCCATTTGCTGGTATATCAAAGACCACTTTTCTAAGGTTGCCAAAAAATTAATCGCTTCGTGATTGTCTAACCCATATAAATTAAGCTCTATATAATCTTTGGCTGGATTAACAAATGTGGGTTGTTCGTTAATATAGACCTGCTTATGCCCGACACTCAAAGCCTCTGTTTCTGTTATTCCTATTGTAATATAAGGAGGCGTTTTATTTAATGGGACCAGCCATTCAGGGTAAATAATATAAGGTATTTTTACTAAATCAAAATATCCATTGGCCAATAAAATAAACCGTGAAATTGAATTACTAAATTGAACAGTTTTCTCTAAAAAATCTTTTTTAGTATTTAAGAAAATACTTTTTAATCTTGGCTCAATAACTTTGGCAAAGTTATGATATAATCCTGCATTATCTGTATTATTACCAGTTTTTTTGATAACATATTGTTTCCCTGCATAATTAAATACAGGTAATGTTTCTATATCTTCCTGAGAAAAATCAAATAATGGTTCGGTCGTAGTAATAATTAAAGAAGCATCATCGTAATAGCTTTGATCTTCATGTCTTAATTCATCAGAATAATGAATCATTGATGCTTCAACTGAATCTTTCTTTCTACTTTTAACCCAGTAAACGAAACCATCATATGGTAAGATTGCTTTTTGATAATAAGTAATAATAATTACTTGACCTTGACGGATGGTGTTTAAACCATCTTGCAAAGCATCTGCATAATCATTCATTTAAAACTTCCCCAGACAATATAGGAACTTTCCATTTGCCCTGTATCAATAAATGATGGTCGTCTTGCGCCTAGTGTTCTTTTCCCATGAACAATTCTTTTTCTCTTTCTTTTAAAACGATGGGAAACCCCTTTTAAAGCAGCTTGTGTCGGCACCCCTTTAATGCCTATTTTTTCAACCTCTTGAGAACTAAGAAATTGTTTCATGTCAGAAGAAATTTGACTAAATGCTGTATTAAATGCACTTCTATTCAATTTCCCAGTTTGGATTTGATTTCTAACAGCATTCGTCATAGCGTCCGTTAATGCTTGCGCTATGTCGTCTTCATGTCTTGCAGCAAAATTGGTAAGAATTTCATATTTATCTTCTAAAATCTTTGCTACCGAGCCTGTTGATTGACCACCATTATTAGAATATGGGTAATCAATCACGCCAAGATTTATTTCTTTTAATAAGAAGTCAGCCCCCATATCGTACCTACTTGCTGAATCAGCTTTTCATATTCTCGACCAAAAGGAGTTCTTAATAACTCAAAGTCATTTAAGGACATGTTTTTATAAAATTCAGGGGTCATGTAACTCACTGAGGTGGCTTGGTCAGATGCCGCCTGCACAATACCATTACGCCACCCCGTTCCTTTGGAAAAACCCATATTTATTAATTTTGTCTTATCAAGATAATCAAGATTAATATCAAAACAAAGCGTTATAAATACATGAATGGCATAGTTATAAATAGCTTGCTTGTATAAATATGGGTCAATACATAATAATGCACAAGGAACCAATCGGACTGCTAAACGATAATTTAGATATAGTAATCGATATTCTGCCGATGAGGGATCATCAAGATTATCAATACCAAGGTTAAGAATTGTTACAAACTCAAGAAACCCTTCAAACGTAGCCTTATCATCCTCAAAGCAACCCATAGTTTTCATTTAACCGCCCACGTTCATATTGGTCGCCTTGCTGAACAACTTTTAATCCAAAGTTCTTAGGATCAGAATACATATCATCCATATTTATTTTATTATCCATATTTAAGGCTGCATTAAGTAAATGATTGCCTGTTTCTAATAAGGATTGATTTCGTCTTTTTGCCCCTATTTTCTGAGAACAACGAAAATATTGTGCCTTTAATTCAATAATTTCATCATCAGAAAAAGGCTTGCCAAAAGAAAAACCATACCCATCATATTTGGGATTAAGCAATGCTTCTTCATAAGTTTGAAACCCATAATGATGAACTTGACTTAAAAGTTCTTTTAATAAATCAACATTGGTATCCTTATAAATACGCTGTTGAGTATAAGGATGCAAATTCAGTTGCCATGTTGCCCCTTTCCCTGCCCCAGGGATATTAAACGTAAAGCAAAATATTTGTGGTTTAAAATTAGCTAAAAATAAAACAGCCATATCATTTCCTTATTGTAAAATCCTGTAATGACACAGGCTTAGGTTCTATTTATTTTTACCGTCTGTTGCAGTATTTGAAGTAGACTTTGTTGACCCTGTATTAGTGTTATTCCCTGCTACTGTTCCATCAGTAGTTTGAGTTTCACCTTTACCGTCTGTTGCTGTATTTGAAGCAAAATTAAAACTACGATCATTCTCATTTACGTCGTCAACCTCAATGGCAGCAGAAATAATCGTTGTGGCAGTTGGACGGACAGCCCATCCTGGCGTTGCACGCATTTCGGCTTGAATATGCGTCGCTGTTCCAGCAAGTGGCGTAATAAATTCAACTGGTGCTGGAACATCAGTAAACATTAAATTACATGCATTCTCTTGAGGGCTTATATTTTGAGCAAAAATATTAGTATTTATGGCTCTATCAAAGCCCCCCATATCAAGCTCAACCAATGATATAATAATAACATCAGAGCCATTATCGCCTTTGCCTTGTAACGTATCATCATACTGCCATAAAAGAACTGTATCGTTATCTTTTAAGATTGCATCAAGCTGTCCTTTGATGGTTGCAACACCACCGCCAGCCATCTGATAGGTTGATAGACTAACAATTTTACTAATGGCGAATTGATTTAATACCCGTTGAGGTGCAAGAATTGTAATGATATTTTTTAAACCCGCTTGTTGTGTTCGATTAATAATATCGGTGATTTCTTTCAATAAAAACTCTGAAATCTCACCAGAAATCATATTTAAAACATCTTTTGTCCCATTACTATCTGCTGGAATAACAGTGCGCTTTGCACCGACTGCATTCAATATTCCCTCACCGTATTCAGGTTGGAAACCATACAGCAATAAATCACGTAACTGGTTGTAATGTGCTTGCCTCAACGCCAATGAAAATGCCATAGGCAAAGCTACATTGTAAGCCGATGCTGCCGCAACCTCGTGGCGATTATAAATGGCACGAGCTTGCAGTAAATAAGTTGGTGTCTGAACCTGACCCATGGCAATATCAACAGATGCCAATTCATTTTGTGAATCTTGAGCAATTGAATTGCGGGTTTTAATTCCAAGGCGGTTCATATAAACCATTTTATCTGCCAAGCCCAATTGTACTCTAAATTCGCCATTTTGCAGCAAATAAAACGCACCAGAAGGTTGATTTCTGTCAACTAAGACATTTGGAGATGAAAAACTTGGATTAAGTCGAAACGATGCGGGTGCTAAAGTTGACATTTATTATTCCTTATAACAATACTAACGCACATGAACCATTTGGGTTCCAACTAATAATCTGCGTATCTTGATTAAATTGAACAGTTTTAGAATTTTGCAAAGAAAGGCTCAGCACTTTTACAGGCAAAGCCGTTCCTGAACCTGCTGCAACCAATTGATTTTTATCGAAATCCCATGCGACTTTTAAAGTGCTTACAGGTTGGTTTAACGAAAATCTCAACGCTGGATCACACGTTAGAGCCACGCGTGCGTTACTGCCAAAACGAACATAATTAATGGTTCCTCCACCAGTCGTTGTCGGCACTTGGTTAGCCCCTAATATAAACAGGTTATTTGCCTGATTAAATACTGTAAATCCAATTGGCGTGTCACTTGCTGTTGCTAATTGAATATAAGGCAGTGGATTTCCCCGCATTTCTGAAACATTTTCTACAATTGGCATGCCACCAAAGTAAATATTTTTGTCTGTCTGCTTAATTTTTCCCGCCGTGATAGCATAGCGTGCAGCTGGATCCGCCTCCATTATACCATGGGTATATCCCGAACTATCGGTAGAAAAAGACCCACTAGCAAACGAAGTGCCCAATGGGTTTAAACCAGTAATAGCCATATATTTAAATCCTTAATGTATTAATTAAAAGCAACAACTCGATCACGAGTAGAGAAAGGGCGTAAAAACGCGCTAGGGCTTCCTGTTGGGGTGCGAATTGTTCTTGAGCCATCGTGTGTTTCAGTCACACGCATTTCACCTTTGCCAGTCAACTCAACACATGCTGCTTTCTCTGCTGCTTGTGGAACTTCCTCAAGAGCTATTTTCATAAGATTTGAATCTTTACGAACTGCCTCTAAACCAATTGCGCTCCAGCGAGGCGAATGTTGAATAACTCCACTTAAAACACGGGCACCATATTGGGCAGGACTTTCATAAGCTAAAGGAGTAGGAACACGTTTATTATGCATTTTATATGCCATTTCAAACCGCTGTTGACAGTCACTAATCGTTGTTCGTTCTTCGTCAGTCAACTCTTTACCCTGATCTTTACTTGCTAAGATAGCATCAACCGCTTTCTGATCCACATCCTCACCTTCCCTTTGGGTTCCGTTACCGTTGTCACCATCATTTTTTTTTTCAGACTGCAACTCGTCTTTTTTTTTGTCTTCTGGCGGTGGGGGTGGTTCTGCTGGAGGTTCGGAAGAATCTTGTTTAGATAATGCACCAACAATCTGCGTTCCCAACTCTTGGAACATCCCCTTTATTTCATCACGTGTAATGGGCTGACTGGCATTAGCTGCATTAGCAAGCATTGATTCAGCGCTATCTTGACGACCCGCATCAGCCCCTTCTTGTGTTTTACTTGTTGCCTCTTTTGCTTTTTCATATTGTTCACGAGCACGATCGAGATACTCTTGATCTTTATCAGTAAAATCACCATTTTCAATACGTTCTTTGGCAAGCTCAAGCTGTAATTCAAATTTGCGTTTGCTTTCTTCTAAAAAAGCATTATCGGCATCTCTTCTGCTTGAATCACTCCTTTTACTACTAACTTTTTCCATTAAACTTTTATAGCGATCATCTAAATCATTAGGCATAATAATTTTAGCTCCAATTTTATTAATATAATTAATAGGGGTTGATATCCCTGGTGGCACTTCCCCATCTTTATCCCAGACCCCATGTAAAACAATTGCCAAATGATCCACTACATAGGGGCTGTTTTCATACAAAGCTCGTTTATTCTTTTCGAAATAAACAGGCTGATTTTGTGAACGATTACTTACACATGGGCTTGTTGAATACGGTGTTTGCATAAGCATTTCTGAAAATAAAGCACTAGCAACCTTAACAATCGCCCAAACCTCTTGACCGAACACATAAGGTAAAATGACGGTTCCAACTTGCCTGTTTCTTAAATATTCAGTATCAACATTATCTTTTTCAGGATGGTCGAAAACTACCCTTACCCCATTACAAAGGTTTAAAAATTTCTTTGATAGAAATTCTTTTGGGTCTCTGTAAGTAATTTCTGTCTGATTATCTTCTAAATTGCGCTTCGCAGTTCCTGTGCCTGTTAAACGCATATCAAATAGATAATTACCATCAAAATATTGAGGTGAAGCTAGTTCACCTTTTGCAATAGCCTGGGATACATCATGTTCATCATAGCCACCCCATTTTATGGCGGTATAGACTGTATCCATACAATCGGAAGGCAATTTATCAATTGGAAATAAATGAGCATCTATCAACTCATCTGTATCTAAAGAAACTTCTTTTAATTCCTTTAATCGAAACGGAATAAAAGAAATAAACTTATCCTCAGACCATAGATTACAAAAACTATCCTCAACAGGTTTAGTTAATTCAATCCCTGTTTCTTCATACGTTTCACGTATAGCGGTCTCAAAAGGATTTTCATTACCCTCAGTATGCCCTCCAGGAAAACTCCAAAGATCATTATCTTTTCTTTTCACTAAAAGGATAGATTTCCCAACCTTAATCATGGCACATGCAACAAGGTTAACCATTGATATAGTCTTTCCCTTTTTTAGTTAAATAACTCTCTGGGATATCGTAAAGGGTAAAAAAATAGGTGCCGTAGCACCTGCAAAACGGTTCCTGTCCAAATCCATCAATATCATTGATGTATTGAATACCATCTTTTTTAATATAACCATTTTGGACAAAATAATTATCTTTATAAAAAAATAACTTTCTATCCCGCTCCTTGTGAGTTTTACGATAATTATAATTAACCTCTTGCCAATGACTATGCCATTCAACACATATTGCCCCTTGATCTTGAGCAATCGCCTCATTCACCGCAGCACTTAATTTATGACCTTGGTCAATTAATACTCTCCTTTCCTCAAAGGTCTGCCGAATCAGTGGTTTAATAATATCCTTTACAGCCTCTTTTGGTTTTTCTTTTGCCTCTGAAACACTGTTTGTTGGAATAGCAGAAAGCCATCCTGCAAAACGTTTTAAAGTGGCATTAACTTGTTGCTCTCGATTATGTTGTATTAAAGAAACAGAGAACATTACCCTTTCATCCAGATATTTCTGAGAATTTTCAGTTAACCTTGCTCTTGTGAAATTAAGTGTATTTCCTTTAAAGTTTTTTTGAAGGCTTTTTCTGGTTAATTGCTTTTTAACAATCCCTTTTAAATATTTATAGATAGGATCAGGATTGACGACTTTATTTTCATTTTTTAAAAGGCCTGAAAGCTCTTGTTGCCAAGATTGCATCATTTCATACGTAATTACGTCTATTTTTTCTGCGCTATCTTGAACTTTTTTTAAAAAAAGTAAAACACGTTTAAGCAGTGTCATTAGATTGCTCCTGCTTATTACCATTTGTTAAGCGATTTATTAAATCATCAGCCCCATTGATCTCTATAAACTCTTTAATTTCATCAGGATTGTAATCAATTTTAACTTTGTTGACACTTCGCAAATCGTTAAAATTATCCATCATCCAGCAAATCAGCTGGCTTTTTGTTTGTGGATCAACTTTGTCGTAAACACTTTCAAAGATGGTCTTCATAGAATTAATTTTCTTAACGTCACCATCTAGTATTTCAGCTTCAGTTTCAGTCAGAAATGAAGGGAAACTATAGGAAAAACTATTCTTTAACTCTTGGAACTTAACCTTATAAAGACGTTGTTTTTCTTCAAATGATGTTAAGTTCTTATCATAAAAAGAAGAATTTTTAGAATTTAAAGAGTCAATAAAATTAAAATCCCATGCCAACTCCATGACTAAATTGTCACAAAAATCAAATATCGGTTCAAGCCATTGACGTTTATTATCAATATGACGACCGATATTTTTGGTGTCCTCGGAACCTTCACCAAACCCACCTGTAAATTTTTGCCCATTAAGCAAGATTACAGGTAAATCAATAGCATTGGCAATATCCTCAATAATATGACGACGAGACGTATCTAAAGAGTTATCTACATTCGTCATATTTAACGTATCGATATCTTCATTAGTACCAATACTTAAAACATTATCATTACGGGCTTCTTGTAGTAAATTTCTTTTTTGATCATTAGCGGCTTCCTGAACTCTAGTAGCACTCCCACCTTGATTTAGTTTAGCCACAATCAAAGCAACCTTACGAGCCACCGTATTATCTGCTTCCATTACATCAAGATAAGATTGTAACAGTCCCGCACAGTTTTGAAATACACTACGCCCCGCATAACCATAAGCAGAGTTAATATACTCAATATAAATAGGGTCACCGTTACTGAGAATAATTGACCGATCTTTTGCCAATGCTGTGCCTGATCGATAAACATCTTTTAACTCTAAAAAATCTACAGAATCAATATTCTGATTGCCTGTAGCACTTCCTGCAATATTCAGCGCATCATAAACTAGCGGTGTGATCTTATAGTTATTTAGAGTTTTATCATCAGGTATTTTTTTATTATCCTCTACTCCATCAGCTTTAATAAACAGAGCTGCAATCCCGTATAAACGTGATGTAACCGCTAAATTACGGATAACTCTGGTAAGGTTTAATTCCTTCCATTTTTTATTAAATTGCTCTAATAGCTCAGGGCTTAACTCATGTTTGACGTTTAAAATCCTATCTTTATTCAAAGTCAAATCAATAGGAAGATCAACAATCCGTTTTCCTAATGGATGGTAAACGTAGAGTTGTTTACACAAATCATAAGACAAATAATCTGGGTTCATATAGTTAGGGTTGTGAAAAGTTTTATTGAATACCCTATTTAAACAAGCAAATCCTGACATATCATTATTCGATTGCATCAACCAATGAATCCTTTAACCCTATTGCTACGCCATACGCAAACGCATCTAATAAATCATCTTGTCTTTTATCTGCTTCCTTGTCCCCAGGAGAAAATGATACAACCTGTTTCACGAGATGATTTCTTGTGATGCCTCTGAATTTAGTTGTTTTATAATAAGCATGAAACGTAAACTTCACTTTTCCCTCGCGAACAACATCAGAAATAAGAATGCAACGCCGATCTTTTCCTAACGCTGTTAATTTTGAATCAATTGCATATACATCTAACCCTTGACTCATTGCCTGTTGAATGAGAACCGTCCCAACGGCTTTATCTTCCACGTATGCCCCAGCACTTCCTCTAATGGCTTGCGTTTGTACGGCTAAAATTTCCAAATTTGGGTAAACGACACTATTCATCCAATCTTTAAGTAAATACCCTTCTAACTCAACCAGATCCCAGTCGAGAAGAATAAGAGGATAATTTTCATCAAAAGTGTTTAATCCCCAATAACAAACAGCTGTTCCATCTTTACCTTCACCACCCTTCAAGGTTGTATCCACGGTGGCAAAAACTAAATTGATATGAAGGGGCGTTTCAACTGGCTTATTATCAACCAGAAAACATTCTTCTTTAAAAAACTCGCTAAGAGATTGTATGAAATCGCCTTCCCAAATATGATTATATTGAGCTGGGTTTGTTCTTAAACAATGTAATCGTTCTTTATTTAATTCTTCTGGAAACCAAAGATTATCACGCCAAGTAATTTTTTTGATAATTGCTTTTTGTTCTTGATCTATTACTAAACTATTTTTTAATAACTGAATCGGATCATTTTCGTCATCAGGATTCCAAGTAAACCATAATTCAGAATCCTTTTTACGAATGGTAGGTCTTAAAAAATCCAAACTCTTTTGACTAATTGTTTGAGCTTCTTCAATCCAAACAATATCAATTCCTTCGATAGATTTTATAGAGTCAATATTTCTAGCCAAACCTGTAAAAATAAATTCCGTATTATTTTTACCAAGTATTTTAGTATCTTTAACGTCATATAAGTTACTTAAACCATTTCTATGAATTGAATCGCACAGAAGTTGATGTACTGATTCTTGAATTGATTTTTGAAATTCACGTCCACAAATTACACGTAATGGTCTTTGCGCTCCCTGAAGGGTTAAAGCAGATGCCACAGCCCATGATTTACCACCTCCACGGCCACCGTTAAGCAATTTATACCGAGCTGGCACAAACAAATCTCTTGCCCATCTTGGAAACTTAATATCTGGCATATTTTACGATAAATAATTTTACAAAAAAGACATAAAAAAAGTGCAAAATTCCGAGGAAAAATGCACTTTATTACTTTACATATACCCCATAATGGGGCAATTTTATAAGTGTTGAGACAATGGGGTCTCAACATAATTGGAGAAAAAAGAATGGATTATATTCTTTTTCTCTGGTGGTTGCTTCAAATAGTGAAACTGGAACTTTCGCTATCTGAAAAAGGAATAAAGATTACGATCAGCATTCCTTTTAAAAACCACTAAGAGGGGTTGGGAGGGGAAACCTTCCCGATCTCTCTTAATTAAATATAAAAGGTTTTGATATGAAATACAAGATTGAAACAAAAGAAGATTTAGAAAAAGCCATTAAAGATTTAGGGTATAGCTACAGTGCATTTATCAGGGTAATGTCTAGCTACGGAGACTACAGAACTAACAAAGGGGCAAGAAACACGCTAGATCGTGAAAAATCAGGCGAAAGTAAAGTTGATCCAAAAACAATTGTGATAATTAACCTACTTGCCGAGATGAAAGAACGTGGTTTTTTACCAGCTGATCCTAAATAGCCAAATACAAAATCTGGTCGCTCGTCAATCCTTAAAACGTTCATATATTGCACAATCTTAATTTTGTCCGTAAACCAAGAGATATGATATTAAACGGAAATTATTTATTAGTTATGAGTTTTCGGAATTTGGTAATTTGGCTTCTTCAAAAATAACTGTAATACTTTTATCTGGCGACATGGTTCCATCAGAACTGGTCATATCTATTTTATCGCTATACTTCTTAGGAGCTTCCTTAGACATTTGCCATTTTTTTGCATCAATCTTCAATTTAGCTCGTTGCACAGCAACCATATCTTGCATATCTTCTGAAAGAATTTGATCGATTTCATCAAATCGAAAATCAGCCCTATCTTCACGCGCGCGCGCGTATTTGTCTTGAAACTCTTTTCTTTCATTTTTCCAAGCCATAACAGTCGAATAGCCTGGCATATCTTCATTTTCACATATCTTAAGTAAAGTTCCACCGCTCGCTATTTGCTCACAAATCTTATTCACAATTTCTTCTGAATATTTAGAGGGTCTAGCCATTTCTATACTTACTTAAATTATTTCTTAACTAATTCGGCGGGTTTAAAAAGAGTTCTTTCCCATTTCTTCCAATGCTTGCTGTACCATTCACACAAACAGTATCCAGGAGGTACAATCTCTATAATTCTCATCGTAGGATATGGTTTTTTCTTTTTATGCTTGACGACATCACCAATTTTTAAAAAGGATTGCTCTTATTTCACTGTTAACTTTACATCACAACAAAAAACGCCCCTAGTATTTACTTGGACGTTGATATATTTCCACAAGCATCAAGTGACTGTCATAATCACGACGCAATTCTTTGATGATGACACTACGTTAACACTATTTTCTGAATCGTACAATAGTATATTTTAAATATTTTCTATTGCCTCTTCTAATCGAATAAATGTAGACATAATTTGCCCCATCACAAAATCATTATTCCTGCCAATTACTGGGGCAATCTTTGAGGCATTCATATTAAATATAATTATCATTCTTAAAATTATTGTGTGATACTTCCCAACTTCTGCCTCGATATTCCTTATCATTTCAATTGCTTCTAATTGAGAATACTTTGGTTCCCAACGATTATGATTTGAATGTAACAAACTAACCCGAGCATATAAACCTTGGGCTGCACCCTCTGCCTTTTCAAATAGAATGGCGTATTTCTCTGCACAGTCTCTTTGCTCTTTAGTAATAGTTCCTCTGGATAACATTTCATCATAAACAGCTTTCACCCTTAACCGCTCAACCGTTTTCTTAGGATTTTCCTCGTCTTGCTCTTGAACGACTTCCAGCCGTCCAGAGTTCCATGGCTCTTGCAAGCCATGTTCTTTAACAATTTGAGGATAACGAGCTTGTGATTTTCTTTTAACTCTTGCCATTCATTATCCCCTAGAACGGTATTTCATCATCGAGATTATTATTTGATCCTGCTTGTGCCTGATCTTTGTTATCCATTGGCACTAAATCCCCGCGATAAGGACTGATAACAACCTCTGTGGTATAACGTTCTACGCCTTGTTGGTCTGTCCATTTACGGGTTTTTAATTGCCCCTCAACGTAAACCTTGCGACCTTTTGTAAGGTATTTTTCCGCGAAGTTTGCCAGATGTTCTTTGAAGACGACCACTCGATGCCATTCAGTAGCCTCTTTACGTTCACCCGTTTGCTTGTCGTTCCAACTTTCGCTGGTTGCCAATGTGAGATTAACAACCTTAGTCCCAGCCTGCGTTGTTCTAACCTCTGGATTTTGTCCAAGATGCCCGATAATGATGACTTTGTTTACACTGCCTGCCATTATGCAATCTCTCTTACAAAAATGGTTGCCAATTTTGCCAGACCTTTAGGAGTGATTAAAGCTTGTGTATAAATTTTTAGTTTACCTGAACGTGTATCTTCTGTTATTTGGTGCCACATCAAACCTTGTTCAATTTTATCTTGATAGGCAATCCAATTATCTTTTGCTTTACGCTTATATATCCATTTGTTATTGTTGAGATACTCTATGAGTTCAGATCGTTTCACCTTTAAACTTTTAGCAGCATCTGTAAAACACATAGATCCATTAGCATCAGTAAGTAAATCTAGCCCATCAGCCTTTGGCTTTAAAATACTGATTTCCTCTGCTTGATCTGCTGCTAAACGCAGGGCATCTGATAAGGTTTGGGGGATTTGAAATCGTGGTTGTGAAACAAGATCATCATAAGCACGAATAACTTGTAAATTAAAAGATGGACTGATCCACATTGCATAGGCGTAAACAAGTTCTTTAACAACATAAGTGCCTTGTTCAAGGCCACCTTTTACAATGGATATAGGCGATGCGCAAATTTGCGCATCGGTCAATTCCTCAACTAATTCCTTAGTTTGATCGTTCCTTAACCACATCTGAGGTCTTTTATTCAAATCACTTCCAGATGCACGATGACAATCATTTAAACAATAACGACCTTGATTATCTTGACGAATGAATGTTTGTGCAACGATTAATTGTTGGGTCATGCGAAAGCTCCTCGCTTTATTGGTTTCACAACAACACCCAGCTTACGCAATTCCTCTATCTGTCTTGCAGCTGAACGAATGGTATTGATTTTATCTTGAAGAATTAATTTAATTTGTTGGTCGTCAATCTGGTTCATTTGCTCTGTGAATAGTTGAATCAGGGCTTGACTATTCATATTAGCTGCATTTTGTGGAACATAGCTCTCAACAGCTTCTTTGATGGCTTTGTTTAATTCATCCAAAGGTTGTGTAATAGCGTTCAGGTAATTGATACGATGCTGTCGCTCTTGGTTTGCCTTATCTTGCAAATATTGACGGCGTTTTTCTTGCAATTCTCGTTGTTCACGGCGTTGATCTTCTTTGGTTTCAAAACCATACCCAACAATAGCTTTTAAGTTTTCAATTTCATTATCTAGGTCTTGTTTGGCTTGGTCTAAAACTGTTTCAATCTCGTTACCTGATGGAAAAAATTTGTTTAAATTTGCAATTTTACGAGTTGTTTCTTGTGTGAAAATACAAGCAGGATAATCAGCAAAAATGCTATAAAGGGCTTTCACTTTGAAATTAAAAATTTCTTGAGATAGAGAATTCGAAACACTCCCATTAACTAATTTAAAAACTTCTCTAAAAACTGCCATTGAAACAGGAACAGAAGATAATTTTAGGAAATGATCTAATGCTGCTTTAGCCTCGTTATGGCGTTCTTCACTAATTTTTGTTTTACCAAAAGTTCTCGCAATTTTTAAATCAGTCATTCCCTCACAAGAATAGCAATTGTAGCTTTTTTGATCTTTAAATTGCTTTGTCCAGGACGGTGCAGAAATATTCAACCAAACAGGCAAGGATACGGAAGATTTTTCAATAATTTCGTTCATTATACGTTCCCCCAAAGTTGGTTATCTTCTTCGATCATCCAATCAAGATTATGTGGTTTTTTGGCAGGGTGTTGTTGGTTTTGCTTAGGAAAATGATGGACATTTCCCCAATCTCTTGCTTTTCGACACCAGGTTTTCCACGTCAAAGACCAATCCATTTTGATTGCATCTTTTCCAGCCTTGGCGTGCCAATATCCACAAAAATCCTCAATCGTTCGAATAACATCAAGTCCACGGTTACGGGCGTATTCTCGATCCTCCTCATCCGGCAACCAATCGTCAGGAAGCCTTGAACCATGTTTTGATTTAGCTTGGGGGGTATTTATATCTTTAGGGGGTATATCTAATTTATTAGATATATCTTTTCTATTTATATTCTTTTCTTTTATAGGGGGTGTTGTTTTTGGCTTTAAACTGCCATTCTGCTCGGCATTTTGCCGCGGTTTTGCCGTCGTTTTGCCGTCACTTTGCGCGCATTTTGAATGCAAATTGCAGGCAAATTGGTCAAATTTAGAGCTGGGAATGATAATTGTGCCATCTTCCAATTGCTCACATAAACCAACTTCTACTAAAATCGGTAAAACTCTTTTAAGTTTCTTTAAATCTTTACCTAAGACCTTAGCAAGATCACTAATTGATAATGGTTTACCATTGACTTTAAAATGCCCCATCTCTTCATAAGATAGGGATTTGTAAAACATTGTTGTCCAAATATTTTGAGCTGCATCATCAATGCTGTTTAACGTTCCATCACAAAGGACAGCCCTATAGTCAAGTTGGATATAATATTGATTTGAAGGAATACGAGCCATTACACAGCCTCACTTTGATGAAATTCAAGATTGCCATCTGTATCACGGATCAAATAACCCTTTTCTTCTAACTCTTGAGCTGCTTGGCGAATGATTTTTATATCAATTTTCTTAATCTCATCTGGATCACATTCATAATCAGATAACTCTTGGAAATTAATTTGATCTAAACGTGAAAGTCCGTTTGTAATGGGCAAAGCAAAAGCAAATTTAGATTGTACTTCTTTTAAACCAATTAAAAAGTCCAGCTTATCGATAACTTTTTGCGTCTTTCTTGATACTTCCCAATTTATATGTGAGAGATAAAAAATATCAATGATATTGAGTTTAAAAACTTCTTTCTTTACAACTTGCCTGTTGTTCTCTATTTTTGTCATTGCTCTTTCCTTTAGAATTGTGAGCCATTGTGAGGAGCCTCGTCGCCAAACTTTGCATCCTCACAATGATTTAATTGATTGTTTTGACTATTCATTACATCCCCAATGCTTGACGATATACATCAAACAAATTCTCTTGTTCTTCTATCTCGGACGGCTTTTTTTTACGTGCGCTGATGATACGTCGAATGACAGGCACATCAAAACCCGCTGATTTTGCCTCGGCGTAAATATCCTTGATATCATCAGCCAAACCTTTACGTTCTTCTTCGATACGCTCGATCCGTTCAATGAGGCTGCGTAATCGATCCGCTGCAATGCCGCCTACTTCTGGTTCACTCATGGGTTATTTCCTTTTTACTCTTCAAATGTTCTTTGATTTTCTTGGCTATATTCAAATGCTGCTCTGCTTTATTTTTTAATGATAAAGCTTTGTTTAACAATCGATGACCAATACATTCATGATATTTGTGCCTAAGGGAATTGATGAAAGACATGTTCGATTTCCTTACTGACTTGTTCTATTCTTTGTTGCAAGATCATTTCTCTATGTTCCATATTTTGAATAGCTAACTCATTAAACTTGCGATATGCATTTGTTACTTGCGCATAAATATGCACAGGAATGATTTTCCATTCAGAATAATAAAGACGCTTGACTTGACCTTCATTTAGTCCTGTTTTACGCGCTAAAGATCCGAACACAACTTTCAAAGGCTGATCTTTTTCCAGCTCTGCCATATTTTTAAGCATGGCTTGCGCTTGATCTGAAAACGCAGCTGCATTCATTCGTTCTCTCTCCGCAGAAAATTTTTCTCTCATAACAGAATTTTATACCTCCATATTAACAATCATGAAGAGACTGCTTATATGGAGGACGGAAAGCATGAACCCAATGGATCAAAGCAATGATACTATCCAAAAGATTCATCTGGTTCATACTTTCCCCTTTCCCCTCAACACATTGAAAAGAAAGGGCAGAGTATGGCGGGAAAGGAATTTGACTCCCTTTCCCATTTGCCTCATGATAAATGTTCCGACACAATTACAATCATGAGGAAACTGTTATGAAAACAGACCCGAATTATGCAATTGAACTCTTGAAAGAACTTGAAGGATTTTTTCCAAATGGCGTAATGAAGGAAAAATATGATGATGAAAATACTGATAAATATAATAAACGATTTGCACATTTAACTTTTTTAATTGATGAGGGATACATTGCAGAAATTCCATCTGATATAAGTAAAAATAGAACAACAAGAACCTATAGAATTAACAGTAAAGGAATTATTTTTTTAAATGGATTTAATCTGCATAACCATCTAAAAAGCCCCTAATATATTCCGTTGGAGTATTGTTCGAAATTAACATCAGCAAATATCCAAGTATAAAAAGATGATCTATATCCTCTTTCTTTTCGGCTGTTTGTTTAAAACCAACTAATATTCCATGCTTATCAGTAATAGTTTGAAGTCCAAACCTTTGTAAAAAATCTTCACTCATCCCTCTACCCTTTCTTTAAATATGTCGGACTAACAAAAATCTTCAAAACTAACTTCACCATTAGTTAAGACAATTATTTCTTTAATTTTAGATAAAGAAGGACGCATAACACCATTTACCCATCTTGAAACAGAAGATTGTTTTACATCTATCAAATCCCCTATTTCCTTTTGTGATAAGTTGTTCTTATCCATCCAATCAGCTAATCGCATATTTCTATCTCATGTTAATACTATATTTATACGTTTAACGTATATTTATAGAGAAAGCAATATACTTTTGATGATATAAAATTTATAAAGACTATAATGTAAAATAAAGTATGGACATTATTTCGACAAAAAAATACAAACACCTCAAAGAATGGAGAAAGCACTTTAAACTTTCTCAAGAAAAGCTTGCCGAAAAACTGGACTCCACTCAACCAACAATAATGAGATGGGAGAGTGGAACAATGGCTATTGATGATGAAACATTTGAAAAAATAGCAAAAACACTAGGAATTGAACCAATCAAGCTAATGGTTTCTCCTAAAGATGCCTCTACTATAGATTTTTTATCTAAAATGAATAAAATAATACAAAATATGGACGACGAAACAAAACTCCAATGGATATCGTTAGGTGAAAAGCTGACAGATAAAAAATAATATTCGTAAAACGTATATTTTATTATTGACAATTATTCGTATAACGTATAATTATACCCCTATGGCCACGATGGTCATGGGGTTTTTGGTGTTAGAATCGTTATCGCCCAAATCGACACCATCAAAAAGACGGTTCATCCGAATCGTTGCCCCTTTTTAAAAGGAGAAAGTGATGATTGACCAATTTAAAATTATCAAAAAGGCGGCAATGGATCCATTCCTACTCATTCCTCGCCAACTTGCTATCCTATCATCTATATATGTAGACGGTATTCATGAAAGCGTTATGGTTTATGCCGAAAAATATAATCTGTCGAAACCAGCCGTTACCAGAGCGCTTGATCGATTGGAAGAATGTCAATTAATCGAACGAAAAGTTGATCGTGAAGATAGACGTAAAATTATCGTCACCCCAACCCCTCAGGGTCAAGAATATATTAACAACCTAATGGCTTAATATAATCCCCAGCGGGAAGACCATGACGGAATCGATACAGCCACGGTCTTAAATCTTATTTACGGGTCAAAGAACAGGTGTTGATTTATTATTAATTTAAACTAAATTTATTGTCAATTAATTATTTAGCTAAACTAAATCAATGAATGGAATATTGATGTTAACTATTCTTATGAACATAGGACAAAGTTTAAGAAAATTCAGAGAAAGTAAAAACTTAGGGCAAGCGGATATAGCTGCCATAGTTGATACGTCAATTCCAACCATTAGCCATTGGGAAAATGGTAGATATTACCCTGAATTTCCAAAGCTAATAGCTTTAGCAGAATACTTTAACATAAAGGTTGTTGACCTAATTTCTTTTGGTCAAGAATCCAAGGATAAAATATCTGATGAAGAGATCAAACTTATTAAAAAATACAGAGAAGCACCTGAAAATATCAGAGACTCAATTAAGCTCATCTTAAAATAATTTTTTAATTTAGTTAAACTTAATAATATTTCTTGACTTATATATTTAGTTAAACTTAATATTAATCATACTAAAACAAGAGGCTAGCTCTTCTGCCCTCTAGCCCCTTATCCAACCCCCAAAGGAGTTTAACATGCATCTATCATGCAAAAAAATACTTACCTTAATTCCAGATTTTTTACAACAACGACGAGAAGCTAACGAGCTCAAAATAAAAGAATTAGAAGATCAAATCAAATACCGCAATCGTCACGCTGATATTTACAATCAACGACATCCCAAACATGCCAAAGAATGCCGCCAAATAGCCCAAAAACTACAATGGAAACTCGATAAACTAGCCAACAATAACACATGGAGAATGAGCCATGGAAAATAAACTCTCAGATTTCATCAATGCCTTAATCGAAGAGAATAAAAAACTACATATCGATAACGACATTAAAGACAAAAAAATCGAAATGCTTCTTAGTCAATTAAGAGAATGGGAAACTGTTTTTTCAACCGATCACCTAACCAATATCGATTCACAAATATTTCATATAAACGAAAATATGTTCCCCCAACACAATGGAGGGGGCAATGGTTAATTACCCTTCAAACTTTGAAATTACTGAACCTGACATCTATTACGATATGCCAGCGTCAATCTATCATAATGATCCATGCCCTACCCCCAGCCTGTCCAACAGCCTCATTCGGGATTTATTGGATAAAAGCCCTTATCACGCAGCATGGAAACATCCAAGGTTCATCACACCTAACAAGAAGGAAAAAGAACCTACTAAAGATATGATAATGGGAACAGTGCTTCATAATCTTATTTTAAACAAAGGGAACGATATTTGGATCATACGTTATGATGATTATAGAAATCCAAAAGCTAAGGAATTAAAGCAAGAAGCATTTTCTGCAAACAAAACACCAATCTTAGAAAAATGCTTTGATAATATTTATGAATGTGCAAAAACGGCGTTAAGTAAGTTAAAACTTCATGTCATCAGCGATGCTTTCTTTTCCAAAAGTGATAATGAAGTCGTTATGTCATGGCAGGAAGGTAATATTTGGTGTCGATCCATGATCGATAAACTACCAAAGAACCCTACATATCCAATCTTTGATATCAAAGGAACAAACTGGTCTGGGTCGCCTTTTGAATGGCAAAATAAACTCATGACTACATATAGAACGCAAGGCGTTTTTTATGAAAGAGGTCTAAAAAAATTAACAGGACAAAAAAGACCACCTACTCATTTTGTCGTTATAGAAATGTTTGAACCTTTTGAAGTTTCCGTTTTCACGATTGATAATCAACTACAAGAACTTGCTGAACAAGAAATAGAACGAGCCATTAAACTATGGGAAGCAACAATTCAAAAAGATGATCTTGATGGATATACCGATCAAATCGTGTGTGTTGAACCTAAACCTTGGGTAATTCGTCAAATTGAAGAACAAAATTATTACTATGAAGCAATGGGGGTTTAATTATGAGTTTCACTTTACAACCTGCTGTTCGTCAAAAAATCAATTTACTTTTTGCTATTGCTGGAGCCTCTGGCTCTGGGAAAACATATTCAGCCCTTTTATTGGCACAAGGGATTGCTGGTGACAACGGAAAGATTGCCGTTATTGATACCGAAGCTGGACGCTCTTTGCAATATGCACCAAAAAACGGTGAACAAGCAGACCATAACAAAGGAACATTTAATTTTCTTCATTTGGATTTTGTTCCTCCTTTTACACCAGAACGTTATATAGAAGCAATTCAAACCTGTGAGCAAGCTGGCGCATCTGTAATTGTTATCGACAGCGCATCTCATGAATGGAATGGTGAAGGTGGTATTGTTGAGATGTCTGATGGAATAGCTCTAAGAAAAGCAACAGACAATCAAACTGGCGAAATTAATTTTAAAAAACTAGAAGCTGTTAAAATGCTCTCTTGGGCTGAACCTAAAAAACAACATAAGAAGATGATGGCTAAACTAACACAAGTTAGAAGTCATATTATTTTTTGCTTACGTGCTGAAGAAAAAGTTAAACCTATTAAAAATCATAAAGGGTTTACTGAGGTTGTTAATCAAGGATTTCAACCTATTTGCGAAAAAGGCTTTATGTTTGAAATGACAGCATCTTTAACCTTAGAGCCAACAAACCCTGGAAAGCCTAATTATGAGTTAGACAAAAAACTTAATAGAGATATGCAAGTAATTTTCCAAAATGGTCAGCTAATTAGCGTTGAACATGGAAAGAGATTGAAAGAGTGGTCTGAAAGCGGTTGCGATATTGAACCCAAGAAATCACAACTTGAGCAAAACTATGAACGTCTTGCAAATACGTTATCACAAGTTAAAGATCGCACTCAATTAGAGAAAATTACGGGTCACAAAGCAACCATCAACCTTCGCAAAGAATTAGTAGAAAAAGAGCCAATATGGGCTGGCATCATAGATGACCTCATTGAACAAGCGCTCCGTGAATTTGATAACGAGGAGGCACAAGCAGATGTGTAACCTCAAAGAAAATACACTTTACCGTTATGATTGTAATGTTGAGAAAGAGGTAAGAGGAAAAAATCTAAGGCATGACCAAATTGTCAATATCTATGGAACGACATCAATCTACGATGAAGATAGACACGGTTGGCAAGAACAACCAGAAATGTGGCTATTTAACGCAAGCCTGAACAAGAGCTATGCTTGGTGTGGTTATAATGCAGACGGAGAAATTTCTTATATTTTACCTCAAGATGCCGAACGCTTAATGATAGTTTCAGACAAAAATACAAACAATATCGAGGTATTTAACTCATGCTCATCGCAATAATACTCATAATGATCTCCAGCTTTTGGCTGGGATACGCAATTAACGATTTTATAAATGGATGTGGGGAATGAAAACGCAATCGAAGGTAGTTGGTTATGAAGGGTTGGCATGTTTGTTAGGATATTCAAAAAAATATGTAGCCACACTAAAAAGCAAACATCCTGAAAGATTACCACCACCAATTAGGACTTCAAAAACAAAATGGCATGTGGATATCGTGAATGACTGGCTTAAAGACGATAAAAACAACAAACCAGCCAGAGGGCGGAAGAGGAAAGAACATAATGTCTTCTAATCTAATTTTTTTGCTATTTTACTTGCGTCCGGATTATAATAAGTGCTACGCAACAGATTAATATCTTTGTGACCTGTTACAGCAGATAGTTCTAAGGGATTAGAAAGTTTCTCAGCAAATTGCGTAGTAGCCTCTCGTCTTGCGTCATGAAATCTTATATTTTCTAGTCCCACCGCAATCTTAGCCTTTCTGAATGTAGAACTTAGCACATCTGGGGTAACCGCAACGACCCTGACATTTTTGCTTTGAGGAATTAATAATTTTAACAAAGATTTCGCTTTGGTAGACAAAGGAACATTTCTTTCATCTCCGTTCTTGGTCATATCAAGATGAATATAGGATTCCTCAAGATACAAATCTCCCCATGTGAATGAACATATCTCGCCCCTACGCATTGCTGTTGCCAAAGCCAAACAAAAAGCAAAAGCTACCCATTGGCTTGTCGTTACAGGTGGTGTTTTCATATCCCAATTGAGCTGTTCAATAATCTTTAATTTATTTTCCTCTGATATTCGTTGATTGCGTGGTCTAGGATTTTTGGGTTGTTGAATCATCTGGACGGGGTTGTGAGATAAATCTACTCCCCATTCTTTAATCGCCGTATTTAAGATTGCTGATATTAGAATTAACTCTCGCTTGACAGTCAATGGTTGAACTTGAGTTAATCTTTTGTCACGCCAAACAGCTAATGCCTTATTAGTCAATCTTTCAATAGGGATTGCAAAAGCAGGATCTCGACAGAGTTTTTCGATTCGAATTTTTTCTTTAACGAACCCTCTTTTTTTAGGCGAAACCGTATTTTTATACTTTTCAAAAACATCAATAACGCTTAAAGCCTCATTGACAATTATTTCTTGTTCAAGATTTTCGTCATTTAAAATCATAGCTTCCATTTGATAAGCCCATACTTCAGCTTGAGCTTTAGTATCAAAGGTTGCGGATAAACGTTTACCTTTGCGATTTATCTGCACCCGAAACGATCCATTTCTTTTAATAATAGTTGCCATGATACATCTTTCAATACGAGCCTATTTTGTCATTATATCATGGTGTAGTTTGGTGTAAAATAGATTATAAAATGGGGAAAAATAGGGTGATTTTGCTAAAAAATAAGGCATATAAGTAGTTGAAATTTAATAAAATATAATAAAATCAATAGGTTGAAAATGCTCTCTAACAGCACCATTTCCCTAATTTATTATAAATTATGTATAATTCATGGGAAACCATATTGAAAAACAACTTCCCTTCCCTAATTGACTTTCTATAATCAAAGCCCCTTTGTGGCGGGTAACAAGATGTTTGACAATAGCCAACCCCAGCCCCGTGCCACCGTTTTTATCATCAGCACGGTAAAAACGTTCCGTTAACCGTGGAATATGATTTTTTTCTATTCCTGGTCCATTATCCTTGATGGAAACCACCCACCCTAAGCCAGGCCACTTGATCCGATCCTCAGAAAAAGAAAGTTCACAAATCACTGTTGCCTCTTGATGATTGCCCAAAGGTGCATATCGCATGGCATTTTCTAAAAGATTATGAAAAATTTGAAAAAGTTGATCTTTTTCTGCATAGATTTCTATTTCCTGCGCTTCGGCATGATCTTTATATTCTAGAATAATTCCTCGATCTTTCATTTTAAATCGTGCTTCTTCTAGTATTTGTTGTAACACATCCTTTAAATTAACATGTTCTTTGATCAGTTTATATTCGTCGCGTTCCACTCTCGATAATGCCAATAATCCATTAGTTAAACGAATCATACGCCCAACTTGCATCTGCATAATATCCAAAAACTTCTTTTGCATCTCAGGGTCAGCATCATCCATTTTTAATAATGTTTGCACGAACCCGTCTAACGATGTCAAAGGGGTGCGTAACTCGTGACTGGCGTGTGCGATAAAGTCAGTACGCATTTGATTAAAAGAAATAGATTGGCTTTGATCGATAATACTAACAAGAACAATATTCTCTAAATGTACTGGACGATCAAAAGAATTAAAAACAAGTTTAAAATAATAAAATTTAGGAAGTTCAAACTGTATCTCTATCTCAACAACAGAGTCTTTTGATTGAGTTTCCAAAGTTTGTATGAATAATGGATGTCGAAAAATATCTAAAAACACATCATTATAATGATTATACGCATAGATGTTGAAATCATAAGCAATGTTATTGGTAAAATACTTGAAATGTTCTTTGTATTCATTTCTTAATGATGCAGAAATGGGCGTTTTTTGATGAGAGATTACCAAAATAGGCAAGGAAATATGATCTATAATAACTTTAAGATCATCTAAGGTTGTAAAAAAACCTTTACTAGAATCCTGAACAATCGAATGCTCTTTAACAGATATAATATTTCTCGAAATTTGTTGAAAAATGAAACGGATGCTTAAACCGATAATAGCACCCAATATAAACACAAATAAAACGTCAAATTCTATATTATTGAACATCAAGAGCATATCCTGCAGATCGAATCGTGCGAATGATATCCCGCTCTCCACCTGCATTTAGCTCTTTTCTTAATCGTAAGATATGAACATCAACCGTTCTAATTTCAACATTCATATTCTCACCCCAAACCGCATTTAATAGCTCTTCACGTGAAAAAACTTTTTTAGGATTACGTAGAAAATATTCTAACATTTTATATTCTGTTGGACCCAAATTAAGCAAACGTTCATTACGATATACGCGGTGCTCTAACATATTAAAGACAATATCTTCGAACCGTAAAACTTCATTTTTAACCTTCGAAGTAAAACTTGAACGCCTCAACACCGCTTTTAATCTTAATAATAATGTATCAATACTAAAAGGCTTAGTAATAAAATCATCTACACCCACATCAAAGGCTGAGATTTCATCCAGCTCTTCTCCTCGCGCCGTTAACATAATAACCGCTAAAGCAGAGATCCCTTCTTTGCTACGAATGTAACGACAAATATCCAGCCCCGTGCCGCCCGGCAAATTCCAATCTAATATTAATGCAGAATAGCTATTATTTTGAATATAAGTCAACGCATCAGCATAGTTCCCAGCCACATCCACCTTATATCCTTTTTTCTCGAGATTATACTGTAGCAATAAGGCAATGGACGTATCATCTTCAACAATCAAAATATTTACCAAGGCATTCATCACGATTCTATCGTATCCTCTATAACATCCACAGGACCCACACGTTGATAAGGGAGCGTATCTCCTGTAAAGACGTAATAATAACTCTCGATAATATTAATGATATGATCCCCTATTCTCTCTAGGTTTTTTACCATAAATAGCAAATGAGAGCATACCCAAATATATTGAGAATCTTTTTCCATTAAGTTGGTTAATTCTGTGAAAACAGACAAATATAAATCATCTACAATGTCATCCACACTCCATAGATGTAACATCAATTTTTGATCTTGCGTAGAAATTGCAATCACCACTTGGCGTAAATTTTCTTGCACTTGTCGTCCCATTGTCAACAACCCTGATAATGGAATATTCTCGTTGATCGTTTTAATTTGAACGATACGACGACACATACCCGCAATTAAATCACCAATACGTTCCAAATCAACACTGACCTTAAACGCAGAAACAATCTCACGTAAATCAATCGCCATCGGTGATCGTAATGCCAATATCTGAATAGAAAAGGCACTGACCATTTTCTCATAGGCATCAATTTCAATATCATGCAGCGCAATTTCATACGCCGTATCAATTTTTCGATCACGTAAGACAACCAACGTTTGTGCCAGCTGATTTTCAACCATACCAAACATGCGTAAAATCATACTGCGTAATTGTTCCAGCTCTTGCTCATAACGGCTGACTGTATGTTCTGGAAGTTTATCTACCATTTTTATATCATTCCTTTTTATCCAAAACGTCCAGTAATATAATCATGCGTTTTGGGCTGAGCTGGCTTTGTAAATAATGTTGCAGCATCGTTAATTTCAACGAGTTCACCAGAATAGAAAAAAGCAACATTATCTGCACAACGTGCTGCTTGTTGTAAATTATGAGTCACTAAAACAATTGTATATTTTTCTTTTAAAATATCCAACAACTCTTCGATCTTAGCCGTTGAAATAGGATCTAGTGCAGATGTGGGCTCATCGAGTAATAACACTTCTGGCTCAACTGCCAACGCTCTGGCAATACATAACCTTTGTTGCTGCCCACCTGATAATCCCAAAGCTGAACGATGTAAACGGTCTTTGACTTCATCCCACAACGCAACCTGGCGCAATGCAGTCTCAATTTTTTCCTGTATCCGCGCAGACGAAGGACGTTCGTACAATTTAATCCCAAACGCAATATTTTCATAAACCGACATACTAAAAGGCGTTGGTTTTTGAAAAACCATTCCAATGCGCGATCTCAAAACATTCAAATCAATGTCTTTGTCCAAAATATTCACACCATCAAACAAAATATCCCCTTTGGCATATTGGTTTGGATATAAATCATACATCCTGTTCAACATTCTTAACAATGTTGATTTCCCACAGCCAGAAGGTCCAATCATCGCTGTGACTTTTTTCGCGGCAATATCAAAGTTAATATCTCTTAGTGCATGATATGCACCATAATAAAAATTCACCTTTTGAATTGAAATAGCAACATTGCTATCCATATTATCCATATTACTTATCATTCCAAATTAATCCTTTTTCCGATGCCTATCCACATATATTCGTGCAATTAGATTTAAACATAAGACAAAAAGAGTAATTAATAATGCCGCTGTCCATGCAAGTTTAATCCATGTGTCATCTGCAGAATCTGCATATTGATAAATTGTTAACGGCAGGCTTGCCATCGGTTTTAAGATATTCCAACTCCAATCCGAGTTGCCTAAAGAGGTAAAAAGTAACGGCGCCGTTTCGCCAGCCATTCTTGATATAGAAAGTAATATACCTGTAATAATACCCCCTTTGGCAGCAGGCAAACAGATAAACAAAATCACTTTCCACTTCGGTGCACCCAGCGCAAAACCGGCTTCATGGATAGCAGACGGAACCATATTCAATGATTCTTCAGTCGTACGCGCAATCACCGGCAACGCCAATAATGCCAACGCCACAGAGCCTGCTAATGCTGAATATCCCATGGTCATCACCAACAGAATATATACAAATAAACCAATTAAAATCGACGGAACTGACATCATAATATCTGCAATAAAGCGGATGATCGTACTCAACTTTTTATTGCTACATTCAGCCAGAAAAATACCCCCTAATATTCCTGTTGGAACAACAATAATAATGGCAATTCCGACTTGAATTATACTGCCTAAAATAGGATTTAATAACCCCCCAGGCAAACCCTGAGGTGCCGTCATATGCGTCAATGTAAAAAAAGATAAACCGGATAAGCCATTAACAAATAATGTAATTAAAACTGAAATTAAAATACAAAGCATAACCAGAATCGTGCCAAAAGCAAAAACCGTCATTAAACGATTCTTTATAAACCGCCACGTAATTAAATTATTTTTACGCCCTTGTAGTTTTTTGACATCTTGTGCCATTTTCACTCAATCCTATCGAGATTTTAAGACTTGCTTTAACAAGAGCTGAGAACAAAACAAAACAACAAAGGAAATCACCATCAATACCGCACCTAATGCCATCAAAGAGGACATCTTTAGGCTGCCTACGGCACTTTCCGAAAATTCCAATGCGATCAAAGATGCAATCGTATTGCTTGGCATAAACAAAGACCAACTGGCATGATGGGCATTTCCAATCACAAAAGTAACCGCCATTGTTTCCCCCAAAGCCCGTCCCCATCCCAGAACGACCCCACCGACAACACCTTTTTGTACCCATGGCACAATCACTTGATGCATCACTTCCCATCTTGTCGCACCTAAACTATAGGCACTTTCCTTAAGCATCACAGGGGTATTAGAAAAAGATTCTTGCATAATTGCGGTAATAAACGGCGTAATCATAATAGCCAAAATTAATCCAGCTGTTAAAATACCAATACCATAAGTTCCCCCTGAAAAAAGAAGCTCTATATAAGGCACATTACCAAAAAGATTTTGTAAAAAAGGTTGAACATATTGAGACATCAATGGAACTAAAATAAAAAATCCCCACATTCCTAAAATAATCGAAGGAATAGCAGCCAATAATTGTATGGTTGCTGTGATATATTTAGAAAACCGTTGTGGCATTAACTCATTTAGACAATATGCACAACCAAAGGATAAGGGTAGCGCCAGAACAACCCCGATACAGGAACTCACCAACGTTCCAATCAAAGCAGCCCCAGCACTGAATTGCTGTTCCCCAGGATTCCAATCTGTAGAGGTTATAAAATGAAAACCAAATACAGAAAACGCCTGTTTCCCTTGCCAAAATAATTCAAAAATCAAACCAAGAAAAATCAAAAAAATCAACGCACCCCCACACCACATCGATGACGTAAACAGAAAGGGTATGATTTTTTTATCTTTTCTATATCCTGATTGTTTCAGCAACATTATTTTGCCTTTGCTTCTTTCCCAGCAACACCAGCATATTCCCAAGTTTTTTCGATTTTTTCTTTAACAACAACAGGCAAAGGAATATAATGCAGCTGGGTCGCAATCGCATCCCCGTGCTCGAATCCCCATCTAAAGAATTTTGTAACTTCTTGAGAAGTTTTATTTTCCGCATGAACCAATACATAAGTTGTGGAAACAATCGGCCAAGAATCTGCACCTTTGGTGTCAATCAAATCAACACTATAATTTTTTGCATGAATCCAATCTGCAGCTTTTGCAGCAGCTTTAATGGAATCTTCGCTGATTGCTACGAAATTACCCGCAACATTTTTTAACTGAGCTGTATTTAAATGATTCTGTAACGCATAAGCATATTCAACATAGCCAATCCCACCTTGAATATTCTTCACCATAGAAGCAACCGCTCCATTGCCGCGTCCACCCATACCAACAGCCCAAGCAATAGAGGTATTGGATCCATAAGCCTTTTTCCAATTTGCGGATTCTTTTGATAAATAAGACGTAAAGACTTGTGTTGTTCCAGAACCATCAGCACGATACACAGCCGCAATACCCGTAGCCGGCAGAGTAACCCCACTATTAATCGCAACAATACGGGGATCGTTCCATTTGGTGATTTTACCAGCATAAATATCAGCGATAATATCCCCAGTCAAACGTAATTGACCTTCTTTCACACCAGGTACATTGACAACAACAGCCACACCACCGATTGCCGTTGGAAATTGCACTAAATTTTCCTGTGTTAATTGTTCAATCGATGTTGGCATATCCAAAGCACCAAAATTAACGGTCTTTGCAATAATCTGATTCTTCCCTGCGCTCGACCCCAAAGGTTGATAATTAACTTTAATGTTAATATCTTTTACAGCACTTGCTGCCCAATTTTGATATAAAGGTGCTGCAAAGCTGGAACCTACACCTGTTATGGTTACGACATCTTGCGCTTTAACATTTGGTAAGACTGCAGCAAAAAAAGCAAAAGAAAGCCCAAGAACAGAAACAACACGAAGATTTTTATTTTGGAAAAAAGACATTAATATTTCCTTAGTTACATAAATTATCCTGTCAAAAACTTTACATAAAAAAACCCAAAAAACGTGTGAATATTTTATGAAAATTAAATCATAACCGTTAAAATTTGTCATATAAAGTTCATAAAACTATTATGAAAATGAAACCCATATTCAATACAAATCATTTAAAAAACCCTTAAAATATCTTTATGAATTAGGGTTTCAATATGGCTATCTATACTCCATTGCAGCTTACGCTTTTGCTGACAACGATTGTCAGTACAGCATTAATCCCATCTTTTTCCGCACATGCTGATACAAGTCAAGAAGCAACTTTAAAAGCTATGAATAAACAAATGATCGAAATGAATAAACAGATCATGGCACTTAAGAAAGAGGTCGTTACCTTACGTTCTCAACAAAAAAGTCTAAAAGCAAGCCAAACAGCTAGCCGTAGCACAAAAAGCAAAAGAATGGTTGCCCAACGTGCTCCTGAAACAGAGCCTACCCCCCTAATTTCTCATACAACGACACCATCCGGACAACCAGATCCTAAAATGATCAACGTTGCAGACCAATCTGACGATGAACGTCGCAATGAAAAATCAGTCATTGAATTATTACATAATGATGGTTTACCCCCACCCGATCGTGGTGCTTCTTTCTGGTCACCAAATATGCCTTTATTTTCCTCAGCCACTAAGCATGATGAAACCGTATATGTGGGTGGTATTCGTATCGGCTTCCCAAGTGGAAGACCAACAATCGCCACAGACGATGGTCGATATAGCTTCTCTATTGGTCTTGCATTACAAGAAGATATTGGCAGTTATATTAATTCTGGTACCAGAAGAGGTGAAGCAAAAGGGCGATTCTCTCAGTTTAGAGAAACTTTACGCCGTGCTCGTATTCCGCTCACTTTCCGATATACGGATTTCGCAGTCAATATTACACCCGATTTTGGTGGCGGAAGTGCTGGATTGTATGAAGGCAACATGCAATATGGTGGCTTAAAAAATACAATCCTAACTTTCGGTTTCTTTGAACCTCGCGTGACCTTAGAAGGCTCCGAAAGCTCAAACGAAGGCGCATTAATGGAACGCCCTGCTGCGGTCGAACTTGCCCGTGGTATCGCGGCGGGGGATTCTCGCTTTAGTATTGGTGGTGTGACTTATGGAAAACGCTGGTATGTCGGCAGTTATTTCACAGGGCATACTTACACTGCAACCAAAGATAATCCCGATATTATCAAAGACCAAACAGGTGGCATGTTACGCGTTGCAGGACGCCCCTATGCCAGCAAAGATATGGATTTACATTTAGGTTTATCTGCATCGAGTGCTTTCAACGTTGCACAAACCAACAAGGGTAAGCAATATAATTTTTCTGGCTCTCCTGGCTTCAGGTTAACCCAAGAAACATTAATCAAAACAGGCGTTTTGGATAAGGTAAGCAATGTTTGGGAAGCAGGTCCCGAACTGGCATTCCGTTGGAATCGATTCCTAGCCAAAGGTGAATATATTCAATATGGGATTAATCGTTCAGGCGGGGAAAGAAGCCTGAATTTCGATGGATATTATACATCTTTAACATATACTATCTTAGGAAAACCAAGAGCTTACGATATTCGTTCTGCGGCATTCCGTGCGCCCGCAGTGGAATATAATTTTGATCCCAAACAAAATCATTGGGGTGCTTTGGAGGTCAGCGGCCGTTGGAGTGTCCTAGATCTAAATAGTCATAAAAACTCTTCTGACGGTGTGCAAGGTGGTAAACAGACCGTCTGGACCGGTGGTGTCAACTGGTATCCAAATCCACATTTCAGAGTTTCTTTGAATTATGACCACGTAATGACAAGCTCTACTCCGAATAATTCTTTGAATATCAGAGGCAGAAATATGGATGTTGTAGCCGCAAGATTCCAAGCTGCTTTCTAAAACCAACTTGTAACAATGAATATCAGAAAGACATATAATCTCTTTACTCATTCTTTTGAAGCCTTGTTGTTACATTGATATAATACTCCATAGACACCTGATTCTATATCCTCTTAGGAAAGTATAGATCAGGTGCCTAATCTTTTTATCTATCGAATTACGCTTACCCTTTAAACCTATCCATATTTTATTATAAGCAAAAAAGTCACTCTGAAAAATCCACGCAAACATAAAAAAATTGCAGTATTTTGGATACAAACTAGAACAGTTTTACGATTTTTTTGAACAAATGATATCCGAAAAATATTCTCAATATATTACTCCGTACCAATGGGTTAGAGCTTAACGAACAATCAGAAGCGTATTTTAAGCAAATAATCATGCTCTACGAATCCTTAAATCAAACTTTAAAAATTCCAAACAACATTTTTTGGCAAAAGATTAAAGAGCAAATACATTATAATAAAAGTGATACCTAATTATATGCACAGGATATTTTTCTATGATCAATAAGAGGAATCACTATGAGTATATTTATCGAAACGAAGTTGATTTTATGGGGATGTGTCGGCTTTATTATTTCTGATTTAATAATAATTATTTTAAGTAATCAATACGAAAAGTAATTCAGCTTTTACAAAATTACGTATGAACGAAACTAAGTTATAATTTGCGGATTATTTCTGTTAATTAAAACATGCAATATAAAATTTTCTAATGAATAAATAATTTAATATCTCACTAATATATTAAATTATGGTAGCGACGGGCGGATTTGAACCACCGACCAAGGGATTATGATTCCCCTGCTCTACCACTGAGCTACGCCGCCTTATGTAATCTAAAGACGAGGTCTAATTACTCTTATTTCATACAGAAAGTCAAGTCTTTTTCGCTCGTCTTTAAAATTATTTTTAATTGCTTTCCTCCTGCAATTTCTTTTTAGCAGCAACAGAGCGCGCTGGTCTACCACGACGGGCTGGACGAACTGGCGCTGGCTCAGCATTTTCTTCAGCCACAGATGGAGTTTCGGCGGGTTGCTCTACAACCACTTCCACTGTTTCCTCAACAACTTCGGGTTGTGGTGCGTCCTCAACTAATGCAGCTACAGGCGTATTTTCATCAGAATTTTCAGAATACCCAGCGTTATTATTATGATGTTGCGGGCGTTGTTGTTGACGCTGTTGTGCAGACTGATTCATCATAATTAAAATACGAGAATAATGCTCTGCATACTGAAAAAAACTTTCTGCAGCGACACGATCTCCAGAACTTAACGCATCGCGACCATGCTGAAGATATTTTTCGTGAAGCTGTTGAGCAGTCCCACGGATACGTGTATCTGGCCCATTACTATCGAAAACATGATTCCGATTAAATGAGGTCTGTCCGTTTTGATGACGATTACCCCCATTACCAGGGCGATGGTAACGGCTTCGCATACGTTTTGTATTCATAAGTTGTCGCTGTGCTTTCCTATTCGCAATAGCTTTAAATTCAGGAACTAAGTTCTGAAAAGTCACTATTTAAATATCATAATAAAAATATGAATCTTTCAGTATATTAATTGATCTTTATTTTCGTGTTCACTATAGAAACAATTAATTCACTTAACTCTATTAGGTAATATCTATTGTCTTTAGTTTTACCTACGCAATCTAATTTAATAATTGCAACATTCTTTTATAATGTCTGTCGAGATAAAACAAGGGCTCTGGTGCAATCATTTAGATCTTGTTGTTTTTGAACAACATATAATCCCCTAGATAAAGCAATATCAGAAACTTCCTCGTCCTGCTTTATACCAAGCTCCAACACTAATATACCCTGATTTGATAATAAATCAACCGCCTGATTACAAATATATCGATAGGCATCTAATCCATCCTCTCCACCATCAAGTGCTGACATAGGTTCATACTCTTTGACTTCGGGCATTAATTCCAATAATTCTTTTTTACGAATATAAGGGGGGTTAGACAAAATCACATCAAAAGAGCCTTGCAATCCATCTGCCCAATTGCCTGTCATAAATGCAGCTCTCTTTTCTAACTGACAATATTTGGCGTTTCTGCTCGCAAGCAACGCTGCTGCTTCTATCTTATCAACACCAATGCCAAACGCATTGGGATATTCTGATAGTGCCGATAACAATAAACATCCTGTGCCTGTTCCTAAATCAAGGAAATTATACAGCTTCTGACGATCGGGGAGTAATTTAAGCAATACTTCAATCAGCGTTTCTGTATCTGCCCTTGGAATTAACGTTGCTGGAGAAACTGCCAAATCTAAACTCCAAAACCCTTGCTCTTTGACAATATATGCAAAAGGTTCTCTTTTCGCACGCCGTGCAAAAAATTGACGAATAAGCACTGGATCAATCAGCGTATTTTTATCCATCATAAAAATCTCGGACATAGTTTTTTGTAGAGCTGCTGCGATTAATAGCTGAGCCTCTCGCCGAGGATCTTCTACCTCTGCAACCTTTAAGATTCTCTCACCTTCTTCTATTAACAATCCCAAAGAGATTTGTGCATCTTGCATAATGATAAACTTTAAAAATTTTAAATAAAATCAATTAATAATAGTCAAATTATTTCGAAAATATGATGAAATCACTCTATGATCCACGAACGATATCATAGATTAAATAATGACAGAAACCTCAAATAAAATATTTTGATAATTTAGAAGCACTTTTATGTGAGAATAATCAATTTGGACAACGGTCAATCTTTGATAACAAGGGAATTATATTCATTTGAAAGAAAATCTTCCCAGATGTTCAAAAGAAGAATTAACAAACTTTAATAGAATCCTTATCAAACGTTATGATAATTTAAGAAACATAAACGCGATAAAGTCAGAATTATCGTTCTGGTATAAATTCAGAAAAGATTTACAAAAAGAAAAAGAAGCAAATAAAGTCGCAGCAGACGATACATATCAGCAACCTATTTCAATATTAGAACAAATAATTCGGAAAATTGAAGAATCTATAAAAAATAAAGAAACCTAAACAAAATACCTCATACTAGGCATATCAACCCAATATGAGATATTAAAAACTTACATCGCTTCTTCAGCTGCTAATAATCTTGATTGTTCTTCCTGAGCTAAGCTATCCACAACTTCATCTAACTCTCCCAACATAATACGATCGATTTTATGAAGGGTAAGGTTAATACGATGATCCGTCACACGCCCTTGTGGAAAGTTATACGTACGAATACGTTCAGAACGATCCCCCGTCCCCACCTGAGAACGACGATCCGCAGCACGATCCGCATGCAATGAAGCACGCTGTTGTTCATATAAACGCGCCCGCAAGATTTTCATTGCCTTGGCTTTGTTTTTATGCTGACTTTTTTCCTCTTGCATCGCCACCACGACACCCGAAGGCATATGGGTAATACGCACCGCACTTTCTGTTTTATTAACGTGCTGACCACCCGCACCAGAAGCACGATATACGTCAATACGCAGATCTTTTTCATCAATATCCACGTCAACTTCTTCAGCCTCAGGCAATACAGCCACCGTCACGGTTGATGTATGAATACGCCCTTGACTTTCCGTTGCAGGAACACGTTGCACACGATGAACACCTGATTCATATTTTAAACGAGCAAACACGTTGTTGCCCGAAATTGAAGCCATCGCGCCTTTGATCCCACCAACGCCTGTATCATCATACTCCATAACTTCGAAACGCCAACCATTCATATCTGAATACCGTTGATAAGCACCAAATAGCTCTGCTGCGAATATCCCAGCCTCATCCCCACCTGCGGCAGGACGGATTTCTAAAATAGCATTCCCTTCATCAGCTTTGTCTTTGGGAAGCATCGCCAAACGAATATCATGTCTTAATTGTGGAACTTTTTCATTTAATACTTCTAACTCAGCTTCTGCCAAATCCTTCATTTCAGGATCTTGCAACATATCTTCAGCAGCTTTGGTTTCTTCCTCGGCATTACGCAATGCATGAACCAACTCAACAATCCGATTTAAGTCAGCATACTCACGAGATGCCTCCATAAATTCGTCGCCTGAAATCTCAGTTGATAAAATATGTTGCAGCTCTTCTGAACGAGCAACAATTTTATCCAAACGATCATTAAAACTTACAGAAAATTCTTCAGAAGACATCGATTATTTCGCCAATTTCATTTTACAATGCGCCACAAGATCCGCTAATGCAACTTCAGCTTGCTCGCCAGAGATTAAGTCTTTTACTTGCACAACTTGTTTTTGTGCTTCGTCCTCACCAATTAACAACGCCAATGGTGCATTTTGTTTATTCGCACGTTCCATTTGTTTACGCAAATTTCCTTTATACGCAACTTCGGCATAAATGTTATCATAACGCAATGCTTGTAATGCAGAAAACGCAACCTGATGCACATCATCAGAAAGTGGAATAATAACGACTGGTGCTGAAACCTTTGGGCTTTCCTCTAGCAACAAAGCCAAACGTTCCACCCCTGCTGCCCAACCAATCGATGGGACAGACGGACCGCCCATTTCTTCAACAAGACCTTCATAACGTCCACCAGCTAAAACAGTACCTTGCGCACCAAGCTTTGTTGTAACAAATTCAAATACTGTATGACTGTAATAATCTAATCCACGCACAATATAAGGATTTTCTTTGAACGGAATATTAAATTGATCCAACGCCACTCTTAATTGATCCCAAAAATTTTGTGCTTCAGGAGTCATATGATCTTTCAAAGCTGGGGCATTCGCTAATAAAGCACGATCCTCAGGTGCTTTGCTATCTAAAATACGTAAAGGATTTTTTTCTAAACGATTACGGCTATCTTCGGATAACTTGGATTGAAATGCTTGAAAATAAGAGATTAACGCCTCTCTCCACGCTTTACGACTTGCAACATCACCCAATGTATTCAACTCTAACACCACATCATCGGCAATGCCCAGCTCACGCAAAATATGATAGCCCATTGCGATCATTTCTGCATCTGCAAATGGTGTAGACGTTCCTAATAATTCAGCACCAATTTGATGAAACTGACGGTAACGCCCTTTTTGAGGACGCTCATAACGAAACATCGGACCCGCGTAAAAAGCCTTTTGTGGCAAAGATTGAGTCAATCCATTCGTCACCAATGCACGACAAATCCCAGCAGTTCCTTCTGGACGTAAGGTCAAGGAATCCCCACCGCGATCTTCAAAACAATACATTTCTTTAGAAACCACATCCGAAGTTTCCCCTAGAGAGCGTGCAAATACCGTTGTTTCTTCAAAAACGGGAGTAGTCCATTCTTCGAACCCATAAAGAGAGGTTACTTTTTTTGCAACTTGAATAACATGTTGATGGCGTCTAGAGTCTTCACCAATTAAATCATGTGTTCCACGAACGGGCTTTACCACACTCACGCTTTTTATCCTGTCTTGTATTAAATTAAATTATTTAGATGCTTCTTTAGCTTTGGCTGCTGCTTTTTCTGCTTCAATCGCTGCTGCTTTTTTCTCTACTAACTCAACGATATGGTCAATCATTTCTTCAGCAGGTACCGTGTGATCTTGCTTACCAGCCATATACACCATGTGACGACCAGAACCACCACCAGTTACACCAACATCCGTCATGGTTGCTTCACCAGGACCATTCACCACACACCCAATCACAGACAAAGTCAATGGCGTTTCAATATGTGCCAAACGTTCTTCAAGCTTTGCAACGGTTGGAATCACTTGGAACCCTTGACGCGCGCAAGATGGGCAAGAAACCACATGTACCCCACGATGACGTAACCCAAGGCTCTTTAAAATATCCCAACCAACAGCGACTTCTTCTTCTGGTTCAGCGGATAAAGAAACACGCATCGTATCCCCAATCCCTGCCCATAACAAAGAACCCAAACCAATTGAAGATTTCACGGTTCCAGCACGTTTACCACCTGCTTCGGTAATACCGATATGAAGTGGATAATCACAAGCTTCGGATAATTGACGATAAGATTCCACTGCCAAGAACACATCCGATGCCTTTACACTGATTTTAAATTCACGAAAGTCATTATCTTCTAAAATCTTCGCATGTTCTAGTGCGCTTTCTACCAACGCATCGGGATTAGGCTCACCATATTTTTCCAACAAATGCTTTTCCAAAGAACCCGCATTCACTCCAATACGAATAGAGCAATTATAATCCTTGGCAGCTTTAATCACTTCACGAACACGCTCTGCGCTGCCAATATTACCTGGATTAATCCGCAAACACGCCGCACCAGCTTGAGCTGCTTCAATTGCTCTTTTGTAATGGAAATGAATATCAGCAACAATCGGCACATTTACGTTTTGGACGATTTCTTTTAATGCGGCCGTACTGGCTTCATCAGGACAAGAAACACGAACAATATCCACGCCCACTTTTTCTGCACGTTTGATTTGTGCAATGGTTGCTTTGGCATCACTGGTCAACGTATTTGTCATCGTTTGTACACTGATAGGTGCACCGCCACCAACAGGCACTGATCCAACATGAATCTGACGAGTTTTATTGCGTTCAATATGTTGATATGGGCGTAAGCTCATTTACTTTTAATCTCCGAAATAATCTTTATACATATATATCAAATAATCCAAAAAAATCACTATATACTCTTGTTCACTCGTTTATTTATTTAAGCATCCCTTATCAAAACCACAATTCTTCCTGACATTAAAACTTACCGATTAAGCTGCTTTGCATTCAAATCATCAGCAGATACATCATGTTTAGAACGAGAAACAGGTTTTGAAACAACAGATTTTTTAACTCTAGTTGTAATCCCATCAGATGATGGTTTACTTTCTGTCCCTTGATTTGTCTCTTGGTCTGAAGGATGCAACAACTGATCTGCCTTAGAAGCATTTAATACAAATCGACGTAACGTTTTGCCTTTTTTCCCCAACGGTAAGGATTGTATTTCACCTTTTTGCAAGACAATAACACCTGGATTCCCAATTGTCATAATCACTTCATCTTTATCACTAGGGATTTGCCAAGTTTCATCAGTTTTTAACAGTTTTTGATATAAAACGTGCCCTTCTTTATCTTTGACTTGTACCCAACTTGGCGCAATGGCTTTAATCACTAAAGGCTGCTCTGGCTGTTTAACTTCAACAGCAGCTGCGGTTTGAGTCTCAGGAGCTGGCGCTGGTAATGATGGTAATTCTGCTGGTTGTGAAGGCTGTGATGGCTGAGACGATATTGCAACAGGCTGTTGGTTAGTTACAGACATATCAGGTGCTGCTTTCACATCAACAGGTTGGTTATCCTGCTGACCATCCTGAGCCAACGGGGTTGGATGATCGGTCGGCATAATCGAAGCTATTTGCGGGGAAATTTGCTGAGACACCCCAGCATTCTTATCAATCTGCATTGGCGGTGGTGGAATGACTTCTGGAGGAGCTTGATGATGATCAGATATTTTGTACCAACCAATATAAGCACCAACCATAATGATAAGGCTAACCAGTACGATAACCGCTGCTGGAATACCACTTTGTGGAACGGGCGCAGGAAACATCAACTGTTGTTTTTCAGAATTAACTTTATTTTCCTGTCGAAATTGTTTTACCAACGCGTCGCTGTCAAGATTTAACAATTCAGCATAAGCACGCAAAAAACCAGAAGCATAAGCAACTCCAGGCAATTGATCGATACGCCCGTCCTCTAATGCCTTCAAAAAAACCCAACGAATACGCAATCGTTGAGAAGCCTCATCAAGACTAATCCCAAGTTCTTCTCTGCGTTTTTTGATTACATTCCCAATTGAATGTATATTCTGATCGGAATTCAGTTGATTTAAGTCGCTCATGCTGCTTTCAACCTAGTTTATTGATGAATATGAATCCGTTTCCGTCGGGCAACCAATGCATCGACAGCTTGTTGAACCAAATTATGGATAATATTTTGAACTGGCAATATTTCTTTGACCATGCCGACAGACTGACCTGCCATCACAGAACCATTTTCAATATCACCATCCTTTACTGCACGACGCAAAGCACCCGCCCAAAAATGTTCAATGTCTAATTGAGCTTCTTCTTTGCCCACTTCTTGACGTTGGTATTTTTGAATAACCGCAGCTTGATGTTTCATAAATTCTTTGGTGCCCTGATTTGCCAAGGCACGAACAGGAATTACTGGAAAAGAATCATCAATTTGTACCGTCGTAATTGCATCACGCGCCGCAGCCCTGACAAAAGCCTTTTTGAAATTTTCGTGCGCTTGACTTTCAACAGATGCTGCAAAAACCGTACCTAATTGAGCCCCAGATGCCCCCATTTCAAGATAGGATAAAATCGCATCTCCACGCCCAATCCCACCAGCAACAAAAACTGGCACTTCACGAATAACGGGCAATATTTCCTGAGCCAATACGGTCAAAGAGACAGGTCCTACATGCCCGCCTGCTTCTGCACCTTCGATAACAATTGCATCAACGCCCATTTTAATTAAACGTTTTGCCAAAACCAAAGCAGGTGCAAAAGCAATGACTTGAGCCCCACCATCTTTAATTTTCTTTATCGCAGCACCAGAGGGAACCCCGCCTGCCAAGACAATATGCTTCACATTTAATTTTAAACAAACTTCAATCAATTCGTTTAACTGAGGATGCATTGTTATTAAATTGACACCAAAAGGCTTGGTGGTTATGGATTGCGTTCCGATAATTTCCGCTTCTAACAAAGCAGGATCCATCGCTCCACAAGCAATCACCCCAAAACCACCCGCACTAGAAATCGCAGAAACAAGATTGCGTTCACTGACCCAAGACATGGCACCGCCTAAAATGGCAATTTCGCTGCCTAAAAACTCAGCACCTCTGCTCCATAAAGAAGTCAGTTCATTAAGTGCATCTTTATCCAAGCCCGTCATATCAACAGTCGTATGTTGCATTATTGAGCATCCAATCCATAAGCAGTATGTAAAGCACGGACTGCTAATTCAACATATTCAGCTGCAACCAACACAGAAACTTTTATTTCACTGGTAGAGATCACTTGCACATTAATTGAACGTTCTGCCAATGTTTTAAACATCGTATTTGCAACCCCAGTATGAGAGCGCATCCCAATACCAACAACGCTGATTTTTACGACATCATCATCGGTTAACATTTCTGCAAAACCAATTTTTTCTTTCTCACGTTCTAAAATCTGTTGAACATTTAATAAATCAGTTTTTGGAACAGTAAACGTCATATCTGTTTTTTGATTACTGCCACTGCTTTGAACAATCATGTCAACATTTACATTTTCACGTGCCAAAGGGGCAAAAACGGATGCGGCAATTCCAGGATGATCGGGAATATCTTTGATAACAACTTTAGCTTCATTTAAAGAATATGCAATACCAGTAATTTGTTCTTTTTCCATAATTTCATCCTCACTTACAACCAAAGATCCAGGTAACGAATTTTCCATTGGCGCTGGATTATCCTCAAAACTCGATAATACTTGAACCCGAACTTGTTCTTTCATCGCCAATTCGACACTACGTGTCTGTAATACTTTTGCCCCAACTGAAGCTAACTCTAACATTTCTTCATACGCAATAGCAGAAATACGTTTTGCTTTTTTAACTATTCTTGGGTCTGTTGTATAAATCCCATCAACATCCGTGTAAATATCACAACGTGTTGCTTGCATACTGGCTGCTAACGCAACCGCCGATGTATCTGAACCACCACGACCCAGAGTCGCAACACGCCCATTTTCATCAACCCCTTGGAACCCAGCAATCACTGGAACAACACCAGATTGCATACATTCAATCAATTTCGCAGAATCAATCGATTTAATTCTCGCTTTGCTATGCGCATCATCGGTCAAGATCGGGATTTGCCACCCTGCCCAAGAACGTGATTGAACACCAAGATTTTGTAAAGCAATCGCTAATAATCCACTTGTTACTTGTTCACCTGTCGCAACAATTGAATCATACTCACAAGGATCATACAAAGGGTTCAATAATTCACAATAACCCACCAACTGATTGGTTACACCAGACATTGCAGAAACAACAACCGTTACTTCACACCCTGCATCCACCTGTTTCTTGACCGTTTTCGCAACATTACGAATTCGATCCAGATCGGCAACAGAGGTTCCACCAAACTTCATTACTATTCTAGGGGCACTAAGAGGCATAAAAAGCAAACTCCGTAATCATTATTTTCATTATTACTCTTTACATAATGAAAATATAAACTTTATGTATTGAAAATATCGTTAAATGAATACTTAACCTAGTTATAATTGATAATCAAACTATTGACTTATTTTTTTGTTTATAATTTGATTAATTTTACTTGACGACCCTGTGAAAGGCCAGACCATGTCCACCGTTACACCACATAATCCAGACAATCAAAAGAATTCTGTAAAAGAAGATGAAATTAATCGTTTTAATGCCATTGCCAGTGAATGGTGGAATCAAACTGGTCCAATGAGCCCGCTCCACGAAATGAATGCACTACGTATCGAATGGATTCAACATTTTTTAAAAACCTATCCTCTTGATACCAACCAACCTATTCTCGATATTGGGTGCGGCGTTGGTATAGCCAGTGAAGGTCTTGCCTCTTTGGGATATAATATATTGGGCGTTGATGCCGGGAGAGATGTCATTCAAGCCGCACAAAATCATCTTGATACCATTCCATTACCTCCCAAAAGTGGTCATATCACCTATCGCGTGGGAACCATTGAAGAACTTGTAGAGGAAAAAAAACAATTTCAAATTATCACGGCGTTAGAGCTTTTAGAACATGTCAATGATCCGCAACAATTCGTTCATAATATTGCTGAACTTTTGACCGATCAAGGAATGGCTTTTCTATCCACAATTAACCGTAATATTCCCTCTTTCCTATTCGCCAAAGTCGGAGCCGAATATTTAACACGCAAATTGCCGATTGGCACGCATAGTTGGAAACAATTCATCACACCCGCTGAACTTGGAAAAATGGCACATCATGCAGGACTGCGAGTTATCGATATAGCAGGTTTAACCATGAGACCTAATGGCTGGAAAATATCGCAAGACGTAAAAATTAATTATATGGTTTGCTTGTCTAAAATATAGAACTTAACAAACAAAAAGCATTCGAGTTTTTAAACCCGAATGCTTTATTTATCGTTAGGCGTTATTAATTACTTCTGATCGGCATCCTGGAATTTGCAAAATTGTTTTAATCACATGTTGATGTGAAATCCCTTTTGTGCATTCAAACTGACGCGGTGTTTTTTCATGTTTGGGACAATATAGAAAATTACTATGATCAAATTGATACCGAACATCATTCCAACAACCGTTACAAACATGCGTGCTAAAGACACGATAAGGTGTGTCAAATTCAGTTGATGGATGCGTAAATCCAGAAATAATGACAACAGGTATACCCGCGCCCCATGCCAACCATGCCAGACCAGAAGATAAACCAACAAAGAATTCAGCATGTTTTAACCAACGTGCTCTTTCCGTTAAAGAACGATTTCCTGTTTGATCTTCTGCACCATTTGGAATATGGTTCCAAACCAAATCACGACCAAAAGCAACTTCTTTATCGATACAAATGACACGATATCCAACTGATTTTAAGAACTTAATCACTTGATGCCATCCAAAGGGATTGTTCCAATACTTACATTGTGTAGAAGCTTGCGTTGCAATAACAACATACGGCTCCTCTATCGGTCTTGTATCATCACTATATGTTAACTTAGGGGGTTCTTCTGTAGGATCAACGCCTAAAATATAGCCAGCAGTACGATGCAACCCTACTTGTCTGAAATCCTCAGGTTGCCAATGATTATCATCGTCTTGAAAGAATAATCCTATGTAATAAGAAGCGTAATAAGAATCTTTTGGTTCTTTCTTGGCGTATTCCAACGCATTCACAAACCTAATTTCTGGATAAGACTTCTCAAACAATTCAATTAATGGCTGAGCAATCGCAAGCGTCAAATTACAACAATGTTTTTCTCTAAACTTCTCAGCATAAGGCATCCATCCCAAAGAATCCCCTAAAGATCCTACGGGGAATACAATCAACACATCCTTACCTACTGCATTATATTGATGAGAAAATACTTCTTCTTGCTGCCCATCCTTTTTAATTTTGTAAACCGTGATTTTTCCATTTAAATAATGATGCTTCGCTGATGCGGCGTGTCCTGTATCAAAACAAGGTTGATCCAGTAAAGCAACCTCTGCATCTTGATCATATAGTTGAATACGCCATCCTTCACCTTCTGCTGGTTTTGGTACAGAAACACGCATCGCAAAATTAAAGTCAAAAGCAATTCCTTGACCCGCATCTTGAGTTGGAATTGCTGGCGGCTGAATTAAGCTGTTTTCAGATTGAGATGACTGTTGAGCCCCATTCGAAGCATTATCTGCATTTTGTTGGTTTGAAGGACTATTATCCCCACCTATTGCTGGAGAGAATTTTTTTGCCAACTCATCAATGATTGGTTGATTTATTGCACTTTCATTTTTCTGTTCTAAATTAGATTGTTGATTTGAATTGCTTGCGTCCTGTTCTTCACGTGTTTTTAATTTAATACGTTCAAAACCCTCAACTTTAACTTTAGGATCTTCACTCATTCTCTATTTCCTTTTAATTTTTACGATTATGTAAAGCTATGATATGATTACGCTGATCTGATTAGCTAGTAAATTACATAAATCGTTATAATTTTGACATGCCACCATAAATTCAGATGGATCAATCTGAATATGAAAATATGCCTCAAAATCACGTCGTAAATTTAATAACAATTCTGAATCTATTTTTCTGTTCACTAGTTTTTCACGCGTTAACTCTTTTACATTCTCATCCCACTCTTTTGTTGCCTCTTCAATCCATTTTTTGACTTCAACCAGAGCCTGCTCATATGTCAAAGGTGGAGGAAGATCAGGGACCTCATAATCAAATCGTTTAATAACAGGCAAAGCGTTTTCTTTCAAGGCTTTACGCGTTCTGGCAATTTGTGCCTTGCCACTTGGAGTCTTTAAGACCCCTCCGGGTCGTGTCAACACAATCGTTTTAGGCCAAATATCATAAGTTTTGGTTATAATTTCATAGGCTATCTGAGCAATCGCATCATATGAATTGAATGGTTTTTTAACCAATTCTATAATCACAGTAATGGATACAGGATCTTCTAAATCAGCTAGGAAAAAGGCGGTTGCATTGGGTCGGATATCAGAACATGCCGCTTCTAAAACACCGCTGACATCATCTGGATCGTATGTTTTTCCTCTCAATGTAATCACATTACTAATCCGTCCAGAAAAGAACAAATTGTCGTTTAATATGAAACCTAAATCACCAGTACGTAAATAAGTTTCACTTTGCCCGATAATTTTTGCATGAAAAATTTCTTCGGTCTCTTCTGGTCTATTTAAATATCCTTTGGCAACACTTGGACCCGTGATCCATATTTCTCCAACACGACCGTTCCTAAGTGGCATATTTGTCTCTGGATCAACAATCATAACCTTTTGATCCTCTAAAGACGTTCCACAGGAAATCAGCTCTCTTCGATCAAATTTATTAATACTTGGCCATGCAAAACCAGCCATTAATGCACTTCTTGAAAAGCTTCTAAACTTGGGCAAAACACGTCGTTGAGTCCTAGTGGCTGTTAAAGTGGCTTCTGCTAAACCATATCCAAAAACTAAATGACGTGCTTTAAACCCAACCCCAGAAAATTTCTTACAAAAACGCTTCATAATATCCGCTTGCGCCGTATCTGCGCCGTTTAACGCTAATTCCCAAGCAGATAAATCGAGCTGTTGCACTTCCTCATCCGTGACCTCTTTTGTACATAGATTATATGCAAATGTAGGACCTCCAGACATGCTTACTTTATATCGTGACAAAGCTTGTAGCCAACGAGCCGGTTTTTCAATAAAATATTTGGGTGGCAACAACATACATTCCCCCCCGCATCCTATCGCCAGCAAAACACAACCAATCAATCCCATATCATGCGCCAAAGGTAACCAAGTCAGACCACTATATTTCTCATCTAAATATTCATAACTTTTGGCTTGATGGCGAAGATTAAAGATCAAGTTACGATGCGTTAGCTCTATCCCCCTTGTATTCCTGGTTGTCCCAGAAGTATATTGAATAAAAGCAACATCAAGATTATTACCTTTAATTGCGATTTTATTTTTAGCGTTAAATAAAACCTCCAAAGGTACCCATACTGGCTTACAATTTAATTCCTTATGGCTAGCTTTATAATCGACCAAAATTTTACGTGGTCCAATAATGAGCCTGGGCTGCACATCATTAGCGACCATCTCGAAACGTTCATCACTGCGCATGACATCAATATGAATACCAGACGCAGGAATCATGCCAGCATAAATACACCCAAAAAATGCAGAAATATAATTCAAATCATTGTCACATAGGAGGAGGACGCGATCCCCCTCCTGACCAAAATGATGTAACCCAGCAGCAATTGTGGCAGCACGATCATCTAACTGAAAACTCGTTAAATGATCAATAATATTACAATCCCCATCTAATAAGGAGTATAAAACCATAGATGGGGAAATTTTGGCACGATGTTGTAACATATCAACCAGGGTCGCGGTATGCCAATCAACAATGCCATATATTTTGCACGCCCAATCTTCCTCAGTAACATCAGGAATAATAAGAGCCATACTGTATGTTTATTCCACTTCTTTACTAGAAGAATCTTCGATCATTGTTCCCTTACCTTCCGAGGATTCAGCATCAGAATCAAGTATCAAGGATTCATTACTTTCAAATGATATTTTCAGCTTTCTCAATAACACTTTCCCCACATCTTGAAGGTTTTCTTCTTTCATTAATTGTAATAATGAAATTTCACATCCCAACGTATTACTAATCGCAATCTGCAGCTCAACACCAACAAGAGAGTCAATACCAAGTTCTGTCAGACGCGTATTACCATCAATACTATCTGGTGGAATTTGCAACGTTTTGGTCAGAATATCAATTAAATTCTTTACAACAAACGGTAAACGTTCCTCCATTGGTAATGCGTTTAATTGACGTAATACCTCGGTTTGTTCATAGGAAGAATTCCCAAGTGTCAATAACTCTTGATAGCGCCCAACTGTACGTGTCATCGGAAATACGCCAAACCATTTAGACCAATCAATATCTAATACACCAACACAGGGCTGATCGGCTTTCCAAAGCAAGGAGATCGTTGCTAGTGCTTCTTTGATCGGAATAGGAGTTACCCCAATAGTTTCAAAGTTTTTCGCAGCACGACTATCTTTTTGATACATGCTACCACCATCAATGGCACCCCACTCAATCGCAAGAGCTGGCAATCCGTTTTGCTTACGATATTTCGCCAAAGCATCCAAGAAGAAATTCGCAGAAACATAAGCAGCCTGTCCAATATTTCCAAGCAAATTCGTTGCAGAAGAAAATAGAACAAAATGATCTAATTCCATATCTTTGGTTAATTCATGTAGATTCCATGCGCCTTGCGCTTTTGGCAAAATAACCTTAGCTAAACGTTCATTATCAAGATTAGTAATAACACCATCATCAATCACTGCTGCGCAATGAAAGATACCTTTTAAAGGCATATCCAATTGATTCGCTTGTTCTATAACAGATTTAATACTGTTATAATCAACAATATCTGCCTGCATCTGATGAATGCTGATACCATGTGCTACCAAGATATCCAACGCTTTTTGAATAGCCTCGTTTTCTATTTTTAACGAACGCCCAACCAATACAAGATGTTTAGCACCCATAGATACCAACCATTGTATTAATTGTAATCCCATTCCACCATAAGCACCCGTCACCAAATACACGGCGTCATCTCGAACTGTTGGGATTTCTTTAGGAAGAGGATTAACCATTAAATCAGTTTTATCAGCAAAATCCAACACAACTTTACCAATGTGTTGAGCTGATGCTAATAACCTAAACGCATCGGTTGCCTTAGCTGCTGGCATAACAGTACAAGGCGGCATCACGATTTCCCTATTCATGATGTGACGTGTACAAGCAGATAACATCCGGAGAATTTCGTCTGGACGTTGAGCCAACATCCGATCCAAATCCATTGAACGGAAAGTAATATTTTCATTAAAGGCATGCATCGGTAGCCATTTGCCTTCAACAATATCCCTTTTTCCAACTTCGAAAAAGTATCCATAAGGTGCAACCAGACTTAAACTATGTTGTAAGGCTTCACCTGATAAAGAGTTAACAACAATATCTACCCCTTTACCATTCGTCACCTCTTTTACACCATCAACGAATTCAAGGTTCCGAGAATTCCAAACATGTTCACAACCGTGGTCACGTAAATATTGACGTTTTTCTTCATTACCAGCGGTCGCAAAAATTCTAGCTTTTCTCATTTTTGCAATCGAAATCACTGCTAGCCCTAGACCGCCAGAACCCGAATGCACCAGAATTGTTTGACCTTCTTGAATATTCGCAACATCAAGTAATATATGATAAGCTGTGGCGTATACAGTCGGCATCGTTGAAGCTTCAGCATCTGGAATCTCAAAATCCAATTCCTTATGAAGCCGTTCAATCTCGTTGTCGCTTAGATTATAGCGATGCCTTTCCCTAATTGTAGAGTTCTTATCCAACTGCATTGCGTAAGAATTCTCAACAGAAAGGGTTACGTGAGAAGCTAGACAGTTTTGAGTAGAAATAACAACACGATCCCCAACATAATATCCTGCTTCTTCCGCACCTTCACCGACAGCGATGATGTGGGTGGCCGCTTCCATTCCCAAACCATCCTGGTGGAAAGTACCTTTCCCAACTGCACGAGGGAGTAACCCCATCACCTTTAAAAGGTCTTTAAAGTTCAAGGAAGAAGTCATTACCTCTACCTCAATATGCATCGGAGGTGGCTTTTGACGTTCGAATAAATCAAAGTGTATTTGATCCAACATCCCCGCACGACCAGGAACTAAACGGAAACCAAGATTTTTATCTTTTACATCGGTAAATGGAATTGGTGTGATATTTTCTTGACGTTTATAAGGAACCAAACGTGAAATAAATCGTTTATCCTTTCTTAATGCAACATCATCTTCCACATCATCGGATAAAATTTCTGCTGCTAAAACAGGAATTTGAACAGCATTCATATCCCCATCAATATCAACCATTTTAGGTTGCACTTCAGGACGCTCTAGTAAAAATACACGCATAAATCCACGTAAAGAGGATTGTCCAAGATTAACGATATTTTCATCTTCTAGAACTTTTTCAGCACCATTCGTGATAATTACACAACGTAGATTATCAGTAACATCTTTATCTTCTAACGCTGGTAAACTCTTGGCAACACATAAAAGTTCTTGTACCAAAGATAATCCAATAGCATCATCATTAAGAATATTATCTTTACGCAGATATACTAAAGCACGACATTTCTGAATATCTACAAAAGAGTAAAATGCTTTATAATCCTCTTCACTCCCATAACGAATGTTAAAGATATTTTCTGCTTCTAAACCTGACCTTTCCCCAAGCCTTCCTTGCAAAACAGTCAGCCCTTGAGATTCAAGTTCGGCAATTAACGGGTCAGCAATTACATCATTATCAGTAATAAACGCAATGCGTGCTATTTCGCCCAATAATGGCGTAACTTCTGCATCTTTCCATTCATAACGATATAACCAACGCGCACGTTTGGCCTCTTTTTGTTTTTCTGTCGCCAACTCCTTAACGGTTAAGCCTGTAATTTTCGCAACAGGTTCACCCTTTGGTGTATAAATGTAAATATCACCGATTAAGAATTCGTCATCTCGTCTGATATTGCCACCATAGGCATAAAGCTCGCCTTCATGACGACCGAAATACATCACACGCTCAATCGAAACAGGCACAAACGTCGTCTCAGAAACCTGTTTTTCTGCCCCTAATAATCCAAATAACTGAAATGCACCATCAAGCAATGTTGGATGAATATAATAATCCTGGATAGTCTCTTTTTCAGATTCTGCAATTTTTAAATGTGCAAAAGCAACACCATGACCACGATAAAGTTTTTGAATGGTTTGGAAAGCTGGACCATACTGCATGCCATATTCATGCATTTTACCGTAATAAAAAGAAACATCAACTTCTTCAGTGATTTTTGCTTTTAGTGCCTCAATATCCTCAATAACATCACCATTCCACGGCACGGTGCGACGTAACAACGCCGTTGAATATAACTCCCAATTCGGGGAATCATTTTCCGTGCGACCATAAGCCAAAAGCCGTCCAGTCAGCTCATCTACAGACCATGTGATGTATGGATAAAATTTTCCATCAATCAACATTGCTTTTTTAAATTGGATATCTTCAACAATTGCTGGCTCTTGCATTTCTTTTGGTGCATCAGCGGCTAATTGAGCATGCGCAGCAATCGCAGCTTCGACGTAGGCTGCTCCTGGAAATATCTTCATCCCTTCAAGTTGATGATCGACAATCCATGGCATAAAATTAATATTAAGCTCAGACAACCATCCACGAGAGCCTGACCAATCGATATTCCCTAGAACTGGATTGACACGCTCTGCCATACGACGTGCACGCAGCTGTTTACTTTCATTTAAGTAAACTTCTTTTGCCCAGCAATAGAATGGCAAATCTACTCTCTTACCAGAAACAATTTTATCCCAATCCAACTCTAAACCCACAGCAGACAAGCTTGCTAAAGATTTAACAATAGATTTCTCTTCTGGTTCAGAACGATGGAATGTATACGCAGTACCAACAGAGGAATTTAAAGTCGCAGCACATTCTTTAATAGAAGCAGATAAAACAGGATGAGGTCCTATTTCTAAAAATAAAGAATAAGAATCATGGATCATCGTCGTAATCGCTTCGGCGAATAGAACCGTTTGCCTTAAATTACGATACCAATAGCTTGCATCATGAAAAAACGTATCGTCACAAATATGCCCTGTAACTGTTGAATATAAAGGAATAGTTGGAACTTTAGGTTGAATCCTTTCAACAGCGTCTTCGAATTCATCGCGAATATCAGCCATAATTGGATTATGATAAGCCAATTCGACTTTCAAAAAGCGATTAAATTCAGAACGTTTTTCTAGTTCAGCAGCAATCTTTGCAAGGTTTTCTTGGCTACCTGATAACGTAAAAGAACGAGGGCTGTTAATTGCAGCAACCGCAACATCCCCTTCATAGTCCTTAATTAATTCGGCAGATGTTGATGGTGGCATCCCAACAGCCAACATTGAACCACGACCAGCAAATGTCTGTTGCAGACGACTACGATGATAAATAACTGTTGCTGCATCTTTCAAGCTCAATGCGCCCGCAACATATGCAGCAGCAGCCTCACCCACACTGTGACCAACAATCGCAGCAGGACGAATACCATAAATCTTTAATGTCTCAGCAAGACATACTTGTATTGTGAAAATACCTGGTTGTGCAACAGCTGTCTCATGAATACGAGATTCTTCTTCGGTCTTTTGCAACTCAGCAAGAATAGACCACCCGGAAAGCTCTTGGAAATACCCATCAATTTCTTTGGCAATATCCAGACATTCAGCAGGTCCGTTTTTCAACAACCATTGCCCCATACCCCACCATTGTGGCCCCATCCCTGAAAAGACAAAAGCAGGTTGCGTTTGGGTTTTAATTTGTTGCTGACCAACAATTACATCTGGATTAGGTTTGTCTTGAGCGAAATCTTCTAATTTTTGGGCAATTTCTTCTTTTGTTTTGCCAAAAGTCACCAAATGCCTTTGGAAAAAAGAACGATGCTTGCCAACAGAATAAGTAATATCTTCGATAGATGGGCTATTATCCGCTCTTAAGAACGCAGCATAAGCCTCGGCTGTTAATTTTAATGAAGGTTGCTGCTTTGTTGACAAAGACAAAATATAACTATCAGAAGGCAAATGCGCGTCTTCAGAATTTATTCGGGGTACAATTTCTTCTTTACGAGGCAAACGAATAATCGCATTTGCGTTAGAACCACCATACCCAAATGAATTCACCGCTGCGTATAAATCTTTTGCAGTGGTTGTTAATGGCACAACTTCATCTTGCACCAATCGCAAATTCATATCTTCAAAGGCAATGTTCGGATTTGGTTCTGTTAAATTTGCCTGAGGGGGCACTGCTTTATGTTCAAGGCATAAACAAGCCTTAATCAAACCAGCCACCCCTGCTGCCGCTTCCAAATGTCCAATATTGGCTTTGACAGATCCAATAATGACAGGACTTTCCTTCGGGCGACTTTTACCAATCGTGTTCGAAATTGCTTGTGCTTCAAGCGGATCACCAACAGGGGTTCCCGTTCCATGAGCCTCTACATAAACAATGTCTTTTAAGTTGATTTTAGCTTGTTCTGCGACGGTGCGAATTAATTTTTCTTGTGCTACTGCACTTGGAACCGTAATACCTTCATTATGACCATCTTGATTAATGCCAATACCACTGATAACCGTATGAATCTTGTCGCCATCCTCAATCGAATCTTCTAGCCTTTTAAGAATAACAACACCACATCCTTCACCACGTCCATAACCATCTGCTGCTGCATCGAAACTTTTACTTTTACCATCTTCAGCCATGAAACGGGCTTTAGCTACCAATGCACCAGATTGTGGGGTTAACATAATATTGATCCCCCCAGCCATAGCCATATCACTGTCACCATCCCTCAAGCTTTGACATGCTAAATGAATAGCCGTCAACGAAGAAGAACACGCCGTATCCAAAGCCAAAGAAGGACCACAAAAATCAAAGAAATAAGATAGACGGGCAGAAATCATTGTCGTTGACGCTGTTGTCGCCAGGAAGTTGGTTTCCACATTGCCTTCACTTGCATAATGACTGGATTGCATAATCAGCCAATCGGTCGCAAAGATACCAACAAAAACACCAACTTTTTTACCCGCATAATGAGAAGCAACGAGCCCTCCCTCTTCCATTGCTTCCCAAGCAACTTCTAGCAACACACGCTGTTGAGGGTCACACTGTACAGCTTCTTTTGGAGACATACCGAAGAATAGTGGTTCAAATTCATCAATTGGCTGTGTCAAAAAGCTTCCGTTTTTAAAGAAGCTCTTTGCAATCATTGTATTATCTTTATCGTAAGCCCCTTTCCAGTTCCAACGAGAAGGCAAGATTTCACTAACGGTTTCTTTTTTACCACAGACAGCTTCCCAAAAACTGGATAAATCAACAATTCCACCTGGAAATCGACAACCAATACCAATGATAGCTATTTCACCAGAATATTGCTTATCACCTAATACTTTCATGGGTATTCTACTTTCAACTTTCACGACTTTTATACTATATAGTTTTTAATTTGATGTAATTGTATGAACATCAATAGATTCTTCATTTGTGCATTTTGGCATATTGCTGGCTTGCCACCATACTTAATTGATATCTCAATACACGGTCAACCACATCTCTTGGAATCACATCAACCCACATGGCTCTGACATTCGGTAAATTGTGAAATTCACTTTCCAAAGCCTCACTAACCTTTTCTACATCGAAATCAACATCTTTAACGATCGCCAACCATGGTTCAGGAATACCTTGCTCATTTGGCATAGAAAATAAAGCTGCGTCTTTAACACCAGGCAATGATTGTACGATACGATCAATCGTTTGTGCTGGAAATTTATCACCACCAAAATTATATAATTCGTCTGCACGACCAAAAATACGCAATCCCCCACGAACATCCAATATTCCTAAATCACCAGGGTAAAACCAACCATCCTTAAATTGACGATTTGTAGCCTCTTCATCTTCATAAAAACCATCAACAAGCTCAGCACTTTTAATCCGGATGTTGCCAATTTCACCCACAGGTAATATTTGACCTTCATCATCAACAATTTGCAAATCAACCGAAGGCAACAACCACCCTGCCATATCATCATGCGTCATTTGTTCAACACGCGCACCAGCAATCAGACCAGCTTCACTGGTTACATATAATACACGCATATGTTGTGTTAACTTGCTACGAACTGTTTCTTGTAACGCCGAGGAGAAATACCCCGCCGAAACAACCAATCTTAATCCAGTAACAGAAGGCACATCAGCAGGCAAATGATTCAAAATATCTTGTAACTGAGATGGTGAAATAATCATAAGCGACGGTTTTAACATAGCAATAGCTGCAGGATACTGTTCTCTATCCGCCATAATCACAGAACCGCACACATACCATATACTTAAAGCAGACAAAAACCCATGAACACTACCCAATCCTAAAGTCGGTAACAAACGATGATATCGTGCAGCATCTTGTATTTCAGCCCATTCAAGATATTCTTGATGAGCCAAACGAATAACAGCTGCCTCAATCATAGATGCTGTAAAATCAATACGACGTTTTTTATCCGATGTCCCCCCAGCAATCGCAACACGTACCACACGATCACGATCCAGAGCAAAACGCAAAGGTTGAACCTCTGGTCCACTTACGATTTGGGAATACCAATCTAAATCTAGAACTACAACTTTAGCTTGAGTTTCCACATCAAAGAAAGCATCACTAATAATCAAATCAGGTTTAAGAACTGCTATTTCTTTTGCAGCAATCAAACTATCATCAGCGACAGACGCTGTCGCAACACCAATACGGCTAAGTGCCATTAAAAACATCCAATGAGGATGCATTTGCTGATAAGAAACCGCAACAACCTTGGGCAATGGTGTCAATTTTTCAAGCAATGCTGCTGCTAAACGATTAATATCGGCATCCATTTTGGCAAACGTAACCGAACCATCAAATGATAACATTGCCTCTTTATTTGGTGATATTCTTGAAACATGTTCTATAAAACGGTCATACATAAAAAAACTCCACCATAAAATAAGAAAAACTTTCCTCTTCTTAAATTACAGAAAAGGAAAGTTTTACATTCATAAAATCACATTATTTTTCATCAAGTTTAATTTATGCAATATGTTCGGCAAACTCAATTATATCTACAAAATATTCTGCCGTGGTGGTTAATTCGATTTTAATCAACTTAACTTTATCACTCATCTCAGAAACAACTGCAGGTAATGTTGCCAATCCTTTTGTCCAACGATCTGTTCGGTTCAATTCAGCTGGATGCCAACCTGAAAGACCCGTCATATCAGAAGGAAGAATATCAAAGGATTTATCACCAAACACGCTGATTTTTGCAACCAGAACACCCAACATCCGTCGATCATCAAGGAATGGACCAACCACTTCTGATGGTAACGCTGCTTTTGAATGCATTGCAACAACGCTCACATTTGCAGGTACATAGAAGCTATAAACATTGCCTCTGACATCAACAGGATGAAGTTTCCTCCCTTTTTGTGTAATTAAACAAAGATCTGGATCTCTCGTCGTCTCTTGTTTATTCACAAAGGCATAACCCTGTTGCGTTGCAAGACAATCCAAACGCTGCCAAATAGGTTCTACTTGATGTCTTGCGACAGTCAATGGTGCGGCCGCATCATTTTCCCAAATTTGATGCCCTGCATTCTCATTAAAGGCCAAATGCAGATTAACCGTATCACCATTAAATAAATGACGATCATCAGTATTAAGGTAAGATTCAGTTGCTAAATTCTCTGACAACAGAATTGAATGATCTTCAGTTTCAACATGGTAAACTGTAAAGTTATCCATATCGGTATCTACGATAATAGAACGTCCATTGACCAACATACGTGCTGGTATCAAACCACCATCGACGTAAATTGTATGTTCTGGCGTCACCAACAAATCACGGCAAGGTTGGTTTAATCCAAATGCGTGTGCTCTAATACGAACAGGATACAAAGTATCTTTATGTCCGTAATGGTTCACACTCACATCTATATGACCAACCCAAACGATCCGTTTGCTGACCTGTTCTCCATTCTGAAGCGTAATAACCTGGTCGCCAACATTTAAGCTCTCTACAGTGACCTCACCATTTGGTGTCAAAATATGCGTCCCAGTCACAAAGCATTTTGTCAACGTGATCGTCCAACCTGTTCCACTGGTATCATCTTGACTAATAACAACGTTAGGAACAGCTTGACTTCCACTTGCTGGAGTATAGCTAAATTGCGCTAAATTAACCCGTTGCCCAGCTTCCGTGATATAATCAACATATAAAACGCCATCCTTGACACTCGTCTGATAACGATTTTGATCTAAATATTGAGTGCCAATATCAAAAACCGCCTGATCTGATAACGCAAAGTTATTCAACGTTATTTTACCACTCTGTTCTTGAATAGTGCCCTCATATCTATAAACACCATTTTGCGCAGTAGTGCCAAAATCAACCATATATTGATCTGTACTCAAAGAGCGTAATTTTTGACCACCAACAATAACTGTACCACCCTGGATATTAATCCTAGGTATATTGCTAGAACCAACATTGAATGTTGATACTGAATCAATATTCAATGTCGCACCAGAGGCAACATTAATAATAACTTGCTGTGTTCCATCAAACGACAGACTACCGATATCCACAGTTGCACCGGCAACAACATTCACTTTTGTTACACCAGCCAAGTTCAACGATTGACCAGTAACGTTACCATTTAAAGTAAGTGCAGCATCATTTATCAAAGTTACATTACCAAAACTTAAACTTTTTGCTTTACCGGTATTAAAGGAAGCGCCAGTTGCATTACCACCAACAGTAATATTGCCAATGGATCCCGTCGCACCATCACCTAATAAAATTGTATCCGCCTTACCATTCAAGTTCCAACCAGCAACATTATAAGCAATTCCACCACCAAATGTCAGAGATGGACTGTCGGCATTCACCACAATATTATTGGCTTTAAACGTTGTTTGATTTGCACCTACTTTAAACGTCGTATTAGCTGCATTCAAACCAAAAACAATATCACCCGCAACATTGACAGATCCACCCGTGCCAACAGCAAACTGTGTTGAGGTGTTAAATATTATACCATTAGCACCAACCGTCAACCCGACATTATTACCAAATGTTGTATTTAATATTGCACCGTCAACCACGATACCACTATTGAACGTAGCAGTAGCATTATTACTGACGATAAAGGTTTGAGATGTTCCACCCATACTAAATGTATTGGCAACAATTGTACCAGTACTACCAACCGTAAATGTTTGCCTTTGACCATTTAACACCAAGTTACCAGCATCAAGTAATAACTTGCTATTATCCCCTAGGATAAATCGATTATTGACAAGAGTTCCAGCTTGACCCGAACCATTCATAACGTAATCACCAGAAAGAAGGTGAATATAACCATTATTACCTAGTTGGAATATTCCTGAACCCATATTGTTTGTAAGTCCAGTACTTAGAGTAATACTTGCAGAAGCTCCCGCAGAGAAAATGTTTCCTCCATCAATGATACCTGTTGCAGATACCGCACCGAGGGACATAGAACCCGCATTAAGAGTTAAGTTATTCCCAAAACTCATCGAAGTAACAGATCCGACATACGATAAATTATTTTTAATATCAATAACCGCATTACTACCAAAGGTAAATGTTTGAGCGGAACCTGATATATTAAAATTATCAGCAGAGACTATTCCGGTGTTCCCCATTGCAAAATTTTGCCTTTGACCACTGACTAAAATGGAGCCCGCATCAAGCAATAACTTGCTATTATCCCCTAGGATAAATTGATTATTATTGGCAAGAGTTCCAACTTGACCCGAACCATTCATAACGTAATCACCAGAAAGAAGGTGAATATAACCATTATTACCCAGTTGGAACCTACCAGCACCCAGAGTATTACTTAATCCATTACTTAACGTAATGCTTCCGAATGATCCAGCAGAGAAAACATTACTGAGTTGTGTTCCGCCTCCGATACCACTACCAAATGACATTGTTGATGCATTCAAAGTCAATCCATCACCAAAATTTATTAAATTTCCTGAACCATTTAACAAAACAGCACCAGAAAGATTTAGCTGGGCATTACTACCATAAGTCGTAGATGCTGCTAATGTTAATGCAGAAAAAATAACAGGTTTATGGGTGTATTTATTGACTGTAGAAAGATAATAATCACCCACAACAACTGAGTTGGCGTTCAATTGAACATTATTGCCAAAAGTAAACACACCACCATTAATATTGTTCATAACGTTTCCGTTATTACTTATGGTTGGCTCATTAGCAAACCCTGTATTAATTGTCCCAGAAGTCAAGGTAATAATATAATTATCACCAATATTAACAGTCGCACCAGAAGTATTATCATATACAAAATTATACTTCGTAACAGGAGCAGTTGAACTACCATTTACAAGCGCCACACGATAATCTCTGTAAAAACGACCCGCGCTGATAAAACCAGCATTTAAAATGCTCGATGTAGTACCACCAACCAGCTGCACTTTACCATTATTACCATCAAGCGCAATACCACCAGAAAGGTTGATTTCAGCATTAGAACCAATAGTTACACTATTATTGGAACCCGTTTTATACCAAGAATACTGCATATTTGACCCAACTTGGGGATTAAAGCCACTATAATCCTTGGTATAGTTACCAACAGAAATAGTATTGGCTGTTATGGTAGCTCCATTACCAACATTTAGTACACCACCCAATCCATCAACAACAATCGCACCGTTCGAGCCAAGATAGAATTTTGAACCATTATCCAACAATCCCGCTTGACCCAAACTGATGGTTGCATCACTACCAATAACCATGCTTGCAGTTTGAGAACCAAGAATACCCCCCGTATTAGGATTTTGCCCGTAACCAACTGAAATTTCCAATGCACTTAAATTAAATGCCTTACCAACAATAACCGAAGCACCCGCCTGAGCAGCAAAGTTACCCCAGTTTGCATTATCCAACTTAACAGTGGTGTTATTTCCTAAAATTAGACGCGCAGCACTATTTAACGTGCCATTTAGATATGCAGCCCCCATACCTCCATGAACATAATAATTGCCATAATCAGCCGCACTATAATAACCACCTGAGCCGATAAAGAAACCACTACCAGTGGCAGTAGCAACCGACATATGAACATCACTTCCAACAGTCATAGAGGCATTCAGAAATACCCCGATATTCCCACCCATTCTTATAACATTATTATTTCCAATTATTGTTTGCGTGGGAAAGCCGCCCACATCCCCAACCACACCAACATCAGTACCAACATCCATTACAACACTATCTGCTGTTGAAACACCGCCCGTACGCAAATTTTCCTTCCCAACGAGAGATGTACCAGCTTGTGACTTATCCGCAATCCCTCCAAGGTATCCTGTAGCACTTAAATAAGTTCCACTATCCAACCTCAGCGTCTGAGAGGTATTAAATGTAAAATCCGTGCCAAAATTTCCACCAACCAGAATCTGACCAGCACTCGTTATGTTTAGACCAGCATTAGCATTAATATTCAGATTACCGCCCTGGCTATAAATAACAGCACCCTTACCGCCACCAGCACTACCAACAGTTGCATTTAATCCAGCATAAAGTGTGTTACTGCCAACATTGTAATATAGATTAGCATAACCTGCAGAGGTCGCTTTGACCATATTAGACGCTGTAGCAAGCCACATAGCCTGGCTTTGAGCGATCTTATATGTATCGATACCCTGGGTTGGCGCATTTGGTCTTGTCGTTAAAACGGCAGCATTTTGCACCGTAGCAGCTTGTAAAGAACGACCTAATGCACCCGCATAATATGTTTCATCCAATACCGACATAACACCAGCACTGTATGCAGACGCAAGCGAAGCCGCATCAGATCCGACAATACCCGCAGATGCTAACTCAGATAAAGAAGCCGAACCATCACTACTTAATGAACCACCACTGGAAATAACACCAGCAGAACTCCCTAAAAGCACATCACTTAATGACGAGGAAACAGCGTCATTAGCAGCAACCACAACCGTGGCTGTTTGCTCCACACTTGATTGATTATTATTTTTGTCTTCAGACATCGAAATACCCTAAAATTAACTATCCATTCAATTTATCAATTAATTTCTGTATTTATTTTAATTTATTTATTTATTTTAATTTATTTATTTATTTATTTATTTTTATTAATTAATGTCATTGATACCGTAATTTAAAAAATTACTTAACCAAATAAAACTATTTATTCAAATCTGCCAAAACCACATCAGCAAATTCAGGAACACTGAGCGCACGTCCACCAATATTAACGACGTCAAAATACTCATTCCACTCGCTTTCACGTAAATGCTGCGTGATATGCTTACTCATTTCATAGATTTCAACAGACCAGATCACATAAAATTCATAATCTACGACCCTTGGAATCTTACCGTCAATTTGACCTGTTGCGATCAACTGCACTCTATTTTCCCCAGCTAAAGAAGACAGATTTACAATCATACGCTGCAAAATTTGCTCTTTAATTGGCTTCGTAATTTTATTCCACTTATCCTTGGGCGAAAAAACCTGCGTTACAACATAAGCCATACTGACCCCTTACCAACATTAATAGACGGACACTCAATCATAAGGGAAATGTATCAATTAACACCTTCATAAGTCAATATAATTATTATATTGCACTTAATCACTCTATTGAGGCAATTTACAGTTTGGTAATATATCACCAGTATAACGATGCCAAACATGCGTTTCACCAAATAAGCTGATACCCAAATATCCACGCAAGCGTAACACATCTTTGTTCGCAAGCCATATCTTGGCATCATAGGATTTTTCATTTCTTGGATCTAGAATTATGCCCCGCCAGTATTTCCCAGATTTATCTTTGACAAAGTCACGTAACATCACAAATTTACATTGTGATCTTCCATATTTCGTATTTGGCGGTAAATCCGTTGTATATTGCATCCCAACGAAACGACCACATAGTTTTTGACCACAAAAATAAATGTCAAAAACGCCGTCATTTTCTTTGGTAGCCCACCGACCAATTTCTGGTATAGTCTGAGATGACTGTGCCTTAGTCGTTACATTACTATCCAAAATCGCAAAAAGCACGAAAATGAAAACAGCAATAAAATTTAAGCTACCAATTTTCTGCGATATAACTGACATGGCTAATTTACCGCCTTTGTTGAGCGAATTAATAAAATAAAACGATCAAGAAACAATAATCAAGATTCTAGTAATTTCTGCAACTCACCTGATTGATTTAACCCCATCAAATCATCACAACCACCAATCGCTTTACCATCAATAAAAATTTGAGGCACTGTGGTTTTTCCACCAGATTTTTGTATTGCTTCTTCACGCTCTGGCGTTCCTTTGGGGGCATTAATTTCACGAAAATCTGCATCTTTTGCCTTTAAAAGCATTAATGCTTTTTGGCAATATGGACATCCAGGTTGTGTATATATTTCTACTTTAGCCATTTTTATATTCTTTCGTAAACATATCTAATTATTTAAATGATAAACAACTCATACATATAAAACAAGATACCTATTACCCTTAAAATAAATTTCATTTCTTTAAGCAACCCTTGCAGCCACCAAAACGTCAATGTGCTTTACCCCTGCCCCAAGCAGCGTTAATGCACATTCCTTAATCGTAGAGCCAGTTGTCATTACATCATCGATTAATATGACTCTTTTATTTTTTAAACGTTGTTCATATTTTGGATTAAAGACAAAGGCATTTTGCAACACCAACTGTCGTTCGGCTTTATTTAAATGCCCTAGTATAATCGTTTCTTTAACCCGTAATAACGCCATTGGTAATACCGTAATATTACCTCTTTGTCGTAATTGCCATGCAAGTAAAGCAGATTGATTATACTGACGATATCTCAGCCTTTTTTTATGTAAGGGCACGGGGATGATATAATCTGCTTGATCGATTAAGTCTTGAGCAGAGCGGTACATAAAATTTGATATAAACCGAAGGCTTTTATATTGATCGTTATATTTCAAAGGCATAATCAGCCTTTTAAACCCATCATTATACACAAAAGCTGCCCTGCAATTTTGCCAAAAAACAGAGGATTCTTGGCATTCTGAACAAATCGACTCTCTCCCTGCTTCTACACTCGACATAAATGGACGGCTACATTGGGAACAATAAGGTTTGTCTATAAAATGTAATTGCTTAAAACAATCTGCACATACCCGCTCTGCGTCTAAAACAATTTTGTCACACATCAAACAGCGCGGTGGAATCAAAAAATTAAGACATTGTTCAAAGAACAACACAATACTTTCTTTCGGTTTTATTTACATAAAAGAAAGTCAGCAAATAAAAATCATTCACCCAATAAATGTAGTGCAATTTCACGCACATGAGGATATCTTCGATGTTCAAACAAATAAATACCCTGCCACGTTCCTAAAACCATTTGCCGATCAACCACTGGAATTGAAAGCTGTGTTTGCGTCAAGACCGCTTTGATATGTGCGGGCATATCGTCTGCGCCCTCACTATGATGTAAATAACCCCGACTTTCAGGAACCAAATCATTCAAATAATGCATAATATCTTGACGCACATCAGGATCTGCATTTTCCTGTACAATAAAAGAAGCAGATGTATGTTTACACCATAAAGTAATCAGACCCGTCACAATCCCAGTTTGTAAAATCCAGCTTGATATTTCCATATTCAACATCGTCAATCCTTGACCATGCGTCTGAATTTTCAAAAAACTCGTTTGTTGTTTTATCATAACTATTTAATAAACCCCACAATTGCTTCTGCCTCAGAGACAATCGGCTCTGCAATAGCCGATGCCTTTTCAGCACCTTGTTTTAAAATAGTATGAATATACGCCTGATCTGCAAGCAATTTTTTTGTTTGTTCACGAATAGGCGCAATATGTTGGATTAACACATCAGACAATGCGGTTTTAACAGTACTGAACCCTTGCCCTGCAAACTCTTGCAATGCTTGGTCAATCGTTTTATTCTCCATCACCGAATATATAGAAATCAGATTAAATGCCTCTAGACGACCTTCCAACCCTTTTCTTTCCGATGGCAAAGGCTCTGAATCACTTTTTGCACGTTTGATTTTATTGACAATCACATCATCTTCATCCATTAATTCAATCCGTCCTTGTTCAGAAGGATCAGATTTAGACATTTTCTTGCTGCCATCACGCAAATTCATGACACGCGCACTGGTTGTTGGAATATAACCTTGCACTTGAGGGAAAAAATCCGTTTCATAATCATGATTGAATTTCTGCACAATATCATTTGCCAACTCTAAATGTTGACGTTGATCTTCACCCACAGGCACGCACGTTGCCTTATAAGCCAAGATATCAGCCGCCATCAAATTAGGATACACATATAACCCAGCAGAATGCGCCTCTCTATTTTTTCCAGCTTTATCCTTAAATTGAGTCATTCTGTTCATCCAACCAATACGCGCCACACAATTAAAAATCCATGCAAGACGCGCATGAGCAGATACTGCTGATTGATTAAACAAAATTTGTTTTTGTGGATCAATCCCTGCCGCAACTAAAATTGCTGTTTGTTCAATCACTTGCTTTCTTAATTGCACAGGATCTTGCCAAACCGTTAAAGCATGCATATCAACAAGGCAATAAATACATTCATTCCCTTCTTGAATATCAACCCAATGACGAATTGCCCCCAGATAATTTCCTAAATGAGGAATTCCTGTTGGTTGGATGCCTGAAAAAACTCTTTTTCCTAACGGTTTAGACACAATAAAACACCTTTATCTTAAAATTAATTATTACCACCAGAGCCTTTAGTCACTCCAACCAAATGGATTTTAAAGACCAACGGGCTATTTGCAGGAATAATTCCCATCGTTTTATCCGCATATGCAAGATTTGCAGGAACAAATAATTGCCATGTATCCCCAGGACGCATCATTAGCAATGCCTCCATCCAACCAGGAATAAGCCCATCAACAGGCATTTGCATCAGCCCACCGCCATGACGATCAGAAGCATCAAAAATCACACCATCTGGCAAGCGACCTTCATATTCAACCAAGACCAAATCTCCTTTTGCAGGAGAAGCATCTTTTGGGTCGCCAGATTTTATCACACGATAAGCCAAACCGCTGGGGAGTGTTTTCACACCAGACTCAGCTGTTACTTTCTTCATGAATTGATCTGAAGTTAACTGAACATCTTTATCACCAGCACAGGCTGTCAAAGAAAAGGAAAATAATGCAGGAGCTATCAAAGCAAAGATTTTTTTCATGATCGTTAATTCCTATTTGCTGAGTTATAAACTGCCACCACGACGTCCGGCTTGCGCACCCAAACGTAAACGTAATGCATTCAATTTAATAAAGCCTTGTGCATCCACTTGATTATACGCACCTTCATCATCTTCAAAGGTTACCACACGCATATCATATAGGCTATTGGGGCTTTCACGACCCATTAGGATCATATTTCCTTTATATAATTTTAAATGCACGCGCCCATTAACGGAATGTTGACTTTCATCGATTAATGCTTGCAGCATACGACGTTCTGGAGAGAACCAAAAACCATTATAAATCAATTCAGCATAACGTGGCATGATACTATCTTTTAAATGCCCAGCCTCACGGTCTAAGGTAATAGATTCCATATTTCTATGTGCAAACAAAAGAATGGTTCCACCTGGAGTTTCATAAATACCGCGAGATTTCATGCCCACAAAACGGTTTTCAACCAAATCTAGACGCCCAATCCCATTTTCTTTACCCAATTCATTTAAACGAGTAAGTAAAGTTGCAGGGGACATTGCCACACCATTAATCGCTACTGGATCACCAGATTTAAAATCAATGGTAATTTCGGTGGCTTTATCAGGCGCGTCTTCAGGAGAAATGGTGCGTTGGAACACGATTTCATCTGGTGCCTCTGCTGGATCTTCCAACAATTTTCCTTCAGAAGAAGAATGTAATAAATTCGCATCAACAGAAAATGGGGCTTCGCCACGTTTATCATGCGCAATCGGAATTTGATTTTCTTCAGCAAATTGTAATAAACGGGTACGAGAGGTTAGCTCCCATTCACGCCAAGGCGCAATCACTTTGACATCAGGTTTTAATGCATAATAAGCAAGTTCAAAGCGAACTTGATCGTTCCCTTTCCCCGTTGCCCCATGCGCCACTGCATCGGCACCGACTTGTTCAGCAATTTCAATTTGACGTTTAGAGATCAATGGACGTGCAATCGACGTTCCAAGTAAATATTGACCTTCATACAACGTATTGGCACGAAACATTGGAAAAACATAGTCACGAACGAATTCTTCACGTAAATCTTCGACAAAGATTTCTTTGACACCGAACATTTCGGCTTTTTTACGTGCAGGTCCTAATTCCTCTCCTTGCCCTAAATCCGCTGTAAAAGTTACCACTTCACATTCATAGGTCTTTTGCAACCAACGCAAAATTACGGAAGTATCCAACCCACCAGAATAGGCAAGAACAACTTTGTTTACCTTTTTTTCTGCCATCGTTTTTCTCTTTTCTTACAAAAATCCAAATAATTGCTGATTTTATAGCACTATCGATGAGTATTTTAAACATTATTTGCCATGTTGCAAAAATAAATATTTACCTAAACACACAAAATATAAGGTATATAAGCTAATCTCACCAACCCTATCTCTCTTCACTAATTATTTGTAAAACTCTCATTACCCTGTTTTTCAGTAAAAATTAATATCTGATTAAATTTTGCCAAATATATTCACATATTATTGGTGACGTTATTTATACAATTCTAGAAATTTAAATTGATTATAAACTATCCATCCCACCCTTTATTGAAACAACTCTGCATAGATCAAATCAATCAACATCACAATCAAAAAACCGCGGGAAGCTAAACCGTGGCTAATATAAAACAACTTAACAAACAACCAAATTAATCAGCCAGATTCATCTTGTTCAAATGAACCGCTGCTTTAACTCCTTCATTAGAAAGCGCATCAGGTTTCACAACAATAGTATAAGTCCCTGCTGATAATTCCCAATGATGAGCTTTGGGTTCGTAATTCGCGACCGCTTGTAAATCCAAAGGAATGCTAACCGTCTTTGTTTCCCCTGCTTTCAAAGCCACTTTATCAAATCCAAGCAAACGGCTGGTTGTGTCACTCGGCATAGTGCCATATACTTGCACAGCGTCTGCACCGTCTTTTTTCCCTGTATTTTGAACTGTAACTTCGGCTATCATAGTGGGATTTTTTACAGATAGATTATTATTCAACGCAATTTTTGTGTATTTAAATGTTGTATAAGATAATCCATATCCAAATGGATAAAGTGGCATAATCTTTTTATCTTGATACCAACGATATCCAACATTTGCTTTATCTACATCCAAATTAAACGTTGTTATCCCCGATAAATCAGGCTTATCTTCTTTAACAGGATCATCTTCATTCCATCTTTGCCCCACATTGGTAATTGTAGGATATGGAACTTGTGCCAAAGATTTTGGCCATGAAATGCTCAATCGCCCAGACGGATTGACTTTACCAAATAAAATATTCGCAATTGCAGAACCACCAGAAGTCCCAGGGAACCATGCTTCAACCACCGCATCAACATTGTTTAACCAAGGCATTTCAACAGGATTACCTGTTTCTAAAACCACCACCACTGGCTTACCTGTTTTTGCAACAGCTTCAATTAACTGGTTTTGATTGCCAGGCAAACGCATATCCGCATTATCGAAACTTTCTGCACTCCATTTAGTAGCAAACACAATCACCACGTCAGATTGGCTGACCAATTTAACCGCTTCAACAATATTATTTCCTTTAGCAAATTGCACCTTAGCCTCGGGTACCAAGGCTTGAATTGCTTTCATTGGTGAAGATGGAAAATAAGATATTGGACCAGGCCATGTTTGTATACCAGTAGAATCCTTTATATTCCCTCCTCTAGCAGTTACTTGAGAAGACCCACCACCAGACAAGACACCTTGATCTGCTTTTCCACCAATAATAGCAATTTTCTTTACTGATGTTGCGAGTGGTAAAATATTCTGTTTATTTTGCAGTAAAACAATGCCATTTTCTGCGATTTTTTGTGAAATTGCCTCATGCCCAGCTATATCTTCTGTTTGAGTGGACTTTACTGCTGGATAGTCATACGCACCCACTTGAATAAGACCATATAAAACGCGATACGCCATATCATCAAGGCGACTTTGTGGAACTTCTCCTTTGGCAATGGCTTCTTTTAACGCTTTACCAAAATATATTTTATTATCAAATTGGTCTGCAGCGGATTCTTGATCTAACCCGGCCTTGGCGGCTTTGACTGTACTATGACCGCCCCCCCAATCGGTCATGATATATCCCTGATAGCCCCAGTCTTTTTTAGGGAGCTGTAGCAAATAACTGTTTTCACAACTATAATCACCATTCACCTTATTATACGCACACATAATGGAACTTGGGTTCCCTTTTTTAATCGCAATTTCAAAAGCAAGTAAATCAGATTCTCTCCCTTCTTTTTCCCCTACTTTCATATCAATTTTTTTACGATTGGTTTCAATATTATTAAATGCAAAATGTTTAACCGTAGAAACCACATGTTGACTTTGCACACCTTTAATTTCAGCAGCACCGATATTCCCTGCCAATATCGGGTCTTCACCTAGATATTCAAAATTACGACCCGCCCTTGGATCTCTAGATAAAACAACGCCACCCCCTAAGAGAACATTAAACCCCCTATGAAACGCTTCGGCACCAACCATCTTTCCCGCCTCATAAGCAAGATTGCGATCAAAAGCTCCCGATAAAATTTGACCACTAGGTAATGAAGTCGCCGCATCGTTTGGACGAATATGATTAGGATTAACCACACCCAATCCTGCATCCGTAATTTGTTGTGCTGGAATATTTAAACGAGGAATACCCGGAACATAAGCCGCACTACCCAATGCACCTTTTGGAATAGGGAGATGTTTAGAACCATTATCCACTGCATACTGACTGGCAACCAACTGCAATTTTTCATATTGTGTCATTACCTTGACCAGAGCCTTTGCGCGAGCCTCTGCAGAAAGAGAAGTATTTTTCCAAAATGCTGTTTCTGCATGTCCAATACAAGGCACACTAATCAAAATAGATGAAAGTAAAAATAACTGAGACAATTTCATAAAAATATCCTCTTCCAGTCAAAATATATACAAACATTAGCTTATATTTATTACGAATAGTCAATATTGATTAAAGGTCGTACACAGTATGCTGTTATAAAAAAATAGCCACGGCTAAATATACCGTGGCTATTTAAAAGAATACCAAATTATGTAAGATATTAATCAGGCAAATTAATTTTATCCAAATGCATTGTTGTTTTTAGTCCATCTGTAGACAATGCGTTGGGTCTGACAAAAATTTCATAAGATCCTGGGGCAATTTCCCAATCATGTTTTTCAGGAAAATAATGCGACAAGCTAGCGGGGAATAAAGTCACCTCAACGGTTTTCGTTTCACCTGCTTGTAAATTAACCTTTTTAAATCCAAGTAAACGGCTAGGTGTACCATCAGGCATTTTTCCATAAACCTGAACAACATCAGCACCATCGCGACTACCTGTATTTTCAACCGTTACATTCGCCGTTATTAAATGTTGATCTGCTATAAAATCTTTAGTGACGTTAATTTTCTTATATTTAAAATTTGTATAAGATAAACCATATCCAAAAGGATAAAGGGGAGTTAAATGTTTTTGTTCATACCAACGATATCCAACATTTGCACCATCCTCGTTCAAATTAACCGAAGAAACCAGTTGGTTATGTGATGAATATTGCTTTACATTGAGTTTTTGTGTTGCCGGCAAATTTCCTGCTCCAGCAATATAAGGATAAGGAACTTGACTTAACGCTTGGGGCCATGTGGTCGTTAAACGTCCAGAAGGGTTGACCTTGCCAAATAAAATATTAGCAATTGCTGGTCCACCAGACGTCCCTGGATACCATGCCTCTATGACAGCATCCACATTGTTTAACCAAGGCATTTCAACAGGGTTACCCGTTTCCAAAACGACGACAACTGGCTTTCCTGTTTTTGCAACAGTGTCAATTAGTTCATTTTGATTTCCAAACAATGACAAATTCGCAGTATCAAACCCTTCAGCACTCCATTTTGTGGCAAACACAATCACCATATCTGCCTGACTTGCTAAAGCAACGGCCTCTTTAATATTATCACCCGTCGCAAAATTAATTTTTGTATTCGGCGCTAATGCTTGAATTGCTTTCATAGGAGACGATGGAAAATAAGAAACTGGCCCTGGCCAACGTTGAATTCTTGTGTGGTCAATAATATTCCCCCCTCTGGCGGTGACTTGCGAGGAACCACCCCCAGACAGAACACCTTGGTCAGCTTTACCGCCAATAATGGCAATATTTTTAAGCTGCGGAGAGAGAGGTAAAATATGATGTGCGTTTTTTAACAAAACAATTCCGTTTTCTGCGACTTTTTGTGAAACGGCTTCGTTTGCAGCAACGTCTTCGGGTTGATTGGATTTATAAGCTGGATGATCGTATGCACCAACATCTATTAAACTATATACAATTCGATAAACCATATTATCCAAACGACCCTGAGAAACCTCACCTTTCTCAATCGCTTTTTTTAGATCTTTGCCAAAAAATATTTTTGAATCAAATGAAGCACCAGATTCTTGATCTAAACCTGCATTTGCAGATTTGACCGTGCTATGCGTTGCACCCCAATCTGTTATAATATACCCACGATATGCCCAATTTTTCTTTGGCAATTGTAATAAATAGCTGTTCTCACAACTATAATCGCCATTCACTTTATTATAAGCACACATAATTGCACCAGGTTTTCCCTGTTTTATTGCAATTTCAAAAGCCAATAAATCTGATTCCCGCGCCTCTTTTTCACCAATACGCATGTCAACTTTCATACGATTGGTTTCAATCGCACCAAAGGCAAATTGTTTTGCAGTGGCGATCACATGCTGACTTTGCACCCCTTGGATCTGAGCTGCTGCCATATTTCCAGAAAGTAATGAATCCTCACCTAAATATTCAAAGTTTCGACCATTTCTGGGCTCGCGAACCAATACCGCTCCTCCACCACCAAGAAGCACATTAAATCCTCTATGATAGGCCTCTTTACCCACCATCTTCCCTGCCTCATAAGCAAGATCTGGATCAAAAGTTCCAGATAAAATCTGGCCACTTGGTAATGAAGTCGCTGCATCCCCAGGTCTTACATTATTTGGATTTGTTACCCCTAGCCCAGCATCTGTAATTTGTTGCGCTGGGATACCAAGACGAGGAATTCCAGGCACATATCCCGCAGAACCCAATGCGTCTTTAGGAACAGATTGATTACCAGAACCATCCCCTACCCCATAGCGACTAACTACTAATTGCAGCTTTTCGTCTTGTGTCATCGCCTTGACCAATGCTTTTGCACGCGTTTCTGAAGATAATGACGTATCTTTCCACTCAGGTTCAACAGAAAATGCTAAGCTAGGCATGCCCACAAGCATAGAAGACATAAGGAAAATATGGGATATTTTCATAATAGCAGCCTTTATAAAATAATTTACAATATTAAAATACTCTACCCTCAAAGTTCAATAATCAACTAAAAAAATCAACAAAACAATTAAAATTCCCTTTCAAAAAAAAGTTATGAATAAAAAAAGGCTTAGATAATTATATTTTAAATAACTATCAAAGCCTTTTGTTTTATTACTTATTCTAACTAATATAAATTAGAAATCTACACGACTTTTAAACCCTAAGAATGCGGCATCCTTAATATTTTTTTGTGCATTTGGATGGACTTCATATTGGAAATCAGGTTGAAAACGAATACCTCTGTAAACATGAATAATATAGGTAACCTCTATACTGGTTTCAGAGGTTTGTATCCCTGTTGCACCACCAATATTTAACAAAGAAACTCCTTGAGATAAATTATAGCGTTGCGCATCACGCATTTTACCACTCATGATCTGATGAATAAATAAAACACCAAATGCATCCATTGGTCTGGCTTTCCAAAAACCAGTATCAATAATTCCAGCAAGCACCTGATTTTGACGTTGGAACGTCAAGGGATTGGTATGAACAAAACCAACATACCCAATCAATCCATTTAAATCCCCAGGACCATTACGTTGAATCATTTGATCCAATAAAACCCATTCTTGATCTCGACCACGTTTCCAACGTTGATCGGCACCATTCATCGCCGTAATTTTTTTACCATTCAGCCCACTGCCCCATACAGGATAAGAAGATGTATCATAAGCAAACCCTACTTTATAATGACCAACAAGCTCATTTTTACCCCAGCGTGGTTCATACCCCATTTCCAATGGGAATTCACCCCCTGCATCGCTACCCGTTCTTACTAATGAAGACCAACCAGCGCGATGTCCTGACGCATTGCCATAAGCAGCACGACTGACTTCGAACATCCCAATACGAATATAAAATTGCTTAATTGGTCTAAATAACGTGGTAATTCCCCACGTCGAATCTGGCCACGCATTAAACCCCGCTGCTTGACCCGTTAATGGTTTAGGATTTCCGCAAATACCATTATTCATAAAATAACAATGAATAGGGCTGGTCGCATAAAACCCACCGACGTTTGTACGCCCAAAAGAGGTAACGATCTTACCATCCATAAAATATTTATCATTATAAAGGTTTACGAGTTTAGCAACAACGTTTCCACCAGCACCGTAAATTTCTTGTACAGATGTAATATTCTCGCCAACCAACTTACTAACGGGTGAACCATAACGACCCAGTACTGTCATATGAGACACCAAACCATCCGTCAGCCAGTTTCTGCCAACCAAAGTACTCCAATCAACGTCTAGATTCGCATCAACAGCCCCTGCGTTAGTGGCTCCCTTTTTTTTACCACCAGTGATATTTCCAGCAAATTCATTTTGGTTATCAAAGTTCAAGTTAACCCCATGTTTATATAACCAAGGATTAACCCCTCCCCATGTACCTAATAAATGCTCTGGTTGAGGAAGCAAAGGATTACCCTCTGCTTTTAAACGTTCAATATCTTTGGCATTACTTTGGACGCGACCGATTGCTGTTTTCCAGTCTCCACCCCCGCCTGCTGGCACCAAGTGCCAATCTGTTAATCCATTCATGGGTGAATTATCGTCTGTAAACGCTTCGGTTGATGGTTTATTTTTATGCTCATCTGCTTTCGCCGCAGAGTCAAATTGAACCATTCCTCCCATAACTAAAAAACAAGAAAGAAAAGAAAACTGTTTTTTCCGCAAAAGGCTGGGTTTATTCCAAAATAATGCCATATTTACCTATTATCGTGTTTAGATGTTAAGAAACCACCAGAATAACAAAGCAATAAAGACAATCTTTCTTTACACAGGTGCTTTATTTCCTAGAGCAAGCTAGGCATTATATAAATATAGTTTGGTCAACTGTCATAGTAAAATTAATGTAATCTCAGACCGTTAAAATAAAATAAAAGCACACAGTGTTAAAATAGAAACAACCAGATATTTGGATGGTTTCAATTACAATAACATTTACTTATGAGGAATGGGGAAGAAATATAAATGGGTAATTTTTTTAAGTGATTTTAAAAAAATTATATGGCTCCCGAAGTAGGACTCGAACCTACGACCGAGCGATTAACAGTCGCTAGCTCTACCAACTGAGCTATTCGGGATCAGCCATGCACACTCTATAGCCTAATTTGATATTAATGGTAAAGTGTTTTTTTTCATTTTTTGCAATTTTTTTTCATTTTTAGTAAATACCCCTTATGAATACTCAAGATCAATCCAAAAAGTCATTGATAACGCGCAGAAAAACACTCTTTGGTCTAGCAGGAACCTTTTTCCTTGCCGGTGGAGGTGGATACGCTTCTTACCACTATATTACCCATAAAAAGCATTTGATTGGTGAATATAAACCCCAATCTATTCGTATTGCATGGCCTAAAGGTGAAATCGATTCACTATTAACTATTGCCCAAACCGAGGGTTTTTTTCAAAAATATGGATTAAATGTAACAATCCTTCCCAATATTCAAAATCACCTACAAGCATTAGATGCCTTTAAAAACAATCAGTGCGACGCAACTGTTTTGTCTGCTTTAGATTGGTTACCTGCTCTGTTCACAGGCATACAAGCTCGCTTATTGGTGGGTATCAGTGGAGGTAATTTCCGTCTTTTAGTTTCTAAAAAAAGTCGAATCGATAGGTTAGTTGACTTGGCAGATTTAAAAATCGCAACACGCCGCCATGCAGAAAAAGAACGTATTTTCTTTTCTATTTTGCTCAGACGTAAAGGACTAAACCCCGAACAAAATATCAAATGGGTTGAAATGGAAAAGGAAGAATTATTACCAGCATTACTGTCCAATCAAGTTCAAGCGATTATTGGATATGACCCCTTTATATGGGAAATCTTGAGCAATGCGAACAAACAAATATTCGAATTAGCAGGCAGCCAAACTGGCAGTTGGAGTTCCAGAGCCAATCGGATTCTTGGCATTAACACTCAATTCTTAGAGAAAAACCCCGATATTGCCGCGCCTTTGGCATTAAGCATTCGACAGTCCTCTAAATGGCAAACGCAACATTTACAAGAAACCAGCATATTACTTGCCGACGAATGGAAGGGCATAAATTCTCAACAAATTCTACAAATGCTCAAAAATGAAAATCAAAATATTGCCCCAATTAATAACCAATTATGGGAGCAAATCGCTCAATATATTGATGAATTCAAACTGCTAGGAAAAGTCCCAAATGACCTAAATTCTAGCCGAGCAGCCAGACAATTTTGTCTAACCATTAAGACATAAAAACGATCCTCTTTCAAGCTCTTTGAAAGAGGATCGTTTTAGAATAAAATCAGCTAACCAATCTGTTTGTTTTTTATTTTTTCTGGCAAGATACGCAAAAGAAGCTTTGTTAAAAATGGTGCCGTTTTAGGTCTGACCAGACGACGATCATATCCAGCAAAACGACGATCATTCTCAGTAAGGCATAATTTTAAAAAATCTTTTAGCGTCGTCTTTTCTTTGCCTAACTCAGCCACGCCATTAATAGTAAAATTATTATCTTCGTAATATTCTTGACCATCAACGTCGACATCTTTAATTAACCCCAAACGCTCATAAATCAAAAACACATGAACAGCCCATAATTTAACCTCGAATTTAATCCTTTTAAATAAAGACATATTTTTACGATGCCAGGCCAGCCAATTGGCAAAAAGCAAAATATGACGGCATTCCTCTTGCATCACCGGTTCAAAGGTTTCAATTAACTCTTTGGTAAAAAAACCAGATTTTTCTGCAACCGCAAACAAACCAAAAGCAAAAAAACTGTCCCAACATTCGCTGAAACCCGTGACCATATAAGCCCATTCAGCATCCTTAGGTGCTAAATAAGGTTGTTCTTGAGCCAGTGGGATACCATAAAATTTAACTAAGTCAGATAAAACCTCTTTATGACGATTTTCCTCCCAAGCATTTCTGGCGATCGCATCCGCCATCTCTGGGTCAAGCAACTCTTTGACATAAGCTGCCATGCGTAGGCGTGCTTTCCCCTCAGTATGAACCGCAATATCCCAAATAGGCAAACTTTTTAAACGATTAATTTCTTCTTCGCTTAATTTTGGCCAACTCATGAATGTAGGTCTGTATGGGTTAAATGTCTCACGGAACATCTGACACACAGCTTGTTTATGCTCTTTACTACCGATTCTTATCGATCCAGGAATGGCACTCATCCAATGGCGAACTCGATAATTCATTTCCTCTAATTCTTTATCAGATTTAGGCTGAGGCAAATCATGTAAATTTTCAGGTAGCTGTGTATAAATCGCTTCTAAACTAGACATTTAACCAAACCTCCATCAATTAAATTATTTCAAGTCAGACCATGTATGAATAATTTTACTCACTAAACCATATTCAATAGCCTCTTTTGCAGACATCCAATAATTACGATCTGTATCCTTCGCAATTTTTTCAAAAGAATGCCCTGTTTCCTTAGCAAAAATATGATTTAAACGCTCACGCATTTTAATAATTTCTCTTGCTTCAATATCGATATCTGTTGCTGGTCCTCTGACCCCGCCCATGGGTTGGTGCAATAAAAAACGTGTATTTGGCAAACAGAAACGACGTTCTTTGTGGCCCGCAGCAAAAATCAATGCACCAGCAGACGCCACCCATCCTGTGCCAATTAAGTTCACAGGGGCATGACCGTCAACAAAACGAATCATGTCGTGAATCGTATCACCACTCTCGACATGACCACCCGGAGAATTGACGTAAATATCAATTGGACGATCAGAATCATATGCCAAAGCCAGAAGACGCGCGGTCACTTCTTTTGCTAATTTATCGTGAACTTCCCCAAAAATTAAAATTTTTCGTTCTTTGAAAAGTTTACCTTCCAATACAGAGCTGGATGCTGCGCCCTCTTCCTTGTCATTTTTTTCTGAAGGATTTACGGGTTCTTCTGGATCATTATCATCTAAAATGATTGCATCATGTGATATAGCCTGCATAAAATTCATCAATCTTTCCCTTCATAGTATACAGTCAATAAAGTATATTAACTGCATAGAAATATATTTGTTGCTAATCCTTATACACTTCAACAAACAGAATAGAAAATATTTTAGTGGTCTTTATATAAAAACCGCTATTTTTTTAATATATTTCCTTTTAGCTATGATTTTTCATGATTATTTTCCAAGTGTTGCAAAAGGAAAATAGCGCATTCATAAAAAAACCTATATTACTATTAAAATTATTTAATGCTGTTTTTAATTTGAAGGTTCAAAAGAGTGTCCTTTATCTGTCAACCGCTCGTTCGATATAGTTTATTCATAGGTCTTTTAGGATTCACAGGATGTGCAAATAGTCCTGTTGTAAAAACACCCGTGGGCTGGTACCACAGTCTTGAAGGGGGGATCGTCGCACAACCTCGCTTACCTGTACCTGGAAACGATCAATCTTATCCATATGTTGGATTAACGCCAACTCAAGCCCCTGCGCTGCCTTCTCCTGCATTAAGAAGGGAAATTACAGATTCACTCACGAAAGATAGAACCTTATCAGATTGGCAAAATACAGTTACCCCTCTTGAGATTCCTAAAATCCCAGCACCCCCTCAACAAGTAACAGAAAACAAACCTGCGACGGACAATAAACAAGCAAACAAAACAAAAACAACAGAAAATAATCAAAATCCACAGGGATCCTCTGCATCCTTTGATGCTGTAGGACAAGACCCAACACCTCCTGACCCAAAACACCCTAGTAATCCACCGCCCAAAGAAGAAGCAAAAAAAACAGAAGAAAAACCAAAAGAATCGAAAAAAGAGGCTCCTCCGGCTCCTGTGCCTGTGGTCATGCCAGCCTTACGTACACAAATTGATAATCAATCTGTTGTTATTCCTGAGATTCCTGTGAACCCCCCTGCACCTTCGAAATTTCCTGGCTTTAACATCCCTTCTGATGCACATCTTCCCCCTGCATTTCAACCCGCAGCTTTACCGTTGGAAGCACCAAAAGGCGATTTAGTCACCTTTCCTATTGATTCTGACACACCTAATCCTAAACAAGACGGGTTAATCAATTCCATTGCTTGGCAACGACATGGACGCACAATTTTTGTGCATGGATATGGGGATGCCTATTCCATTTCACCAGATTCACAATCAAAAGCATTATCTTTAGCATTATTGCGTGCAAAAACAGTTGCAAAAATGTTAATTGCTCATAATGTACCAGAATCATCTATTGTAATTCGTGCGCATGCTATCGGCCATGGCGTACGTATTCGAATGGATGAATAATTATTTTACATTTTAACATATTCACAGAATTGAGTATCCTATGACCGAAGAATTTCATCGCATACGCCGCCTCCCTCCTTATGTCTTTGCAGAAGTTAACGCGGCGAAAAAAGCGGCACGTGCGCGCGGTGAAGACATTATCGATCTAGGCATGGGTAATCCAGACAGCCGCCCACCAGAGCATGTTGTGCAAAAATTGGTTGAAGCAACATCCTCCTCTCGTGTGCATGGCTATTCCGTAAGCCGTGGTATTCCTGGATTACGCAAAGCATTAGTCAATTACTATCAACGCCGTTTTAATGTTGATTTGGATCCAGAAAGCGAAGCCATTGTTACGTTGGGCTCCAAAGAAGGCTTGGCTAATTTGGCTTCAGCTATCACCAGCCCAGGGGATACTATTCTTGTCCCCAACCCCTCATATCCTATTCATCAATTTGGATTTATTATTGCAGGGGCTGCGGTTCGATCTATTCCTGCAACACCAGATGAGAATATGCTCGAGGCATTACATAGAGCGGTTCATCATTCTATTCCAAAACCGACTGCATTGATTGTGAACTTCCCTTCCAATCCAACCTCTTATGTCGCAAGTTTAGATTTCTATCGTGAACTAGTTGCTTTTGCCAAAAAAGAATCTATTTGGATTCTGTCAGACCTTGCATATGCGGAACTCTATTACGGAGATCAAATTCCACCTTCTATCCTAGAAGTCCCTGGCGCAAAAGACATTGCTGTTGAATTTACCTCTATGTCAAAAACATATTCGATGGCTGGGTGGCGTATTGGCTTTGCTGCGGGCAATCCTAAATTAATTGCTGCGTTGACACGTATTAAATCTTACCTCGACTATGGCGCTTTTACGCCCATTCAAATCGCTGCTGTTGCTGCACTTAATGGTCCACAAGATTATATTCAAGACATGCGTGATCTTTATAAAGAGCGTCGAGACACCTTAATCAAAGGATTACATAATGCGGGGTGGGATGTCCCCTCCCCACCCGCATCCATGTTTGCTTGGGCGCCTATTCCAGAACCATTTAAACATTTGGGTAGTGTTGAATTTTCTAAATTACTCCTGAAAGAAGCACAAGTTGCCGTGGCACCTGGCTTGGGCTTTGGTGAATATGGGGATGATTTTGTCCGCATTGGTTTGGTTGAAAATACACAAAGATTACGGCAAGCTTGTCGCTCTATTAAAAATTTCATGAATTCTTATTCAAAAGAATAAAGTAAAACGAATACCTATATAATTATCGTAACCTGGAGAACATTTTATGAGTAACCCGTCTATAAGCAAGCCATTAAAACTGGGAATTGCTGGTCTTGGCACCGTAGGGGCTGGCGTTGTTCGGCTTTTACAAGCCAATGCCCAAGCCGTCACCCATAAAGCAGGTCGTTCGATTGAAATCGTAGCGATCAGTGCCAAAAGCAAAAATAAAGATCGAGGAATTGATTTATCCCACATTCAATGGGTTGATAATCCCATGGATCTTGTTTCCCATCCAGATATTGACGTGATTGTCGAACTGATTGGTGGTGCCAGCGGGATTGCTTATGACTTGGTTTGTGCAGCGTTAAAAGCACATAAAGGCGTGGTTACTGCTAACAAAGCGTTAATTGCTTTGCATGGTAATGAATTGGCTAAACTTGCTGAAGAAAAAAATGTTCCCCTTTTATTTGAAGCCGCCGTTGCAGGGGGTATTCCTGTTATTAAAACCATCAAAGAAGCATTGACCCCAGATCGTTTAAAACGCATTGGTGGAATCCTCAATGGGACTTGTAACTATATTTTGACTGCAATGGCAAAGACAGGCTGTGCATTTAATGATATTCTCAAAGAAACTCAAGAATTAGGCTATGCCGAAGCAGATCCTTCTATGGACATTGATGGGTTTGATGCAGCACATAAATTGGCTATTCTAGCCAGCCTAGGTTTTGGACATACGATTCACTTTAAGGATGTTTTTGTTGAAGGTATTCGTGGCATTAATCCAGATGATTTGCGCTATGCCAAAGAGTTGGGATATACCATCAAATTGATCGGCATTGCACAACAACACCATGACGAGCGTATAGAATTACGGGTTCATCCCGCGTTATTACCTTGTGATACACCGTTGGCTCGTGTTGATGGTGTAACAAATGCAGTATTTACCGAAGGCGAATTTTCTGGTCGATTAATGTTAGAAGGTGCCGGCGCAGGAGAAGGACCAACTTCAACCGCAGTCAGTGCTGATATTATTGATATTGCCAGAGGCTCAACAATTCCCATGTGGGGAACAGATTGGAAAGAGTTAACCCCAGCAACCGTTGTCTCTCGTAATGAGTTTAACAAAGCGTATTACATTCGGTTAATGGTTCAAGATAAACCTGGTGTTGTTGCTGATATTGCGACTATTTTAAAAGAGCATAATGTTTCTTTACGCAGCTTATTACAACATGGTGCAACCAATGATACTGATGATACGCCCATAGTGCCTATTATTTTAGTAACGCATAAAACCAAAGAAGAATCATTGTTACAAGCTTTACAAGCGATTCAACAACTTCCAGTTATTACAGAAAAACATATTATGCTTCGTATCGAAGAAGCATAAGCAGTTATTTTAAGGATATCATTTACTATGCCTCTATCTTCTCCTACGACTTCAACCTATACTGTTTCTGATCGCAACCTTGCATTAGAACTTGTCAGAGTCACCGAAGCTGCTGCTATTCAATCTTTCAGCTGGATTGGACGTGGCAAAAAAAATGAAGCTGATAACGCCGCCGTAGAGGGGATGAGGCACGCTTTTGATACCGTTGCCATTTCTGGAACCGTCGTTATTGGTGAAGGTGAAATGGACGAAGCACCAATGTTGTATATTGGTGAAAAAGTTGGTTCTGGTGGTCCGAAAATGGATATCGCTGTTGATCCATTAGAAGGAACTAACCTAACTGCCAAAAATCTTCCTAACGCGATTACAGTAGTTGCATTGGCTGAAGAAGGAAAATTTCTTCATGCGCCTGATATTTATATGGATAAAATTGCCATTGGTCCTGATTATCCAGAAGGCATCATTGATATTGATAATTCCATTGAAACCAATCTTCGCAATCTTGCCAAAGCAAAAAAAGTTGATGTGTCTGAAATTACACTCAGCGCATTGGACAGAGATCGCCATCAAGAAATGATCGCCAGAGCTCGTGAAGTTGGCGTGCGTGTTAAATTGCTTTCAGATGGCGATGTTGCTGGGATTATTGCCACTTGTATTCCTGACAGCAATGTCGATATATTTATTGGCTCTGGTGGTGCCCCCGAAGGGGTATTAGCAGCAGCTGCACTTCGATGCTTTGATGGGCAAATGCAAGGGCGTTTACTGTTTGAAGACCAATCTCAGATTGATCGTGCCAAAACAATGAGCGAAGGCGATCCTCAAAGAAAGCTCTTTTTAGAAGATATGGCCAGTGGCAACGTATTATTCTCTGCAACAGGTGTGACCACAGGCGATATTCTGAAAGGCGTGCAATGGAGAGGCAACTACGTTTGGACGAATTCTTTGGTAACACGTTCTCGTTCAAAAACAGTCCGTTTTGTGAATGCACGTCATAATATCTTAGCAAAACCGATGGATATTAAATAAATTTAACTGTGATCTAGTGTCTGAATTATTAAAAAAACCTTCTATAGAAGCACCGCTTGTCCTGAATATACAACAAAGCCTGTCTGGGCGGCGGTGGTTATGGCGTATGCCATCCTTTTGCGATTCAGGCACGCTGGATCGTCATGCTCAACATATTGCACAAAAAGCCTCGCTATACGACATCGTTGGCAGAATGATTGCTGTGCGAGGGGTATCCCCTCAGGCTGTTGAGCATTTCCTTGATCCAAAGTTAAAAAACTTGCTGCCAAATCCCTCTTGTTTAAAAGATATGGATAAAGCTGCTGATCGCATTGCCAAAGCTGTCATTCAACAAGAAAAAATCGCAATTTTTGGAGATTATGATGTTGACGGCGGATGTTCTTCAGCAATTTTGACGCAATTTTTTAATGACCTTCACCTCTCCCCAATTATTTATATTCCTGATCGAATTAAAGAAGGCTATGGACCGAATACCCCTGCTCTACAAAATCTAATCAATCAAGGCGTGACATTAATCATCTGTGTTGATTGTGGCGCTGCGTCACATCAAGTTTTTGATGCAACTCCTCAAGATAAAACCGATATTATTGTTTTAGATCACCATAAATGCGAATCAGCACCTTCTATTTTTGCCAGCGTAAACCCCAATCAATTAGAGTGTAATTCAAATCTAGGATATTTATGCGCTGGTGGTGTCAGTTTTCTTGCTTGTATTGCAGTCACTCGGGCTTTACAACAGCAACATTATTTTGAAAATCATCCAAAACCAGATCTTTTCAATCTATTAGATTTAGTTGCTCTTTCGACAATCTGTGACGTTATGCCATTGACAGGATTAAACCGTGCACTCGTCACGCAAGGTTTGAAGGTTTTAGGAAAAAGAGAGCGCATTGGTTTGGCTGCCCTTTTAGAAGTCTCAGGCGTTCAAAAAGCACCCGATGCATTCAGTTGTGGTTTTGCTTTAGGGCCCAGAATTAATGCTGGCGGTCGTATTTCAGAATCAGATTTAGGGTTAAAATTATTAACGTGCCACAACCCTGTTGAAGCCCATCAACTCGCAGAACGATTAGACACAATTAATAAACAGCGCCAAAATATCGAACAAGGCGTATTACAACAAGCAACGGGCTTAGCGTTAGAGCAACATGAAAAAGGCTCGCCTGTTATTTTATTACATCATAGTGACTGGCATCCTGGCATTGTTGGGATTGTGGCAGGACGAATCAAAGAACAAATTAACAGACCTACTTTGATTGGAGCAGAGCTTTCAGATGGGACGATCAAAGGGTCTGGACGTTCTATTGTTGGGTTAGATTTAGGTGCCGCAATTATCGCAGCCAAACAAGCTGGCTTGTTACTGCATGGTGGTGGTCATGCTATGGCTGCTGGATATAGCTATCACAAAAATCAAACCGAGGCTTTGCATCAATTTCTTAATGAGTATTTATCCAAAGCAGCCCAAGCCCCTAGTGTGGTTGACCTAGAAATTGAAGGTGTGACGACTATTGCTGGTGCTTCTGTTGAATTAGCTAAACAAATAGAACGTTTAACCCCTTTTGGAAATGGGAATGATGAACCTTTAATTGTCTTATCGCATGTTCATATTCTGCGCTCTGATCGAATCGGCAAAGACAGCAATACATTACGTTTAACTTTACAAGGGGAAAATGGTGCCAGTATCAAAGCCTTGATGTTTAAAGCCGATCAGAATCCAATTACGTCATATTTAGAAGACTACAATAACCGCCGCCCAATGCATTTAGCAGGCTGGTTGCGTTCAAATAGCTGGAATGGTCGTGAAAATGCAGATTTTTTCATAAAAGATGCAGCTTTTGTATAAATTATCCTTGACCAAAACCAAATAGCCATGTAAGTAGAACCTCATTGCCTCTGTCCCGTTCGTCTAGAGGCCTAGGACATCGCCCTTTCACGGCGGCAACACGGGTTCGAATCCCGTACGGGACGCCAATCATTCCTTAATGATTGTTGGTGTTTATATAAATAGTTCGTTCTTCTATTTCAAAAGAACATATTGCCTCTGTCCCGTTCGTCTAGAGGCCTAGGACATCGCCCTTTCACGGCGGCAACACGGGTTCGAATCCCGTACGGGACGCCAATCATTCTTTAGTGATTGCATATAATCAAGAAATATTATGCAAATCCTAAATCCTAATATATAAACTGCAATTAAGCAGTTACCACTTTAAAATAACAGCTGGTTACGCAAGACTGAAATACGGTCTAAATCCCTAGGGATGCCAATACCAAAGCAAGATTTCTAAATTAGAAAGCTCATAATCTCCCAATCACCAATTTGGCTTTAATCGGTTAATTGCTTGCAGTAGATGTTCCTCTGTTAATTGATCTTTTGATAAATTGAAAAAACAATAAGGTTGCTGTTTCATAGCCGTGATTAGATAAAAACAATTCCTTAAATAAGGCTGTTCAAATTGACGATTTAACTCTAATAAAGGCGTTCCTGGACGAGCAAAAACCATATTTGCTAAACCCGCACCATGAGGAGCCATTACAAATTCTGCTTGTCGAAAAAGAGCAACTTGCGTAACAAAATCCATATTTTCTAAATATATTTTTTGAATATTTTTAGCTTGTAAAACCCGCTCTATGATTTCTTTTTCTTCGCTATTAACTCTACTGTCGTGTCCCTTTTCACGGCTAATATAAACGCGTTTTGGTAATTCAGGCATATTAGGCACATCAAATTTATCAAACAAAGAATAAACTTCAGAAAAAAGTAAATACAACTCGGGCTTAAAATCTGGAATATGCCAACAATAAGATAAATTTTTGACTGGATAAATACCCACATCCAATAAAGTAACACGATCTTTTAAACCACTCAGCGCAAGTGTTTGCTCATAAGTTGATAAACTATATGCAGGCTGTCTATTTTCAAACAGACTACTTCTTGATGGAAGAACTAACTGCGTATCAGATGGCAATATAAAATTCGCAAATTGTGTTTTTGAAATTGCATATAATAACCAATGATAATAATTGGTAGATGCCGCATCGCAACCTACAAAAACATCATCTAATTTATCTCTAAATGGAATATTTTTAATGCAACCCTCTCTATCAATTATACGATTCCTAAAACAAGAGGGAGGACCAACAATTCGGTAATCACTTTGCACAATCACGCCATACAATTCAGGAGCTATAACAAGATAAGCATCCTCAAGGGTGCACATCTTTAAAGTCCGAGCCGGCATAATGGCTTGTCCATTCTCATTTCCATCTACACAAGCAGTATTTCTTATAAAACTTCTCACATCATAAGCTTTTAAGCCCAATTCAAACTCTTGGAATCGTTGAGCATCATATGCTGCAATAGGCATCGACAACAAACGTTCTGGACTATAACTCATGTCATAGCACTGACCACCAAAAGCAAATGGTCCATTAAAACTACCTAAAATTGGTAGGAAAGAAGCATTTTCGTCTACCATTATTCACTGTTCCCTTATACGCAAACATCTGCTGCTTGAGCTTCATGGTATATTTATATTTCGTACAATTATGCTATTATCTTGTTACTCAAACAACTCTTTATTCCTCACTGCACCTTTATCAGCACTGGTTGCCATCATGGCGTATGCTTTCAAGGCAAGACTCACTTTTCTGGCACGTGGCTTTGCTGGTTTCCATCCTTTTTGATCTTGCTCTGTGCGACGTTTTTGTAACTCTACGTCAGAGACATCCAGTTGAATAGAACGATTAGGAATATCAATAATAATCTTATCGCCATTCTGAACCAAGCCAATAGCCCCACCCGATGCTGCCTCTGGAGATACATGACCAATCGAAAGCCCAGAAGTCCCTCCTGAAAAACGACCATCCGTTAGCAATGCACAAAGTTTACCCAAATTCTTAGATTTCAAATAGCTGGTTGGATATAACATTTCTTGCATGCCAGGTCCGCCTTTTGGTCCTTCATAGCGAATTACTACAATATCACCAGGTTCAATTTGATCGTCTAAAATTGCTTCAACAGACGCATCTTGACTTTCGAATACTTTGGCTGTGCCTGTAAAAGTCAAAATGGATTTATCAACGCCTGCTGTTTTCACCACACACCCAGCTTCGGCGATATTACCATATAAAACTGCTAACCCACCATCTTGAGAATACGCATGTTCTACACTGCGAATACAACCCTCTTTGCGATCTGTATCCAAACTATCCCAACGCTTATCTTGGCTAAAGGCTTGTTGTGTTGGAACGCCACCAGGTGCAGCTTTGAAAAATTGTAAAACTGACTCTTCTTTGCTGCTTGTAATATCCCAGTGACGTAAGGCCTCACCCAATACATCAAAATGAATCGTTTTTACAGTGGTATCAATCAAGCCACCTTTGGCCAATTCAGCCAAAATAGAGAAAATACCCCCTGCACGATGCACATCTTCCATATGATATTTCTGAGTATTCGGAGCGACCTTACAAAGTTGTGGAATTTTACGAGATAAACGATCAATATTTTCCAAAGTAAATGGAACTTCACCCTCTTGTGCAATCGCTAATAAATGTAGAATCGTATTTGTTGATCCACCCATTGCAATATCTAATGTCATTGCATTTTCAAAGGAAGCAATTTGTGCAATTGAGCGCGGTAAAACACTATCATCACCCTGCTCATAATATTGTTTACATAATTCAACAATGCGACTCCCTGCCCGTTTAAACAACAACTCTCTATCTTTATGAGTTGCTAACATCGTTCCATTACCTGGAAAAGATAACCCCAAAGCTTCGGTTAGACAGTTCATCGAATTCGCAGTAAACATCCCAGAACAAGACCCACAGGTTGGACAAGCAGAACGTTCATATTCAGCTACATTTTCATCAGAAATATTGTTATTTCCTGCAACCACCATTGCATCAACCAAATCAAGTTTATGATTGGCAACTGCGCTTTTTCCTGCTTCCATTGGACCGCCAGAAACAAAAATCACTGGAATATTCAAACGCATCGCAGCCATCAACATCCCTGGCGTAATCTTATCGCAGTTTGAAATACAAACCATAGCATCTGCACAATGTGCATTCACCATATATTCAACTGAGTCAGCAATAATTTCTCGGCTAGGCAATGAATACAACATACCATCATGACCCATGGCAATTCCATCATCCACAGCAATGGTATTAAATTCTTTGGCAACACCACCTGCTGCCTCAATCTCACGCGCTACAACATCGCCTAAATCTTTTAAATGGACATGGCCTGGCACAAACTGAGTAAAAGAATTCACCACAGCAATAATAGGCTTGTTGAAATCCCCATCTTTCATTCCAGTCGCCCGCCACAATGCGCGAGCCCCTGCCATATTACGACCTTGAGTAGAAGTATGTGAACGATATTTGGGCATTTAACCAATCCTATTAAAAAATTAAGAATATATTAAAATATATCCCTCTTATTTCAGAAAATTTCAAGAATAACCTTTGTTTACTCAATAAATCATATTTTATTCCACAAACATATCACAAATAGCATTTGCAATATGAGCCACATGTGTCTCCAAAGCAAAATGTCCACTATCCAATAACTCAACAATTGCATTTGGATTATCTCTCTTAAATGCATGAGCACCATCTGGTATAAAGAAAGGATCATTTTTGCCCCAGATAATCAAAGATTTGGGTTGATATTTTCTAAAATACTCTTGGAATTGAGGGTATAATTTTAAATTATTCACATAATCTAAAAACAGATCCAATTGTATCTCTTTATTACCTGCCCTTTGAAACAAAGCCGTGTCTAAGAAATAGGTCTCTGGCGCTATTTGCTCAATATTTTCTACACCATGTGTATATTGCCAACGCGTAGCTGTTAAATTCAACAAAGAATCTTTAAGATTCTGCCGATTTTGCAGTGTCGGTTGCTCCCAATATAAACGAATAGGATCCCAAGCACTTCCTAATCCTTCTATATATGCATTCCCATTTTGAGAGATCAATCCTTGCAATCTATCTGGTTGACCAAGCACCATTCTTAACCCAACTGGTGCGCCATAATCAAAAACATACATTATATAACGATCAATATGCAAAGCATCCACAAAACCAATTAATGTCTGTGATAAAGAATCAAAACTATATGTATAATCAAGAGAAGAATCCACTTCGGTAAATCCAAAACCAGGAAAATCAGGGGCAATAATATGAAAATGCTGTGCCAATAAAGGAATCAATTCCCGAAATTGATGAGATGAGCTTGGGAATCCATGTAACAATAATAATGTAGGAGAATTTTTCCTACCTGCTTCTCTATAAAAAACACGTACCTTATTTAATTCTATATAGTTATAATAAACTGGATAATGAATATATTCCATCTTAACCTTGTATAATTTATAAAATGTAACACTTAGAGTATGCTAACACTTAATATGTAACCTGTAAATTTTATTTTACATGGTTACAGGTTATAATGGAGTTTATTATTTATGATTAATGAAAATTTATACTCACTTACGATAGGCGATCACATTGCCTTAGACATGCTGAATACTGTTTCCTATTTAGATGGTCGTATTGTTGATTATTGGCGATCTTCTCAGAATGTAATTCGTTGGCTGGTGAATATTGCTGGTATTGATATCGCACCTACCAGATCATTCAGTGATCAAGAGTTGTTTAACGATGCAATAGAATTAAGAGAGGTGATCCGTACTTTAGTGGAACAACGAAAAGCTGGATGTAATCTTGATTTTACCAAGTTATCTCTATTCTTGAGTGGCGCTTCAAGTTATTTAGCAATTACTAAAAGCTCTAATAATTTTATGCTTCAAAGGCGATATCGTAGTGACTCTACTATTGAAGTTTTATCACCATTGGCGGAAGCCGCTGCTGATTTACTAATTAATTTAGATGTTAATTTACTGAAGCGCTGTTGTGGTTTGAATTGTATATTATGGTTTTATGACAGAAGCAAGTCACATCGCCGTCGTTGGTGCAGTATGGATGTATGTGGTAATCGTCACAAAGTATCCCGTTACCGAGGTCATATATAAGATAATCTTTATTAATAAGTAATAAAGTTACTTATTTTTACCACCATATTTAGTATTTTTATTCACGTATGTGTTTTTCTTAATTTTTTTATTTTTTGGGATAATAGTGATAGTGAGGTTTTTTAATATATTCCATATCACTGTAAACGACGCGATTAATTCTTACAGATTATACATGTATTTGATTGGGAGCGGGGAGAGGATTTGAACCTCTGACCTTCAGGTTATGAGCCTGACGAGCTACCGGGCTGCTCCACCCCGCAGGGGTGTATATGCCTTTGTAGTTGAGGGATGCATGATTTCCCTATTGGCATATGAGAACTGAATTAACATGAATTGAGTTAATCTCAGTTAATTTTAGATCTGAGAGTTATCGTTCTTTATTTTGAAGGATAGTTCAGATCGTTATTTTCTTACTCTGCGAGGTATATTGGACAGAGTATAAATGATAATCCTATTTTATTTATAATAGTAATAGAAAGTTTAAACTGAGTGTTTAGTTTAATGGGGATTATTTTATATTTAGAGGGGGGTATATTAGAAGACCTGGCGGCGACCTACTTTCCCATGCCTTAAGACATAGTATCATGGGCGCTGGGGGTTTTCACGGCCGAGTTCGGGATGGGATCGGGTGGTTCACTCCCCGCCATTGCCACCAGGTCATCTAATATACCCTTGTGTGTTGGTTGGTATTGTGAGTGTATGGTTGGTTAATTGGAATTGGTTATTTTATAAGAGTGACTGATATGAGTGTATGTGTGTTTTATAGTGTAAGTGCAAGGGCGATTAGTATCAGTTAGCTGCACATGTTTCCATGCTTTCACACCTGACCTATTAACGTGGTGGTCTACCACGGCCCGTAATGAGACCTTGTTTTGAGGGGGGTTTCCCGCTTAGATGCTTTCAGCGGTTATCCTTTCCATACTTAGCTACCCGGCGGTGCTGCTGGCGCAACAACCGGTACACCAGAGGTATGTTCACCCCGGTCCTCTCGTACTAGGGGCAAATCCTCTCAAGTCTCGACATCCACGGCAGATAGGGACCGAACTGTCTCACGACGTTCTAAACCCAGCTCACGTACCACTTTAATCGGCGAACAGCCGAACCCTTGGGACCTGCTCCAGCCCCAGGATGTGATGAGCCGACATCGAGGTGCCAAACCTCCCCGTCGATGTGGACTCTTGGGGGAGATCAGCCTGTTATCCCTAGAGTACCTTTTATCCGTTGAGCGATGGCCCTTCCACGTGGAACCACCGGATCACTATGGCCGACTTTCGTCTCTGTTCGAGCTGTCACTCTCACAGTCAGGCGGGCTTATGCCATTGCACTCAACAGCCGATGTCCGACCGGCTTGAGCCCACCATCGCGCGCCTCCGTTACTTTTTGGGAGGCGACCGCCCCAGTCAAACTGCCCACCATGCAGGGTCCCAATCCAGGCTTACTGGATATGGTTAGACATCAAAAAAACTCAGGGTGGTATTTCAAGGATGGCTCCACAAAGACTGGCGCCTCTGCTTCAAAGCCTCCCACCTATCCTACACAGCGTTTTCCTGATGCCACTACAAAGTTGCAGTAAAGGTTCATAGGGTCTTTCCGTCTGACCGCGGATACCCCGCATCTTCACGGGGAATTCAATTTCGCTGAGCCGATGCTGGAGACAGCGGGGAAGTCGTTACGCCATTCGTGCAGGTCGGAACTTACCCGACAAGGAATTTCGCTACCTTAGGACCGTTATAGTTACGGCCGCCGTTTACCGGGGCTTCAATTCAGTGCTTGCACACCTCCTCTTAACCTTCCGGCACCGGGCAGGCGTCAGACCCTATACGTCGTCTTTCGACTTTGCAGAGCCCTGTGTTTTTACTAAACAGTCGCTACCCCCTGCTCTGTGCCACCTGATTATGGTTGCCCACAATCCGGTCTTGCTTATCCCGAAGTTACGCAAGTAATTTGCCTAGTTCCTTCAGCATCGTTCTCTCAAGCGCCTTGGTATTCTCTACCAGTCCACCTGTGTCGGTTTCGGGTACGGTCTATCCGCTAGAGCTATTTCCTGGAATAGTCCAAAAGCCAGATCAATCCAATAAGATCTGACAACATATTCTATTCGTCACTTCTAGCAGGTTCAGGAATATTAACCTGATTTCCATCGACTACGGCTTTCGCCCTCGCCTTAGGGGCCGACTAACCCTGCGTGGATTAACCTGGCGCAGGAACCCTTGGACTTTCGGCGACAGTGTTTCTCGCACTGTTTGTCGCTACTCATGTCAGCATTCGCACTTCTGATATCTCCAAAGAGGGTCACCCCATCTCCTTCACAGACTTACAGAACGCTCCGCTACTGCGCATATAAATATGCACCCACAGCTTCGGCAGATATCTTGAGCCCCGTTACATTTTCGGCGCAGAGTTTCTTAATTAGACCAGTGAGCTATTACGCTTTCTTTAAAGGATGGCTGCTTCTAAGCCAACCTCCTGGTTGTTTTGGAATCTCCACATCCTTTCCCACTTAGATATCATTTAGGGGCCTTAGCTGGTGGTCTGGGCTGTTTCCCTCTCGACAATGGACCTTAGCACCCACTGTCTGTCTGCCATGCTCATACTCTTGGGTATTCGGAGTTTGATTAGGTTTGGTAGGTCTTTGGGACCCCCGAGCCCATTCAGTGCTCTACCCCCCAAGGTAATACATGACGCTCTACCTCAATAGATTTCGCGGAGAACCAGCTATTACCAAGTTTGATTGGCCTTTCACCCCTAGCCACAGCTCATCCCCGTCTTTTTCAACAGACGTGGGTTCGGTCCTCCAGTGCGTGTTACCGCACCTTCAACCTGGCCATGGCTAGATCACTTGGTTTCGGGTCTTCTGCCAGCAACTAATGCCCTATTCAGACTCGCTTTCGCTGCGCCTACACCTATCGGCTTAAGCTTGCTGCAAACAGAAACTCGCTGACCCATTATACAAAAGGTACGCTGTCACCCCATAAGAGGCTCCAGCTGTTTGTAAGCATTCGGTTTCAGGTCTCTTTCACTCCCCTTGTCGGGGTGCTTTTCACCTTTCCCTCACGGTACTTGTTCACTATCGGTCATCAGGGAGTATTTAGGCTTGGAGGGAGGTCCCCCCATGTTCAGACAGGATTTCACGTGTCCCGCCCTACTCAAGGACTTTAAAGATATTACGTATACGGGGTTATCACCCTCTATGACTGGTCTTTCAATACCATTCTACTTACCTCTTTAAAGCCACTGGCCTGTTCCGCGTTCGCTCGCCACTACTAGCAGAATCTCTGTTGATGTCTTTTCCTCCGGGTACTTAGATGTTTCAGTTCCCCGGGTTCGCC
>NZ_JASBAN010000001.1:1377500-1457500 GCF_029953305.1 Commensalibacter nepenthis | reverse complement strand
TGGGGATATGATTCGTTCTCATATTTTAGAACAATTTGCAGAACAGTATGCTCAATATGGTTTTGACAAAAAAGCATTTGTCGCAAGCTACGGTATGGCTGAAGCAACTTTAGCATTAAGCTTTGCGCCACTTAATACAGGGGTTAAAACAGATACCGTTGATCTACATATTTTAGAAACAGACGGAATTGCTAAACCTTGCGATGATCCTAATGTTAACTCACGTACCTTTACACTATGTGGTCCTATTTTACCTGGTCATGAAATAGAAATTCGTGATGAGGAAGGAAATATTGTGCCTGAACGTCATGTTGGCAGCGTTTATGTTCGTGGTCCTAGCCTGATGAAAGAATATTTTCGTCAAGAAGAAGAAACCAAAAATGTTCTTAGCGAAGATGGTTGGTTAAGGACAGGCGATCTTGGTTATATGTTAAATAATGAGATCGTTATTACAGGTCGTGAAAAAGATTTAATTATTATCAATGGTCGTAATATTTGGCCTCAAGATTTAGAATGGTCTGCTGAGCATCATTTCAACGCCCTCAGAAGCCGCGATGTTGCAGTATTTTCTATTGATACAGACGAACATGAAGCAATTGTTGCGCTTGTACAATGCCGTTTTCTTGATCCACAAGAACGTCAAACTTTACAAGAAGAAATGACCAATTTATTTCGTCGTCAACACGGGGTCGAAGTGTCTGTGATCTTAGTACCTCCCCATAGTTTACCACAAACATCTTCGGGGAAATTGACAAGGGCACGTGCAAGAAAAATGCTGCTTAATGGTGAGTTTAATCTTAGCACATAGACATATAAATAAGGTTTTGCTGTAATAGAAATCTTGAGCTTCATTGTTAATTAGAATATCTTATTTCTAAACTTTTGATCAAAATGGCTGATTGTAAAGATTTATAATCAGCCAATATCAAACCAATCTAATTTAGAAGGTTACACCAATATGACCGACACAATCGAAAGTGTTTCTCAAACAATTATAGAAACACTTCTAGAAAATCCAAAAGTTCCACGTAATATCACGCCAAACAGCAAAATTATCGAAGATCTAGAATTCGATTCTTTGGCTGTTATGAATTTTGTTATGGAAATCGAAGACAAGTTAGACGTCTCTGTTCCATTGGATCGTTTAACAGACGTACGCACGATTCATGACCTTGCTGAAGCTATTATTTCTTTAAAGTAAAAAGTTCAATTCTTATGGATATATTTACCAAATTTAAAACTCTTGATAATGCTTTTGAGCAATTAATGTCTATTTCTAAACATAATCCGTTTGGAACAACTATTGAGAAAATGATCTCTGCAACAGTTGGTGTTATTAATGGTCAAGAAACATTATTGTTTGGAACCAATAATTATCTAGGTCTCAGCCAATCTGATGCTGCACGTCATGCCGCAGCGGAAGCCGCCATGCAATATGGAGTGGGAACAACAGGCTCACGAATCGCCAATGGTACTTATTCTTTACATCAAGAGCTTGAACAGGATTTGGCTAAATTCTTTAATCGTCGTTCTTGTATGGTATTCTCTACTGGATATCAAGCAACATTAGGAATGGTCTCCACACTGGCGGGTAAAGATGATTATCTATTCTTAGATGCGGATTGTCATGCCAGTATTTATGATGGTAGCCGAATGAGCCAAGCTCAAATCATTCGTTTCCGTCATAATGATGCAGATGATTTACGCAAACGTTTGCGTCGACTCGGTGATATTCCTGGCAATAAGCTGATTGTTGTCGAAGGTGTCTATTCAATGTTTGGGGATATTATTCCTCTTAAAGAATTTGTTCAGGTTAAAAAAGAAGAAAATGCTTATCTAATGATTGATGAAGCACATTCTTTTGGTATTTTTGGTGAACATGGTCGTGGAATAGCGGAACGAGATCAGGTTGAAGCAGATATTGACTTTACGGTTGGAACTTTTTCTAAAAGCCTAGGAACTGTAGGGGGGTATTGTGTTTCGGATCATCCTCAGATGGATTTATTACGACTTTGCACAAGACCTTATATGTTCACAGCGTCTTTACCACCAGAAGTCATTGCTGCAACAAAGGCAAACTTAGAGATTATAAAAAATCATCCAGAATTAATTCATAAATTAATGGATAATGCCTCCCGTTTTTACCATGCACTTCAAAGTGCTGGTTTCACAACTGGTCCCGACATCAGCTCGGTTATTTCTGTTATTTTAGAGGATTTACCTCAAGCGTCACAGTTTTGGAATCGTGTTCTGGAATTGGGAGCCTATATTAATCTTAGCGTACCGCCTGCAACACCAGATAATCGTCCATTATTACGCGCCAGCATCGCTGCTGCACATACAACAGAACAAATCGATAAACTTGTGCAAATTTATATTCAAGCAGCACAAGATATTGGTCTAAATTTAAAAAATTAACTAATTTTTAAAAACACCATGGCGATAGAGTTTAATCAAAATCCAGGGTGCATTTATCAAGGGATGCTTTTTTTGAAATGCTGTCAAATGAAGCTCTATCCCTTGGTGCCTATTAATCTTCCATGCAATATAGTCAGCCCCGCCACGAAATGTAAATGCTGCTTTAGTTAATCGAGCAATATTGAGGGGACGACCTAACCATTGTCGTAATTTCCATTTTTTTTGAGCGTTTGTACGTTCTCTATTTGATAAATTAACAATGAAACAATTATCTTGCGTTTTTGAAAAAGAAACCCCTAGTCCATGCCATGCTGATTCTAATAACTGAGTAAAGTAATCCTCTCTATTTTCTAAAATAGACATTGGACGATTCTTTGTTTCTACTCTTAATTCTGCACGATATGTATGGGCAAATAAATTACACCAAAAATCCTCACCGCGTCCCTCTTTAGAACCGAGAGAAGCCGCCCACCAAGATGCTGTTGTCACTGCTCTGACTAAACAACGGAAAATATCTTGATATGCAGATTGATCTCTGACCCACAAGACTTTGACTGGTTGGCAAAAACGCGCCCACATTGTTGTATCAATAGACTGCAATCCTGTTGCCCGTCTTAATTGTTCTAATGATAAGATCGCAACTTTGGCTCTAAAAGAAATTTCTCTATGTGTAAATTCATGATATTCGATATTAGGAGGTAATAATTTGTTTGCTAAATAATACCCTGTTTTACCCTGATACCAGTCAGATAAATCTTCACAAACAATATAAAAATCCAATAACCCCGATAAATCCTGTTTCCATAAACTTGAACCATAGTAGATCACACCAATCGGGTTTCTGCCTTTTAAAATTGATTGGATGAACTCAAAAACAGATTGGGGAACATCTGCAGTTTGAAAAGAAGATTTTAAAAGATCACTAAGCACCATGAACAACCATTATAAACGAACAAAAGAAAATTCTGGACCGACAGATAAATATACTTGATAGTCACTACCTGTATCGTAATGCTCTCCATCAAGAATGATTTCTTTTTGAATTTTCATTGAGATTTTTTGTGCGATTCCACTGTGATAAGACGGATGGTTACGCAACCATAAAGGGGCTTTACCACGCAACAAATTCCAGCAAGCAGAAAGCAATTTTGAAGGGTATGGACCTATATTTAAATAATGCAGCCGTTGATCGTCATGCGTCCCCCCCCAAAAAGGCCACATACCGCTGGACAAGCTCTGTAATGTCGTTGCTAAAAAGAGAAAGCTATTTTCTGATACAATTTTTTGCTGATCATATTGTAATTCACACTTTTCGCCCTTTAACCACAATTCTCTTGTTTGAGGTGATAGTAACTTTAATAAAGCAAAGATAATCGTAATTCCAACCGCCCAATCATGAGCAAAATTTTTAAGAATTGTTGGATTGTGGGCAATATTGATCGCTCTTGTAAATGCTGCTGCACCTGCGAACATTCCTAGGATAGGAGTTTTAGAAGTGTCCGACCATTCAATTTTTAAAGCATGTCGGTGTTGAACCGAATTGATTAACCGTTGCCTTTCGTGCAGGATTTTGACCCTTTGTAATGCTTGAACGCCACGCACACCAAAACCAATATCCTTGGCAATTAAATTTGTATTGCCAGACGGTAAAATAACCAATTTGGGCATTTTATCCGAATCGTAAGCGTGATAGATACCAGTCATCACTTGACTGATTGTTCCATCACCCCCATCAACGATAATGCATTCGACGTTCTCTGCAGCATAGTGAACCATCATTTGATTCAGCTTTTCGATCGTGTCAGGCATGCAATATCGACTGCCGAGCCATTCTGATGCAAACTTGGTAAAGTCTGCATTTTCTTTCTCATTTTGATTTAACCGACTGGTTGGATTTTTAATCAAAGCAATATTTTGTATCACAAACGGTTTCCAAGATTCTATATAACTTATTTTTCAAAAAGAAGATTTGTAATAAAAACCTAATATTTTATATACTTCTCTTGTCTTTTATGAAAAAAACAATAAAAAAATCAACTATATTCTGCCATACTTATATATTATCATAAAACAAAGATCATCAGCTAAAGGATAGTTACTTTTGAAACGTTTTACGATTGCTCATATTTCTGACATTCACTTACCACTAGAAACTATTCAATTTTCGAAGCTATCTCTTTGCAATAAACGTTTTCTGAGTTTTCTGTCATGGAAAAAAAGGCGTCTGATCTTGCAAAAAAAGAATCTGGATTTAATAATTCAAGATATGATTGCCCATTCCCCTGACCTTGTATTGATTTCAGGGGATTTAACTAATCTTGCCTTACCAGAAGAATTCAAACAAGCAGCTGAATGGTTACATCAACTCCCTTTTCCAAATATTCGCGTTGTTCCAGGCAACCATGACTGTTTGGTCAAAACACAATGGTATAATACACATGCTTATTGGACGCCTTGGACCAAAGCCTATGCCCAAGAAGACTATCCGATTGTTACCAAAACAGACACGGCTGCAATTATCGGTATTTCAACGGGCGTGCCAACACTACCCTTTTTTGCCAGCGGTTATATTGATCGCGACCAATTGGAACGAATAAAAGAAGCATTACACAAAGCAAAAAAAGAGAAACTCTTTCGAATCGTGATGTTACATCATCCTCCTGTTTCTGGAATTACCAAAGAAAGAAAAGCGCTCAGAAATAGAAAAGAATTAAAAAAGATTCTGAGCGAAGAAGGTGCTGAAATGATTTTATATGGTCACACGCATAAGACAACAACAACAAAATTCCTACATACCAATATTCCAATGTTGGGGATCGCCTCTGCGTCATCCAATGCTGTTCGAATACAAAGACAAGCAGCATGGCGTAAAATCACACTGGAATCACAAGAAGATATGTTACATGTTAATTTTTCAGTAAGAACTTTAGATAAACAACAACAATTTATCGAAAGATCTTCTTTTTATCTAAACCACAAACCTTAGTTTCCTGCCTTGTCAAATAATAAACTCCCTTCTCACCACAAGAAAAAATTTTGGTCTTACCTACTTCCAGGAACGTTGGATCATTATTGCTTATCTTTGGCACTACCAACTTTTTTTATCGCTCTTGGGATTATCCTCGCAGCTCTGATGCTAGAGCGTTTATTGGTATTACTTGATTTACTTGCTGCGGATAACAGCCCCCTTAGTACCTTTTTGGGACTTCTGACGGATCTTGTACCACATTATCTGGGGCTGGCTATTCCTGCAGCATTTTGCGTAGCGATTTTTGCCAGCGTAAGACAAATGAGCCTTAATAGTGAAATTGAGGCGTTGCTTAGCTCTGGCATTTCCTTATCCCGTTATTCACGCCCTTATAGAATATGTGGAATAATCATTAGCATTTTATGTATTATTTTATATGGATATATACAGCCTTATGCACGATATGATTTTCGGGCTGCTTTCTTTTATGCTTCGCATGCAGGATGGGTTCCCAATATACAAAGCCATACGATTGTCAAACCTGATGAGAATCTTGTCATGGTCGTTGATAAAGCAACCGAACATGGAACGCATTTATCAGGTGTCTTTATTCGGCAAAAAGCACTAGATAAGGTTAAAAACAAAACCACTGAACATATCATCGTTGCTGCATCAGGCTCTTTTTATACAGTTCAAAACCGCTCTAAAATACAACTTAATTTGTATAACGGACAAAATCTGACTTTAAATTCAAACAACAAGAACAATATTACTGACTTTACGAAAGCTGAAAAAAACTTAAAACAGCAAGGTAAAAAAGTAACCTTCCGTGAACGCGGGGATGATGAGCGAGAGCTCACCATTACAGAATTATTTCAACAATTACGCCACCATACCAACTCTACCTCTATTGCCGACATGAGAGCAGAATTCCATTTTCGACTTGTCAGGGCTTTATCCATTCTTGGTATTCCCATCCTTGCAACTGGACTGGCTATTATGAAAAAACGTAAAAAGCGTAACAGGGGACTAGGTATCGCAGCAATCACGTTATTAGCATATGACCATATCCAACAATTTGGCACTGAACTCGTTGCTACGGGGCATCATTCAGCCTTTATTACATTATGGATACCTTTGTTTCTATTTTTTATCATGTGCTATACTATATTATTATTTAAAAGTGGTAATTTACAGTATCTTTTTATTTTCTTATTCAAACGTTCATCAAAGCATATGGGTAAATAATGAACAATATGTTTAGGCGACATCAATTAATTATTTATCTTTCGCTACGATTATTAAGTATCGTTTTAGGCACTGCTGTTCTGTTTACCATTATTATGGAAGCATTAACCCTTCTTGAACAAATGTCTCCTATTCTGGCAAGGCATTTAGGATGGATAGGAATTGCGCACTATATGGGATTGCGATTACCTTTATTATTTAGCTCTGTTTTACCCCTGAGTATGTTAATCGGTACGATTGTGATGTTGACGCAACTGACATTGAATAATGAGGTCACTATTTTAAAAGCCGCAGGATTATCTTCTGTTGGATTTATAAGCAAATTATTGCCTGCAACCTTATTACTTGGGGTTATTTGTTTTATTTTTCATGACCAAATTACACCAAGATCAGAGTTAAATTTAGCAATTTGGTGGAATAAAACAGACCCTACGCCTGAAAAAGGCAAAGGATTTTATTTCTATCAAAATCTCGATATCATTAGTGTTGATTATATCGCTTATGGTGGCAATATGATCAAAGGGGTGACCATTTACAAACGCAAAGATTTGTCTCATCTAGAATCTATTTTCAGCGCAGAAACAGCGCAATATACCAACAAACAATGGAATCTTTCCAATGCCAAAGCATTACATATTGCGCCTGGCGTTCCCTTGGAATTTACAAAATTGACCAAACCCGAAGAGATGATTTGGGACACATCTTTAACACCACGTGCATTGGTAGGACTTTCCATGCCTTCCCTACCCCAGTCTTTACAAACAATGCTAAATCAACTATCTAATGCAGCAGAGCCATTTCGAGTACCTACAAATACGATTAAAACAACCATTTGGGCGCGATTATTCATCCCCATTATGTTCATCGTTATGTTAATTATTGCCATCCCCGTTACCTCAATCCCTCCAAGAGCTGGATTAAAAAGCTGGTTGCCTGTATATTGTTTAGGAGCTGGATTGTTGTTTATTATTTTTCAGGAAGTTCTACGCGCTTTGGGAAAAGCTGGAACATTACCAGCGCCTATTGCAGTTATTCCCTCACTGTTAATATTTATCTTAGCAGCCAGTGCTATTATTTTAATGATTGAAGAAAAAACATGAAAAGCCAATCTATCTTTCAGATTATGCGCAATCAAGAACTACGCTCTGGGCGCAGTTATGATTTAGGAAAAATGAATCTAAAGGAACTGTGGGTAGCCTATTTAACACACGGCACCATTTTGCTTTACTTTAGCCTTATTCTTGCCTGTATTGTAGGTATCTACTATACATTCACAGGATGGATGCCCGTCCTGGCTTCAACTATTGTTATGATTTTGGGCTTCCCTTTAATTTGGTATATTATCCATCGTTGGATTATGCATGCTACTTTTTTATACCAAATTAAATGGACAGCCTCTTTGTGGAAAAGGATTCACTTTGACCATCACCAAGACCCACATCTTTTGAATGTTCTGTTTGGTTCCCCTTTAAACACAATCCCAACGATCATTATTGTGGGCGGTGGAATTGGACTGGCTGTTGGTGGGGTACCAGGTGCTTTTGCTGCCATTGGAACGGCAATATACATGGCTTGTTTTTACGAGTTTTTTCATTGTATTCAACATCTTGGGTATAAACCAAAGTCCCACTATGTATTGCGTATCAAACAGCTACATATCATGCATCATTTTCACTTTGAAAAAGGTAACTACGGCATTACAAACTATTTCTGGGATAGAGTTTTTGGTACTTTCTACACAGATGCGAAAAGCCGCCCTCGTAGCCCAACCGTGTTCAACATAGGATATGATATCAAAGAAGCAGAACGCTATCCTTGGGTTATGTTGAAAACTGGATCCCCTCCTCGTGATCGTCCCGAAGGGTCTAATTTTCGTGAACAAAAAAAATCATCTACACATCAGGAACAAAAGGCAGCTTAGGATTATAATATGGAACGTGAATCTGTTAATGCTTTGATACTGGCTGGCTCCAGAGAAGGTCAACAAGACCCTTTGGCAAAACAAGCTCACGTTTCTCATAAAGCCATCTTACCTATTCTAGGACGACCTATGATTGAATATGTTGTCCAAACCTTATCCAAACTAAATATTATTAATAAAATTGCCGTTACCATTGAACAACAATCCATTGTTCAAGAGATACTTCCTGAATATATTCAATATTTACCTGCTGCCTTAGGACCCAGCGACAGTGTCATTCAAGCCATTGAAACACTTGGGACACCATTGCTCGTCACCACGGCAGACAATCCCCTATTACAACTAGAGTGGGTCAGCCATTTTTTAAATGAAGCTGAACTAACAAAATGTGATATTGCTGTTGGTATTGCATTAAAAGAACAAATCGAATCTGATGTCCCGAATACACGCAGGACTTATATCAATCTTGCTGATGGTTCTTTTTCAGGATGTAATCTTTTTTTATTCAGAACCCCTCAAGCCATACAAGTCGCAAGATTATGGCAAACACTTGAAAAACATCGTAAGAAACCCGTTAAAATGGGGTATTTATTAGGATATAAGATCATTTTAAGATATTTATTAAAATGCTTAACCAGAAATGCCCTTAAAAAAAGGATCTACAAACTCACCAAAGCCAAAACACATTTTGTGTTAATGCCATGGGGGCAAGCTGCGGTTGATGTGGATAAACCTGAAGATTTAAAAATCGTTCGTATTCTTATGCAAAATTAGTATACTCATGCGTATCGCTTACATCATCAATTCCATGGAAGGTGGCGGGGCTGCTTTTCCTATTCCTGCAATTTTATCATTGATGCGGGATTATGGGGCAGAAGTCAAAATCTTTACCCTTGCCCAAAAAGATGGTAAAGCATTACCTGCAATACATAAAGCATGTTTACCCGTTGTAGTTAGAGAGGGCGGTTTAAAAGATCATATTCAGAGTTTTTTATGGCTTCAACAACAACTCAGAACCTATCAGCCAACACATTTATGGACGTCTTTAACCAGAGCTACATTATTGGGACAATTGGCTGGATTGCAATTAAATATCCCTGTTATCAGTTGGCAACATGCAGCATATCTGAAACCATGGAATTTAAGACTTTTAAAAGCGACACGTTCTTTATCAAAATTATGGATTGGTGATTCGAACAAAGTAACGAATTTAACGCAACAGCGCCTTAAAATATCCGATGAAAACATCATCACTTGGCCAATTTTTAAAACATCTCCTGATACACCCAAAGCGAATGCATGGGAACAAGGACAAATTATTCAAATTACCTCTATGGGGAGGTTGCATCCCGTAAAGGGGTATGACGTTTTAATTAAAGCATGCCATCTATTGAATCGATATCCTCATGTTCCTCCTTACAAGATTTCCATTTATGGGGAAGGTATAGAGTATGAAAGACTGCAAACGCTAATTCAACAGTACCATTTAGAAGATCAAATCAAGCTAACAGGGTTTACGCCTCATACTGGGCGAACCCTTGCTCAGTATCATTTATATATTCAGCCCTCTCGTTCAGAAGGGTTTTGCATTGCAGCTCACGAAGCAATGGCAGCAGGGTTGCCCGTTATTGCAAGTAAAGTCGGCGAGATTCCCTTTACAATTCAAGAAAATCAAACAGGTCTGACCGTTGAACCAAATGATCCTGTTTCATTGGCAAATGCTTTATATACACTGTTACAAAAACCAGAATTACTTTATCCTATGGGTCAACTTGCAAGACAGACCGTCATGAATATTTTTTCTGAAGAACATTTTAATAGGATTGGTCGAGTAATCTTTGATCGAATGGAACAATTTTCTCCACGATAACATCACAAGAATATTTTTGAGTATCCTCAATCATTCATATACAAAGCACCTAACTTTTTTCTTGAATGAAACAGAGCATCAATTTTCAATCGTTTTAACACAGATTGATCCATTCTCTTAGCATCAATTAATGTATACTCTCCTAGTGCGCTTAATGTATGTATTCCTTGACAATATGATCCAAAAGCCGTCGCGTCTGCTGTAATTTTTTTCACACAATGCGCTTCAAATTTTTCTGAGGTCAAATGACTAATCTTTAAAAAAGATATTCCACCCCCATAGGTCATTGTGCAATCTTGCGTCGGCAAAAAAATCTCGGAATCTGTAACCAAGACATTTCCACCAGGTCGAGAACTAGACGGCGTAATACGAACAGGGTTTTGAGAATGTGGCTGCCAAGGTCCTAATAAATTCTCAGAATAAGCAACAGATAAAACACTTTGACGGCTATATCCTGAATCGGCTGGCGTATAAAACATCCACCATAAACCATTATGAAAAAAGACACTAGGATCAATAGCTATTTCTGGAAAAATAAACTCTGATACAGATTCCCATTGATAAGGGAAACATTTCGCTTTGTACAATGTTGTTCTGCCCGACTTATATGCCTCTGGCAGCATATAAATCTGTCCTTGATCTTTGATAATCATCGGATAAGACAAATGCCATGGCTCTTGCAACACCACAGTTCTATCCAAAAGATGCAATGCTTCGTCAAGGATTAAAACCTCTATACGCCCATGACGATCTTTGTAATCGTACCCTTCAGCAAAAATATAGAATTTATTGTCCTGATGTAATCCAAAAGGGTCGGCCAAAAATCGAAAGCTTGGCTCTTTATTCAACCAATGTACAGCACGAATCCCTTGGGAGACAACTGTTTTCATTGGGGATTTAATAATCCCTACACGCCAAATATCCGTCTCATAGATAGACACGCGTCAATAATCCTCTTAGTCTTTAATTTCTTCCAACAATGACACTTCCATGGGTTGCTCTAGGTAAGGGGTAACTTTCTTTACCAAATTTTGGAAATGCTCTGTCTTCATATGAAGATCAAGCGCTGATTGACTGTCCCAATGTTCTATAAACACCATATGATTATGGTTCCCTTGTTCAAAATGAACCGTATAAAAGCGATTCCCCACCTCTTTGCGTGATTGAGCAACACATTCTTTGACAACGGTAGAAATTACTTCCCACGCATCGGATTGCAAAGCACATTTTGCAATAACTTTTAATTCTTGTGACATTTTGTTCCATCCAAAATATTTTTAATTATTTTAAATTATATATGTAGAGTTTTATATTTATTGATATCCATCTTTAAAAAGCATAGAATCGACACTGAAAAAACGAATATTGCCATCATTTATTCAAAAACAAATCATATATCTTATTTAGTTTTAGCATATTTTCTTAACGATCAGCAAAAAAGATATTATTAATATCGGTATTATATAAATTACAATTTCTTTGTCGAGGTTAACCTAATTATGACGGATGCTCTTTCTCATCGCTTTGACGCTGCACAAACTATTGTTCAAAAAGCCGCTGAAATGGCTATGGCAATGCGCCCAGCACCAGGAGGGCCTCAGGGCTCGCTAAAACATGCTCAAGACTGGTTAACAGAAACAGACGGAAAAGTAGAATCTTTCATTTCCCAAGAAATTAAAAAACTGTTTCCAGAAGATGGCTTTCAAGGTGAAGAAGAAGGACAAACCAGAACCGGTGCATTAAGATGGGTCGTTGATCCTATTGATGGCACGTCTAATTACGCCAGAGGTCGTAACAGATGGTGCGTTTCCCTTGGTTTGATGGAAGGAAACACCCCAATCCTTGGAATTATTGCCGCCCCACCTGTTCAAGAATTCTATACCGCAAGACTGGGTCATGGTGCTTTTATGAATGGTCAGCGCATTCATGCCTCTCCTGTCACAGATCCCAAAATTGCAATGGTTGAGCTAGGCTGGAGCCATGTTAGTAAAAGAGAAGAATTCTTAAAGCACGCCAATGCTATCTTGGAAACAGGCGCTATGATTCGCACATTAGGTTCTGGAACAATGTCTTTGGTCGACGTCGCCAGTGGCAGATTAGACGGGCACTTTGAAATGGCAATCAATCTATGGGATGTAGCTGCCGCACTTGTCTTATTACAAGAGGCTGGGGCAAAAACTTCACCTTTCCTTGAAAATGGTGGTTTACATCAGCCGACTCCCATATTAACCACAGCACCAGGATTAGCCGATCTTCTATCTAAAACGGTCAATATCCCTTTACAGTCTGCTTAATACTTTTATTTTCAAATTTTTTTATGTTTAACAGATGGAACAAATGAAATTTTATAAATATTTTTTACTCTGCATGACTGCTGCATTTGGGATGAATATTTCCAATGCAGCACATGCAAGTACAAAATCAGAACAATCCTTGGTCGATCATGCAACCCTAGCAGTCCAAGATATTTACAGCAATGTCTCTACAGACAATAATCTTTATAGCCGTCTAAAAGAAGCCAGAGCAGTTATGATTTGCCCAGCAGTAACTCGAATCTCTTTGGTTTTCGGAGGATCAGGGGGAAGTTGTGTGTTGCTATCCAGAGATGCCAAAGGATCATGGTCTAGCCCCGCTTTTTATAAAATGTCCAGCGGATCTTTTGGAATACAATTAGGCGTAGAGAATGCTGAAATCATGTTATTTGTGATGAACGAAACCAGCTTACGTTCCTTATTAGATAGCCAATTTACAATGGGAGCCAGTGCTTCTGCAACCGCTGCAACGGCTAATAGTAGTGCCGATAGCGGCGCATCCAATATTTATACTATTCAAAAAAGTTCTGGATTATTTGCAGGCGCTGCTTTGAAAGGTTCTAAATTAAAAATTAACAGCAAATCAAATCATAATTATTATAATGAAACTGTAGGTCCAGAAGATATTGTCATTGCAATGCGCGTCAATAATTCAGGAGCCGATCCATTGCGCCGTATTCTTATGAAACTAAGCAGTGAAGCAACAGGATCAACCAAAAAAACAAATATAAAAAGCAACAAAAAGCAACAGGACGACGATAACAGTGATATAGATTCTGGAGCCATTCAGCTGGCACCAAGCGGAAATAATAGTAATATTAAATCAGAGAATTTAGCACCACCACCCGCTAAAAAATACTAATGATTTATCGAACTGAATAGCCAATTTATTTGGCTATTTTTTTTCTCTGTAGGACTGAACGTTATGGTTATGTTCGGTCAAAGTGCTAGAGAAGCTATGCCCACCCGTTCCATTGGCAACGAAATACAGCATATTCCCCTCCGCAGGATGTGCCACAGCTTCCAAAGCTGCTTTACCTGGAGAACAAATCGGAGTTGGAGGCAAACCAGCTGACCAATATGTATTATAGGGACTTTCAACTTCCCAATCCCGTCTTAGTAAAGGTCGGTCTAGTTTACCATGACCATCAGTCAATGCATAAATCACCGTTGGATCTGACTGTAACCGCATATCTTTTTGCAAACGATTGATAAATACGCGTGCAATCATTGGGCGCTCACGACCCAATGCTGTTTCTTTTTCTACAATAGAGGCAAGAATCAATAATTCTTGAGGCGTTTTGATCTGTGCAACAGGTTGGCGATCTTTCCACACTTGATCCAAAGTCTTTTGCATCGCCACTTGCGTTCTTTGTAATAGTTTTTCCCGAGAATACCCATATTCATACGCGTAAGTCTGGGGTAAAATGCTTCCCTCTACAGGAACCTCTATTTGACCTGTTAAAAAAGGCGCTTGATTAATCAAATTTGCAATTTGATATCTTGTTAAGCCTTCAGGAATGGTAAGTTCATGTTGCACAGGCTTTGCATGACGTAGGATTTGTAAAACTTGACGTATAGACGCATGTCTTGGAAAAGCAAATTCTGCTGCATGCAATGCGCCCTGATTCGCAGTTATTTTAGCAGCAATTTGAAATATGAACTTATCTAGAAAATTATTTCCAATAACATGCTCTGTTTGTAAACGCTTTAAAATTGCTTCTGTATTCCCCCTTGGAATCACAACATTTTTTTGTGCCTCCAAAATTCCAGGTCTGGAATAAATACTTTTTCCAAACACAAAAACAACAGCAAAGAAAACCAATAATGCGCCCAAAAGAATGACGAATTTACGCATTATGATATATCCTTAAGCTTTAAATTTAAACCTTTTTGAACAGCAAAGAAGCATTTGTACCACCAAATCCAAAACTATTAGATAGAGCAATATTCACTTGGCGTCTTTGTGCCTCATGGGCAACACGATCAATAACTGTTTCCTTAGAAGGATTATCAAGATTTAATGTAGGGGGTACAACATTATCACGAATAGCAAGCAAAGAAAAAATCGCCTCTACTGCACCTGCTGCCCCTAACAAATGACCAATTGATGTTTTGGTAGAGGACATTGCTAATTTTTTACCAGCATCGCCAAATAAACGCTCAACAGCCTCTAGCTCAAGGTCATCTGCTTTGGTTGATGTACCATGTGCATTGACATAATTAATATCTTCAACAGCAACACCTGCATTTTTAATCGCTGCACGCATCGCACGATAAGCACCATCATGACCTTCAGCAGGTGCTGTAATATGATAGGCATCACCAGACATTCCATATCCAATAACTTCCCCATAAATCTTTGCACCACGAGCTTTGGCATGTTCATATTCTTCAAGAACGACAATACCAGCACCCTCGCCCATCACAAAGCCATCACGATCCTTGTCCCAAGTACGAGAAGCCTTTTCTGGTGTATCATTAAATCCAGTAGATAGCGCACGCGCTGCAGAAAATCCAGCGATCCCCAAGGCACAGACTGCGGCTTCGGCACCACCAGCAACCATCACATCCGCATCACCCAACGCAATTAAACGCGTTGCATCACCAATGGCATGAACCCCAGAGGCGCACGCTGTTACAGCTGCATGATTAGGTCCTTTGAAGCCATATTTAATCGAAACATAGCCAGACACTAAATTAATTAATGAGGATGGAATAAAAAATGGGGAAACCTTGCGACTTTCACCTTCGTGAACTTTCACCGAAGTTTCATAAATCGTTTGTAATCCACCAATACCTGAACCAATCATTACACCTGTGGCGCAACGTTCATCTTCGGCTTGTGGCACCCATCCAGAATCTTCAACAGCTTGAATCGCCGCAACAAGACCTAAATGAATAAAACGATCCATTTTTTTTTGATCTTTGACAGGAATCCATTCTGCAAGATCTAATTTGCCTTCACTCTTCGTTCCCGCAGGCACTTCACCCGCAACACGAGCAGGAAGACCAGAAGCATCAAAGCTGCTGATAGCATTAATGCCACTTTCACCAGCAACAAGACGCTTCCATACATTATCGATACCAATTCCAAGAGGGCTTACGATCCCCATACCAGTCACAACGACGCGACGCTGACAAATCAATTTATTTTCTGCCATCTGGTTAACCTATGTGCCTCTTGAAATTAAATATAAAGTGTCTTTACAAAATTAAGCTGATTGCTTTTGTTTTTCGATATAGTCAATAGCATCTTTAACAGTTGCAATTTTTTCAGCTGAATCTTCTGGGATTTCTACGCTAAATGCTTCTTCAAAAGCCATCACTAATTCAACTGTGTCTAAGCTATCTGCGCCTAAATCATCAATAAAAGAAGCTTCTGGTGTTACTTTGGCTTCTTCAACACCAAGATGTTCAACAACGATTTTTTTTACTTTATCGGCGATATCGCTCATCTAATTTTATTCCTTCTGCTTGCTCTAAGCATTTCTATAATGATCTTAACTCTATTATATTTCAAAGGCTTATTACGTAATAAGCCTGTATCTTGTAATATATTAGCATGGGGCATATCACATTTATCAGCAATAGCCAAGCCAAACTTAAAATTACATATACTTGTTTGTATTAACCAAATAATTCTTTATTAAGATAACGTCAATATATGATTTTTACAACAGTGCGTTGCTTAAATCATTGCCATCCCTCCATTGACATGCAACGTAGACCCTGTGACCCATTGCGCTTCATCAGACGCAAGATAGATCACAGCTGCTGCAATATCTTCGACCTTACCCATACGGTTACATGGAATTTTATCAATTAATTTTTCTTTTTGTGCTTCTGGCAACTGGTCTGTCATGGCTGTTTCAATAAATCCTGGAGCGACAACGTTCACAGTAATGCCTCGGCTAGCAATTTCCAATGCCAATGATTTACTCATCCCAATTAACCCAGCTTTTGCAGCAGAATAATTCGTTTGCCCTGCATTTCCTGTGACACCCACAATCGATGCAATATTAATAATACGTCCATAACGACGACGCATCATCCCTTTGATCGCAATCTGACTCAGTTTAAAAGGCACAGAAAGATCAACATCCAACACCGTTTGCCAATCTGAATCTTTCATTCTCAAGGCTAATGTGTCACGCGTTAATCCCGCATTATTCACCAAAATATCAATAGGTGCTCCGAAATGCTCTTCTGAACTGGAAATCAATGCTGCCACAGATTCAGAATCGGTCAAATTCGCTACCTGAATCTTGGCTTTTTCTTCGCCACCTAATTTTTCCTGCACTTCAAGAAGTACATTTTCTCTGGTGCCAGATAAAATAACTTTAGCTCCTTGAGCAATCAATGCTTGTGCAATCGCCTGACCAATACCACCAGAAGCCCCAGTCACCAGAGCCACTTTACCATCTAATCTAAACATGTTCATTCCTTATGATTCGCTTTTAGAATTCGAAAAAATAGTCACAAATTGATCAATATCAGCAGGCTCTCCGACAGAATAAACCTGACAATCTTTGGCGGTTCGGCGCATTAAATTGGATAATACTTTGCCTGAACCAATTTCAAAAAAAACCTCTACCTCTTTATCGATCATAAATTGCATTGTTTCCGCCCAACGTACAGGTGCAGTCACTTGTTTAACCAACAATTCTTGTATCTCTGGCAAGCTGGTATAGGGTTGAGCCGTCACATTTGCCAAAACAGAGCAGTTAAAAGGTTTTAACCTAGAATTCGCAAGTTCTTCTTGCATTCTTATCGCTGCAGAAGCCATTAAAGGACTATGGAAAGGTGCAGAAACAGATAATTTTACTACTCTTCGTATGCCTTGCTCTCCAGCAAAAAGAACTGCCCGATCAATCGCGTCCATATGCCCCGAAATCACCACTTGCCCATTACCATTATCATTCGCCACAGCAACCAAAGAATCAGGTTGGCTAATATGCTGACAAATCATTTGAGCTTGCACCATATCGGTACCTAATAACGCAGCCATTCCGCCCATCCCTTTGGGCAGTGCATTTTGCATCGCGTCCCCACGCACACGCAACAACGCAGCGGTCGTTGCAAAATCAAAGACCCCAGCCATACATAATGCAGAATATTCGCCCAAAGAATGTCCCGCAGCAAAAGCAATATTTTGCGCAAGATTTAATCCAGCTTCTTTTTCTAAAACACGAATCACAGCCATTGAATGTGCCATCAAAGCAGGTTGCGTGTTCTGCGTTAATGTTAATTCGTCCTCTGGTCCCTCCATCATAATTTTTGATAAAGGTTGCTTCAATGTTTCATCTAACTCTTCAAAAACTTCACGAGCTACGGGGAATGCTTTGGCAAGCTCTTTCCCCATTCCAACATATTGACTACCCTGACCAGGGAAAAGAAAAGCACTCACTGCCATTGGTTATTCCTACATTAAAATAAATAAATTAAAACAAAATCAATAGAATAAAATACGAAAACTGTTCCACACTATCGCAGGAATTTCACGTAAACGCCAGCTCCAGCATTTATAAAAATTTCGAGAAGCATTGCCTGATGCTGCCACAGAACGGGTGCGCCACCCTGATAAAATAAGCAACCAACAACATCGAGGTAAATGATAAGCACTTGAAACAACAACCAAACGCGTTTGTTTTTGTGTAAATCCTAATTTTTTTAATAAAGCGCTGCATAAAACTACAGATTGAATGGTTTTTTTTGCTTGAGTCTCACAAATAATATGTTTCTCAGATACACCATACTCTATCAAAAGTCGCTTCATCACCTCAGCCTCAGTCATTCCTTTTTGAGGATTCCCACCCGTCACGATATATAGTGGAGAGGCACAGTGCTTTCCATAAGCAATCGCAGCCTCTATTCTCATAATCAAGGCACGTTTAGGAATTCCATCAGCATTTAAAGCTGCGCCGAAAACGAGAATGGGCTGCTGCGTCATTCTGCAACTCTGACAAACAACTGATTAATTGACTGTAATTTTTCAAAAGTTTCTTTCCATAAAGGTAAAATCTTTTTCTCTGGAACCCCTCTGGCTTTAATAACCTCGATAATTTCACCCAATGAACGTTTGCCATCAATTAATCCTAAAAACCCTCTGGCTTGTGCTGGCAATGGAATCATTACAGTTAACGTTCCAAAGGCAAAAGGCAATAAGTTAGAAGGAAGTATTTCACTTGCTAAAATATCGCCAGGTTTTTCTCGCATAAAGGGAATGGATTCGAGATCCATAGGATCAACAAAAGAAAGCTCATCTTCTGAACGACGAATGTAAACAACGTGCGTTGCCATATTCCCTGCCAACCCTTCGGCAACAATTGCCTGAGTGCGAGCATCCATCTGATCGACTTTTTCACGAAATTTTGGATCTATAATTAGATATTTAGGGTTATACCGCGCAGGTTCTACAAAAGCATTCATTTCAAAACCTGTTTTTTCGATCAAATCCCATAATGCATCCACAGTATAAGCACGATCTCTAGGATTTAATAATAAATCGTAAAGTCCTGCATCTCCACCTGTTAAATGATCGCCAAAATTATAATTTGCACGTAACCACGCTGTTTGCGGAAGGTGACGCATTATACGCTTTGCCATCTCCAAACGTTGTGCAGGCTTTTCTTCAATAGGGGCAAGGTAAGAAAGGGCGTCCTGCAACATATACACGCCAGTACGACCATGTGGAGCATAGACCATCAGACCAATACCACCACCTATATTCAACATTCCCTTTAAAATACGCAATGCTTTTTCAGGATCAGGTAAATGGTGTAATACACCACAACAATCGATATAATCAAACTTGCCTAAACCCAATTCAGGTAAATCAAAAATTGACCCTTGCACGAAACGAAGATTTGTCAATTCACGTACTTTTGCACGTTCTTTAACAATTCTTAACACAGGCTCAGCACGATCAAGACAAACAACCTCGCCAGGACAATTCTGACGCGCCATTTGTTGAGCCATCATAATGGCAGCATCCCCAGTCCCACATCCTGCAACCAATATTTTTAAAGGGTCTGTAATCTTTCGATAACCACCAAAGACCCAATAATCAATTTCATTTAAATGACTGGGGCTGCCAAGAAATAAACGCTTTTTTTCATCCAGAGGATTACGCTCGGGATAAGGATATGCCTCATATTGTGCGGCCAAGCTAATATCTTGTTGATCCTGTTCTTTTGTCATTATGCTCTTACTACTAACTTTCCACGTTGCCAGGCTTCTGCGGCTTCATGCGCATCCATTCCATCAACACGCATTGCCTGTTCCATCAACTTCATAACCTGATTGCCCAAGGTCATTTCTTCTAGTTCATCAATCAAATCAGCTCCTAAAGAATCAATTAACTGTTTCTTAATCAGAAGAACAGCCTTTTGCTCTTGCCCAAAAAGATTCTTTGGATCGTCTAATTTATAAATCATCTCAGAATCTTCTAAAAAACTCGGCGAATATAAAACCATAATTTTTGCTTCTTGAGAGGTCATCGCATCCCTATACCGGCTGATAACTTCTTCGTCAGGGGCAGATTTGAGTATATATCCCGCATCGATTAATCCATAAGCCTGAAAAGCAGACAACACACGATCATAAATAATTTCAGACGCGATCACTTCTCGATCTATATCCGACAACATTGCCAATTGATCGATTGATGTTATCTCTGACTTAAATTTGCTGGATAAGGCAAGAAATAAAAATGGCTGATATAAATTCCCAATAGCACGCATAGAAGAGGCTGAATTTAATAAATCTCGATGTACTTCTGGTGTCCATAATGTTGCAAAAATGTCTATTTCACCCGCACGAATCTCTTGAAACAAAGCTGCAGTTTCGCCTGTTATCAGCTCTATATCCATGACACCATGCGCTTCTAAGACACGTAAAACAGCTGCTGCTGCTGCTTCATGAACAGGAATATCAAAAAACCCCAATGTTAAAGACTCTTGAGTCACTATTTCTCTACCTTATTTTTAGAAATGAATATGGGTTATACCAAACCTGCAATTTGTTTTGCATAAGATTTATGTTGGAATTTAATAATATACATCATAACTTTGGCAAGGATTTCCTGTAATTTCATCGAAGGCATCCAACCAATCGTTTTAAATACCATATTAACCACACGCGCAACATGATGACGTTGATATAAAGGCATTGCATTGACCATATATAACGCTATACACCGTTTATGATTATAAGGCATTCCTTCTGGTTCATTGGTAATATGGAATGCAGATGCCAACTCGTCGTCTTGACTTTCAACAATACGTCCTATTGCAATTTTCGCACGCGCCCATTTGGATAGATTATCTTGTGGTAAATATTGCTTCATACAATCGTAAAATAATTTGTAATGACGAAACTCATCCCCTGCTATCTTACGACAAATTTCTTTTAAAACAGGTTCCTTTACATAATCAACCAAGGCGCTGTAATAAGAAGAAGTACCGACCTCGACCATTGCACGAGCAATAAATTCACCCGCGTGGGAACCTCTGATCGAACTATTTGTATCAAGATCTATTTTATAAAATTCTTTAAACCGATCAAAACTTTTTTGATAGTTCCAACTTGGATCAGCCATCATTGCCCACCGCCCAAGCACTTCACCATGCTGAACCTCTTCAACTTCCCATTGTTGAAATAATTGCCTTAACTCAGCATCATGTTCAAATACGTTATTAAGATACACTGTATAATCGACACTATTTCGCTCAACAACTGAAGCAGCTTTGATTAAAGGAACAATTTTTGGGTCAATAAGAGATGGATCAAATCGATCCCATTTGATCTGTTCCATATCCCAATGCTTCATAATTTTTTACCTTGAAAAAAGATTAATATTCTTAATTTTCTGGATTATATATTTTTGAGTCCTATAGAGCAAAAGAAAATATTTGCCCTAATATATTCAGCTATATAGTTTATAAGACGAAACGAAGCATGTGTCGATTATTTTTGATGAAATTGAATCAGCACTCCATTTTGGCGAACGATCTTTATCAATCACACTCGCCCGAACCCCTTCCATAAAATCAGAACGCATGACCAAATGACTGATAATGCTCAAATCTTGTTGTAACACATCCTTTAAATCAGATAATTTGTTCTGCCAAGCCTTATAAGTAATATGTAACGAAAACGGACATGCTTGTAAAATTTCTTTTAAATCTTCTTTTGCCCAAGGGAAATCACTTTGTTTCAGATTTGCTATGATTGTTTTAATATCAGGAGCATTATAAATCGTTTCAACTTCTTTCAAAAAACTGGGATCATATTCTTTTTCACGTTTTAAATAAGATAAAACATCATCGATATCGCGCTTTTCTAATTGTGTTAAAACAAAATCAACCATAGAAGCAGACACCCTATAATCTGCAAAACCCAACTTTATTGCTTCCTCAGCCTGAAATCTTTTTCCTGTCAACATCATGCGCAGACCCATGTACCCTGGTGCTTTTCCAAACAAACAATTACTTCCTGCATCTGGGGTAAGACCGATCATAACCTCTGGCATTGCCAACACAGCACGTCCTGTTACAATACGATGAGAGGAAAAACACCCAAGACCGACCCCGCCGCCCATTGTAATCCCATCCATGATACTGATAACAGGTTTAGGATATTTAGAAATATAGTAAATAAGCTGATAATTATGTATAAAAACATCGATGGCTTGCTCGTACTGACCCGCCTTTACAAAAGATGCAATTTCACGAATATCCCCACCGGCACAAAAAGCCTTGGTATGTGAGCTGTTAATAACAATCTCTTGAATTAATCGATCTGTTTTCCATAATTCTAACTGCGAGATAATTTCTTGTTGCAACGCTGGGTTAATTGCATTTAAAGATTTAGGACGATTTAAGGTTAAAATACCTAATTTTCCTTTTTTTTGACATATAATTAACCGATTCATAGCGTCCCTCGCTTCATTTAGATAAAATATCTTATATCTTAACCGCAAAATTAACCTTATATAGAATGAATTAAATTTTACTACATTTCCTATGCACAAAAATGAATATTTTATATTCCTGATATTTTATTGTTTTCAGAAATCTTTTCTTAACTTATTTTAACCCTATATACAGCACTCTTTTATCTCGGTGACTCAGCCTGATAATAATTTAAGGATATTTTTATGCTTGCCCATAAAACGTTAAGTGATGACTTAATAACAGAAGAAACCTTCCCTATTCGTCATGATTGGACAAAAGAGGAAGTTTCTGCATTATTCGCACTGCCTTTACCAGAACTCATGTTCAAAGCACAATCTGCACATCGCATTTATTTTGATCCAACTAAAATCCAAGTCTCTACCTTGCTTTCCATTAAAAGCGGTGGGTGTCCAGAAGATTGTGCTTATTGCCCGCAAAGCGCCAGACACGAAGAAAAGATCAAAGCTGATCGCCTAATGGCAGTCGACAAAGTCTTGGAAAAAGCCCGCGAGGCCAAAGCCGAAGGTGCCACACGTTTTTGTATGGGTGCTGCATGGCGTTCCCCAAAAGATCATGATCTAGAAACCGTTTGCGCAATGATCGAAGGCGTCAAAGAGTTAGGGCTTGAAACATGTGTAACGTTAGGCATGTTAAACCTTGAACAAACCCTAAAATTAAAAAAAGCTGGGCTGGATTATTACAATCATAATCTGGATACTTCCGAAGAGCATTATGAAAAGATTATTTCTACTCGTACCTATCAAGATCGTTTAGACACATTAGCTTTCGTGCGTGAAGCAGGAATTAAAGTATGCTGTGGTGGTATTTTAGGGATGAACGAAGACGAAATCGATCGCGCCAGCATGATTAAAAGCTTAGCCAACTTACCTAAACATCCAGAAAGTGTGCCGATTAACCTATTGATTCGTGTTAAAGGCACCCCTTTGGAAGATGCAGAAACCATTGACCCTTTGGATTTTGTTCGCACGATTGCCGTCACACGCATTGTCATGCCACAAAGTTACGTACGCCTTGCTGCTGGCAGAACAGAAATGAGCCCAGAAATGCAAACACTATGTTATTTGGCTGGGGTCAACTCGATATTCCTTGGGCAACGTTTATTAACCTGTCCAAATCCAGAGAAAAGCAGCGATCTGACCTTATTTAATAAATTAGGCTTACGAATCGCTGATAAAATGGTTGAAGCTTCTGCTTAATTAATATTCAGGTCTTAGAATCACCTAAGACCTTTATTCTTTTTTAATTATTAATGGCTTTAATATAAATTTTCATCTGTGTTGGGTCTTTACAAGTTTTATCCAAACAATATCCAGAAATCCATAATTGACCACTGCCAAACATCATCCCCTGCCCATTTGCAAACATCCCAATAAATTGTTGTTTTGCAACAGCTCCTTTAACTTTAGGAGTAATAATAGCCTCGTAATTTTGAATAAATTGTTGTGTGTTTTTAATGGCAACAGGCTTGTTATTCAGATTTATTGTTAGAGGATATTTAACAAATTCGGCAACACCCCCTTTGTTTTGATGGGCAATATCTTCCTTTAACTGATTGACAAAGACCTGATACCCATGATGAGAACCGTATAAAAAATCCAATAGAACATTCATTTGCTCTATTGTTTTAACATCACTAGAAGGACGTGCGATAGCACTCAACGAATTTGTCAATAAACCAACGAAAACAAAAACCATAAAGATCATTTTAATGTTCAGCATATATTGCCTCTATCAGTTTACATAAAATTATTGATGCCAATAATTTGCATTCTTACCATCTTGGAGTCTTTCTGTGCTTTATCTTGACAAGCATTGGAAAACCAAATTTCGCCATTCCCAAAAGCCATTCCTCGATAGGTTGAGAGTAATGTTTTGATTTTTTGATCTTGCACAATTTTTTCAATTTTAGGCGTGATAACCGCATCATAGTGCTCTACAAATTGTTGTTGATCTTTGATCTGTATCTGTTTCCCATTCAATTGTACCCACAATGGATATTTCACCATTGCTGCAACTGATTGTTTATCTTTTTGAACAATATTCTCTTGCAACACATGAAAGAAACCCACCGTAGTATAATGACAATTGGACATGCCAGAATTATCAGCCTGTTTAGAGTGAATAATATTATTCTGTGGCTTCACTGATTGCGCCATTAACGGACTTGAAAGCAAGATTGCACCAGCACAAAGACATAATTTCATACTTGTTGCTTTGATATTCATCATCATTAAACTCCTATTTTTAAATTAGATTTGAGCTTTCCATCGCAATAATCTTAGAGCATTGGCTACAACACACATACTACTTAATGCCATTGCTCCGCCTGCCACCGCAGGACTAAGAAACCCAAATACCGCCAAAGGAATTCCGATAATATTATAAATAAATGCCCAAAATAACCCTTCCTTAATCCGTTGGCGTGTTTTTTGAGCAATATCTATCGTTGCTGCCACCAACCCAGGATTGTTACGCATTAAAACCACACCAGCCACCTCAGCAGCAACATCGGTGCCTTCTCCAATCGCAATACCAAGATCCGCCTCTGCCAATGCTGGGGCATCATTGATCCCGTCACCAACCATTGCAACAGAGCGTTTTTGACCCGCTTCGCTTCTTAATTGAACAATCAAATTTTGTTTATCTTCAGGGCTTAAACTTGCATAAACTTCCTCTACCTCTACAGCATTTGCAACTTTATATGCAGCTTGCTCATTATCTCCTGTTACAATAACAACCTTCACTTGCTTTGCTTTTAATTGAGCAATCGCTTTATTTGCCCCCTCACGAATATGATCTTCAAATGCCACCACACCTAGTAATTCATAGTTGCCATCTTGATAACGAACTAACCAAGAAACCGTTGCCCCATTCACATCGCTAGGTAACTGATCGCCATGTAAACCAAAATTTTCAATCATCTTTTGATTGCCAAAAAGAAAAGTTACATCATTAATCTTACCACTAATCCCTCTTCCTTGGTCTTTAATTACACGAAAAGATTCTGGTGTTAGTAATTCTATATTCTCAGCTTTTGCTTTATTTAACAACGCCTTTGCCAAAGGATGCTCACTACCCAAAGAAAGACTAGCTGTCCATTGTAAAATTTGCTGTACATTAAAACCTTCAGCGGGAACAATAGAGACAACAGATAATTTCCCTTCGGTCAAAGTCCCTGTTTTATCAAACCCTACCACTTGAATATGCGCAGCACGCTCTAATGCTTCAGCATCACGAATTAAAATCCCAGATCGTGCAGCAGCCCCACACCCTGTTGCCAATGCTGTTGGTGTTGCCAAACCCAAAGCGCAAGGACATGCAATTACTAAAACAGCAGCACCATGCAATAACCCTTCAACCAAATATCCATTGATCCACCACCCAAAGAAAGTAACCAGTGCAACCACTATCACAATAGGCACAAATACAGCACTAATACGATCAACTAGCTTTTGAATAGGTGCTTTAGAGGCTTGTGCATTTTCAACCAATTGAACAATCGTTGCTAAACGTGTTTCTTTACCTGTTTTCTCTACTTGGATTAATAAACGTCCATTCGCATTCAAAGAGCCACCAGTTACCTGATCCCCTTTAATTTTTTCAACTGGAACAGCTTCTCCAGTCAACATGGATTCATCAACAGCACTTTCACCATCATAAACCACACCATCACATGGGATTCGTTCCCCTGGACGCACCACAACAATATCACCAACAATCATTGCTTCACTGGGAACAACTATTTCTTGCCCATCTACCCATTTACAAACTGTATCTGGGCGTAAGGCTTGTAAAGCACGAATAGAAGACGCAGCTTTATGTCTGGCACGTTTTTCCAACCAATGTCCAAACAAAATAAAGGTAATAATTAACGCAGAACTTTCATAGTATAAATGGGGTTCTGATTGAGCGGTAGGATCAAACAAATACCCAATTAATAAAACCGTGCTGAGAATCCAAGCTGCACTGGAACCTAATGCAACCAATAAATCCATATTCCCAGCACCCGCCTTAACCGCACGAAAGCCTGCTACATAAAAATGTCGTCCTAACCAAAATTGCACAGGTGTTGCCAATAAAAACTGTATCCAACCTGGTAGCATCCAACCATGATGGATAGGGACCACAATCATAGAAAGCACTAATGGCAAAGAAAAAGCTGCTGCAATGACCCATTGCAAAAAATCTTTATGTTGATCTGATCCAGAAGTGTCCTCTATCTTTTCTTCTGGGTTAAGCCACTTTGCCTCATACCCTGTATTATTAACGACGGTTTCTATTTCATTAATTTTTTGCTGCAACGCCTCAGAATTTTGCAAAACAACTCTTGCCTGTTCCAAAGTCAGGTTGACGCTGACTTCATCCACCCCTTCAACACGTTCAATGACTTTTTCAACACGCCTGACACACGAAGCACATGTCATTCCAGAAATTAAAAAATCAACTGAGCGTGTAAGAGAAGATTCACTAGACATCTTTACTTGGTCCTATTTTTGTAGCCTAATATAAAATAATTCTTTTTATTATATAATATGCTGTTTTAATGGAGTCACAATCATGCAAATTTTTAAAGTTGAGGGTATGACCTGCCAACACTGTGCAAAATCAGTCAAAGAGGTCATAGAAGCATTGCCAAATGTTGATGAAGCAACCGTTGATCTAGATACTAAAACCCTCACAATCAAAGGAAATCCAGACCATAGCGCGGTCAAGGCTGTTATCGAAGAAGAAGGGTACAAATTGATATAAAAAAAAGCCTCTTATTTTATTATAAGAGGCTTTTACTTCTAACGAAACAGTATAGTTACACTAATGATGGCAAAGAAGGTCCAAAATAATAAAACAATGTCATCACAATCGCGACAATCAAGAACCCCAACGCCATTGTGCCAAAAAATAAAACAGCCTGTATACCGTTTGTATTTTTTGCTTTCACTTCATAGCCTTGCGCAAAGAGCAATCTTTGTATTTCGATCAATTTTTTATCAAATAGAGAATCTGCTGTTAAAGTTATTTTAGCTTGTCCTGATGCAGGATCAACTTCTGCAGATTTCACGCCCTCTATATTTTTGATAAAATTATCAATATTTTGCAGGCTTAATTTTGAACCTTTATCTTCAAGAAAAAACTCAATCGCTTTTGATGGACTACTCAGATTATTTTGCATCATATTGTTCCTCTTTATAAAAAACCAAAACCATATATAATTATAACAAATTTTTTAGTAAATTAAAAAAATATTTTTTTGATAAATATCCTCATCTGACACAAAATTTACAGATCATGTGTGCTATATCTATCCGCTTAAAACTCATAATCATATAGGTACAAATTATCATTATTATCACATAACAGACGCACTCTAAGAGCAAATACACTTTTAAAACACACAAAGTTGAAAATAAAAAAAACTGATAGTGTTGTATAGATGCAATCGAAAAATTGCTAATCTATCGCGAGCAAACATGAGGATAATTAAAGCATCAAAAAAGCAACCACACACATAAAAACGATAAATCCTATCACAATCATCGCACAACACTCACTTTATTGCAGTGCTTTTAACATTTCTTGATAGGGTTCTGTTATCACTATTTGATAATTTGCTTGATGAAGTAATGCTTTTCTTTGAGCGAGACATTTAACTGTAGAACAATTTTGCCCGTATGGTTAAATATACTAGAATTAATATTGATTTTCTAGCAATCCAATTAAATGCGCCTTGATATTGAACCACTCCCCCGCAACGACACTATACATCACTGTGTCCCGAATAGTACCATCTTTTCTCAAGGCATCACCACGAATAACACCGTCTCTTTTAGCACCTAATCGTTCAATAGCACGTTGGCTTTTGAAATTAAAAATATCCGTACGCCATCCCACTGTTTTTGCATATAATGTTTCAAAAGCATATTCTAATAATAACAGCTTACATATTGTATTCACATGCGTTCTCTGCACTGATTTTGCATACCATGTATACCCAATTTCCAATCGTTGAACGGCTGGCAAAATATCATGGTAACTGGTTGTGCCAATCACACGATTATTTTGCTCGTCAACAACAGCAAACGCAAATCTTTTACCTATTTCCCTAGCTTGTAAAGCCGTTTGAATATATGAATTAACCTGTGAATAATGCGGGGTTGAGGTAATTCTTAATCTCCATAATTCTCCATCTTTGCAGGCTTGTTGCAATCCCTCTTGGTGTGCTAGGGATAATGGCTCTAAATGGATATTATTTTTTTCAAGCCTAACGGATGGGTCGGGTAAAAATTGTTGGTTCATCTGAAAAATTACCTAAGACACGTTACAATCAATAGCACGAATAGTTTCAACAAATTGTCGAATTAACGTGGAATCTTTTTCGCCTTTGTGACGCTCTACACCAGATGAAACATCAACCGCTTTAGCACCAGATTGTTGGATCGCTTGCCCAACATTGTCCGGCGTTAATCCACCCGCCAATAACCAAGGTTTAGGGATATCCCATGTAGAGGTTAACCGCCAATCAAAGGTTCGACCATTGCCACCCGGTCGTAAATCAGAATGATTTGAAGGTGTCTCAATCACCAACCCATCAACTGAGCAAGTTTTCGGGAGATCAGAGCGCTCTTTAATCCCTTTAGCCAACCAAACAGGAATATCACATGCTTCACGAATAGTGTGTGCGACCTCCAAGCTTGTATAAAGTTGTAAAATATCCAGTCTAACTGTATCTAGGACACGTCTCACTTCATCAACCGTTGGTTTCACAAACAATCCAACTCTTAACAACCCCTCATTATGATAATCAGGTAATTGACGCACTTGACCCATGGAAATAAATCGCGGTGAAGGCTCATAAAATACCAGCCCAACCCAATTGACTTTCAACTTTATCAACAAATCATACGTTGCAGGCTCTTTGACACCACAAATCTTAATACCCGTCACACTCGATCACCCTTGTAATTCACGAAGTATTTGCGTTGCCATTACTTCTGGATTTGCTGCTCTTGTAATTGGACGACCCACAACAATCCAACTGGCACCTGCTTCACGTGCTTGTGCTGGTGTCATGACGCGCTGTTGGTCATCAGCAACAGCATCTGCCATTCGAATACCAGGAACCACTAAAATGACCTCATCACCTAAATATTCCCGTAAATATGCCACCTCTTGTGGGGAGCAAACCAATCCATCTGCCCCAGCAGCCAAAGCCATTTTACCAAGTAACAATACTTGCTCCAACGGCGTTACAAAAATGCCAATAGCCCCCAAATTCTCTTGATTCATACTGGTTAATACCGTAACAGCCAATAAGATCGGTTTATTTTCGTTCAGGAAATGTTCGTCAACTGATCTGCGCGCAGCACGGATCATATCTTGTCCACCCAGTGCATGAATCGTTAACATTGCAGGTTTTACAGGTGCTAAACTCGCAATCGCAGAAGCAACAGTGTTCGGAATATCATGCAGTTTTAAATCTAGAAAAATCTTCCTACCCTGAGCCAAACGGCATACTTCATCAAAGCCACAAGCATAAGTATATTCCATGCCTATCTTTATCATTTGCCCAGTCGCATCAGCAATTTTTGCCCATTCCTCTGCTTGAGAAGGGTCTTTGGTATCTAATGCAAGAATCAATCCTGTATTTTTCTTCATTTTTATACTATTTGGTTAAGGTCAATGTTTCTGCATCAGCTTCTGCGGACTGTCCAATGACTGTTACAGGTTCTGAAGGTGTTTGGATAGCAGCATGCCCAGCAACAGGTTGTGTCAAATTATTAATATATTGCTCACGCAATTCGTTTAGTTTTTTTTCTAGTTCTTGAATTTGTTTATTGGCTGTTCTGACTTTACGCCATTGCTTGACTAGCGAAACAAACATAACCAAAACACCAATGATAAAGGACGCCAACCCCAATAGTAAAGCAAACGCTCCAACAGAAACTTGCCAACTTAATAAAGGAAAATACATTTGCACGGGCTCTTCGTTAAATATTAAAAAAACACCCAAAACAGCTAAAAATGGCACAATGATTATTAAACGCAACACTTAAAAATATCTCCTTAAATTATTTAATTGAGGCATCATTTTTGAATTACTATATAATATATTTCAAAATATAGATAAGCAATTTTACATAAGCAAAATTTAAAACTATTCAATATTAGTCTTGTCAGTATGTACCTATAGCATCATACTTTCATCATATGAGTCATCTAATAATGATTTCAAATTAATTTTAGTATCGATCTATAATACTTTAAATAACGCGACATCGACACCACATCAAAGACAAATATTTTATTTCCCTGCCCTCTACTATAAATAAAATAAATTCTAATTTTGTCTTCTGCGTAATTCTTGTTATATAATCTGCACAAGAATAATTCATATACTTAAATGATAAAGAATAAACATCATGTCTGAGAACAACCCAACGCTTGAAGCAACTAAATTATCTGACCTTCAGCTGCATACTCAATATATCAAAGAAATAAGCCTGAAAATCCCAGCAGCCCCTTATATTTTCGAAAATATTCCCGCCTCCCCCAACTTAACAGTAACGGTTGATGTCAATGCACAACAATTGGTTGAAGAACAACCCAATTTTGATGTAACTGTTTTTATTTCTTGTGTCAGTACAGTAACCACCGACGATAATCGTAATGATTCTATTTTTAGTCTATATCTTCAATATGCAGGTATGGTTAGCTTTCCAACACTTGAAACGTCCAACTTAGAAGATTTGCTGATGATACATACCCCTGATTTACTATTTCCAGAAATCAGAAACACAGTGCTAAATATTACCAGATCAGCGAACTTACCCCCCGTAACTTTGCAACGTATTGATTTTGCAACTATGTGGAAAGAGAAGAAACAGGCAGATACAAAATAAATAATTTAAACGCATCATTTAATTTCTTTTCATACCAACAGGATAATATTTATTATGACTTCAAAAAAAATTATTGGCCAACCTGATGCTGGCGGGATTACACCTGTGTCTTCACGCATTGCCTATGAAAATCGTTGGTTAAAAATACGCGAAGATATTATCAAATATCCAAATGATTTAGATGGAATGTTCGGTGTTGTTGAACGGAATGAGTTTGCTGTTATTTTACCTTTGAGTATTGAAAATAACGAAAAAACAGTAACCCTTATTCGTCAATATCGTTATCCTGTTGGTGAATTTATGTGGGAATTACCGATGGGTATGTGGGAGCTAAAACCCGATGCCACCCCCGAAATGATTGCTGTTGGAGAATTAGAGGAAGAAACAGGACTACGAGCAAAAAATATGATACACGCAGGTAGCTTTTATCAAGGTGCTGGATATTCCACACAAAAAGGGCATGTTTTTTTAGCAACAGATTTAACACAACACACAACAAATCGTGAAGCAACTGAACAAAATATGACTTGCCATTCTGTACCACTTGTTCAATTTGAAAGTATGATTGAAACAGGTGAAGTCACTTGTATGGTCACCATTGCTGCATTCTGTTTATTACGCAGTAAAAAATTAGTTTAAATTGTTTTATTTTTTTTAATCATTGGTCATTAACAGGGAAATACAGTATGGCATCAGAACAAATTGGGCACACACCTTCAACCTCATCCAATTCGCTTTTAAGGCAAGTAACAATTATCGGAATTGCGATGATATCTGGACTTGTTTTAGGTCTGATTTGTCATGCTTATGGTAAAAACATACATATTACAAAAACAACCGACTTAATGACCTTTATCATGGGAACATCAGACTTAATCGTTCATATTTTTTTACGATTAATTAAAATGATTGTTGCCCCTCTTGTGCTTACGACTTTGATTGCAGGGATCAGTAATGTACAAGATACCAGCACAATTAAAACAATTGGTATCAAAGTTATCCTTTGGTTTATCGTTGCCTCTTTCGTCTCGCTAGCCGTGGGAATGATATATGCCAATATCGTTCAACCAGGTGTTGGCTTTACGAATAATCCTCCGCCCATCTCTGCCGACCATTCCAGCTATCGCTTTGATATCGTCAAATTTATCCTTCATATTGTACCAGACAGCATCGTTGATGCTATGGCAAAAAATGATATGATCCAACTGGTTGTTTTTGCTGTATTTTTTGGACTTGGTTTGGCAAGTTTACCTGGAAAATCAGCACAAATTCTACGTGATGGCATTGATGCGATGGGGCATGTAATGTTAAAAGTCACCGATATGGTGATGAAAATTGTTCCATTGGTTGTTTTTGCCTCTTTGCTTTCAATTGCCACCCAAAATGGTATACAAATCATTGGAAATTATGGGATATATTTGCTTGAATTTTATATACTTGTTCTGATTATGTGGGTCATCTTGATCGGTGCAGGATATTGCATGATGGGTAAAAAAGTATTTAAGCTACTACCTTTTATTTCTGAACCAGTTTTAGTTGGCTTTTCAACCGCTAGCAGTGAATCGGCTTTTCCTCGTCTATTGGAAAAATTAACTGATTTTGGTGTATCCCCAAAAGTATCTGCTTTTGTTTTGCCTTTAGGATATAGCTTTAACCTTTGTGGTACGATGGTTTTCCTTTCTTTTGCGGCCATCTTTATTGCCCAAGTCTATCACGTCAACATGCCTTGGGATAAACAAATGATGATGTTACTGGTTATGATGATTAGCAGCAAAGGCATTGCTGGAGTTCCAAGAGCTTCAACAGTTATGCTGGCTGCGGTTATGCCAGGATTTGATATCCCTGCTGCAGGGCTATTACTGATTGTAGGGATCGATCAATTCCTTGATATGGCAAGAACAGCCACCAGCGTGCTGGGAAATGGTATTGTTGCTGCGATTGCTGATGAATGGGCTCACAAAGAACAACTTAAAAAAAGCACAACAACAACTATATAATCCTTGGTATAATTTTTAATAATAATGAATAAAGATTAATTGTCGTGAATACATCTATAGAAACACAACTGATTGATGGGAAAGCCTTTGCTGCAAAAATGACTCAAGAAGTCAAGGCTGAAGTGACAGAATTACAAAGAACCACAGGAATTACGCCAGGTCTAGCTGTTATTTTGGTTGGCAATGATCCTGCCAGCGAAGTGTATGTGCGTAATAAAACCAAACAAACGCATAAAGTCGGCATGCGATCCTTTATGCATTTATTACCCGAGACAACCACACAGCAAGAATTACTAAACCTGATACACAGGTTGAATAATGATCCAGATATTCATGGTATTCTTGTTCAACTGCCATTACCCAAACATCTGGATTCGGATCCAATTATTCAAGCAATTTTACCTGAAAAAGATGTTGATGGGCTGACTGCGTATAATACTGGAAAATTAACCCTTGGACATACAGATGGCTTTATTCCATGTACACCTTTGGGATGTTTATTATTATTGCAACAAGAGCTTTCTAACTTACGCGGATTAAATGCTTTGGTTATTGGGGCCTCCAATCTGATGGGCAAACCAATGGCACAATTACTTTTAAACCAAGGATGTACGGTTACAATTGCGCATATCGATACAAAAAATACCGCAGAATTAGCACGACAAGCAGACATCTTAATTGTCGCCACAGGATGCAAAGAGTTGGTCAAAGGGTCTTGGATAAAAAAAGGTGCTGTCATTATCGATGTCGGAATAAATCGAATCACAACAGCAGATCATAAAGTAAAATTGGTCGGTGATGTTGCTTTTCATGAAACATTAGGGATTGCAAGCAAAATTACTCCAGTTCCAGGCGGAGTGGGTCCAGTAACAATATCTTGCCTATTATTCAATACCTTAAGCGCAGCAAAAAAATAGAGAACAATAGGAAATTATAAATTTTTCATAAAAAAAATCATAAATCTTGTAAAACATTCTTTTAAACATTACCTATATGTCTGAATTATCAATAAACTGGTGCTATACTTTCTTCATAATTCACAAAATATTATAATGGATTAAAAATAAAATGTCTGAAATTGAAACCCTATCTCTTTTATTTGACTCTGCTTGGTATCTCGCGACATATCAAGATGTCGCGATGGCAAATTGCGACCCACTAGAGCATTACCTTTCGTTCGGGTATCGAGAAGGACGTAACCCTAATCGTTTTTTTAACACTGACTTTTACTTGGTCTCTTATCCTGATCTAGCACAATCTTCAATTAATCCTTTTATTCACTATATTTTATATGGTGCTTCAGAAGGCAGATTACCCCGTGCACCAGGTTTTCCCCCTTTACCTCCTATTAATTTTGATATTTTTCTGCAAGAAGACCTTATTGAGACCGAAGATTCTGATGTATTAGAAACTGTATCAGACATTCCAAAAGAACCTGTTGAAGTTCAAACAGACGCAGAACAAGAAGAACCAAAAGAAGATATCGTTGTTGACTCTCCAGCAAAAGCGAAGACGGTAACAAAAAGAACTCCAAAAACAGCAACAAAAGCCAAAATAACACACTCTACATCAAAAAGAAAACGTTCAACCACAGCTTAAAATGAACGGTTGCTTTGAATAGGTATCATGATCGTTGATATTTTTTACGATGATGATACCTATTCGGTTTTGACCTAGCTTTTAATAAGCGTCTTTGGTAAGGTGACAAATGCTTTCCCAAAGAAATATCCGAAACATTGGTTTTGTAAGACGCATTAACAATTTTTAACTGATATTGATTATTCAAAGAAGGTGTGTGTGAGTGATAATTACCAATTGCTTGCATCAAATCTCCGTTTGTTTCTTTTAAATACAGCTTCATAATGGCACCAGCCACAGCAATATTATAGCAACTATCCTCTTTTAATCTTTTATAAACGATCTCTCCAGCTTCACCTGTGGTACGTCGTAATGGCTCTATCCACCGTGTATTGATTTGCATCACCCCCAAATCTTGTGTTCCGTTTTTATTGTTTGAAACAGCACCAGGCGCACCACCTTCAACACGCTGTATTGATGGCAGCACATTGGGTGGCAAATGGTGAAAAGATGAGACCATCATCATACATTGAAGATACGGAGCAACCATAAGATAACCTACTATAGTTAATTTTTATCGTTATAAAATTGAACATAAACTATGTGACGATGACTTGCAGTCATTACCAAACCTTTATACTATATCTCAAACAATAAAGGATAAAAAATGACACGCATCTCAATTGAACTTATCCCGCGGGATAAAGACAGCTTGACGCTCGATATGAGCCATATCAAAGAATATTTTCCTATCACAAACACCATTAATATTCCTGACCTTATGCGTTTCCCTTTACGAAGTTGGGAAGCATTTGATATCACTTATCCTTTATATCCCAACACAATCCCTCATATTAGGGCGATCGATATTGATCCTAATGCCCCTTTACCAGGATATAATCAGACAAACCTCAAGGAAATACTGGTTATCCAAGGCGATCCACCAGCAGACCTTCATAAAGTCACTTATCCCAATACCACAGAAACAATTTTACGTCGCTATCAAAAAGAGCTGCCGCACCTTACGTTATATGCAGCATTTGACCCTTATCGACGCTCTCCTAAGGAAGAGTTAGAACATATCCAATCCAAAGAAGCTGCGGGAGCCTCAGGATTTTTCACCCAGCCAATATTTGATGAAAAAATGCTAGAACTTTGCATGGATTGGTTACATGATAAAAATGTTTTTTGGGGATTATCCCCTGTTGTTGGTCCAAAATCCAAATCATATTGGGAAGTCACCAATCATGTTATTTTCCCTCATCATTTTGAACCAACATTAGAAGCCAATATCGCGTTTGCCAAACGTGCTTTGCAATTAATTAAACAAACCAATAGCAATACATATTTAATGCCGTTACGGGTTAAACTTGAAAAATATTTACCTCCTTTAATGGAAGTATTCTCATAATTTTACTGATTGTAACGCATATAAAATACGTACCCAAGACCGTATCCCCTTGTGAAAAGAACGTAAATTGTATTTTTCATTGGGGGAATGAATGCAATCATCGGCATTTGCAAAACCGACCAGAAATGATTCTATACCGAATTCTCTTTGTAAATCATTGACGACGGGAATAGCACCCCCACTGCCAACAATCGCTGTTTCACAATTCCACTCATCTTGCAAAGCCTGACAAACCTTTTCCAAAACAGCCCCTTCTAACGACACCATTCCTGCCCTAGAAGCTCCATGAGACTTAAACTCAACTCGGCAATCTTGAGGAATCAGAGTAGATACAAACTCACGGAAATTCTTTCTAATCTTCAAAGGGTCTTGCTGACCCACTAATCTAAAAGAGATTTTTGCTGACGCTTTTGCGGGAATGACTGTTTTAAAACCTGCCTCTTGATAACCACCACTAATCCCATTAATTTCACACGAGGGTCTGCACCACGTTTGTTCTATAGCATTAAACGCATTTTCACCCGCAGCTTGTTTCAATCCAATAGGAGATAAAAGCGTTTCATCCGTTTTACCAATTTCTTGCCATTTTTCTCTTATTTCCACAGGAATTTCAGGAACGCCTTCATAGAATTCTGGAATGCTTACTCGACCTTGATCGTCTCTTAACGCAATGATAATTTCAGATAAAACTTGAATAGGATTCCTTGCCGCATTTCCATAAATACCAGAATGTAAATCTCTATTGGCAGCATATATCGTTACTTCTTCCCCCACCAATCCTCGCACCATTGCTGTAATTGCAGGTACATCTGGTGTTGCCATATCTGTATCGCAAATAAACGCCATATCAGGGGTTAAATGGTGTTTTTGTTCGGCTAAAAATGCCGGTAAATGTTCACCGCCGCTTTCTTCTTCACCTTCCAATATGACTGTAATACGAACGGGCAATTCACCAGTTTCCGTGTAAATTGCACGACATGCCTCTAAAAATGTTAGAATTTGTCCTTTATCATCAGAAGACCCACGACCATGAATCACATCATGACCCAAAGCATCTTTAAGAATGCACGGTTCAAAAGGGGGATTTTCCCACAACTCAATCGGATCAACGGGCTGAACATCATAATGACCATAAAATAAAATATGTGGAGCATTTGTTGCCGAAAGCTCTTGTGCCAAGACTATTGGATGCCCTTCTGTTTCACAAATGCGTGTGACAAAGTTAAAAGACTCTAGATATTCTTTCAACCAATTGGCTGCATTACGACACTCATTCGCGCAACCGGGGTGGGCTGAAATACTAGGAATTTTCAATAACGCGAATAATTTTTCTAGTGATTGAGGTAGCGTTCGATCAACTGATCCTAAAATTGTGTGCAAAAATATTTCCTTTCTTTCTCCATATAACCATTTTATGATTACAATCATTTTCCAAAAAATTAAAAAATCTATCTTTATCATAGACGGGATTTTTTAAACAAAGCACTGTACTCTCATATAATGCCTATCAATAACCTTAAACCCAGTCCAATTACATTAAAAATCCTTGCTGTTGTTATTTTCAACCTGATTTGTTACATTAACGTAGGAATGTTCTTTACGGCAATATCCGTATTTGTGCATCAATCTCTTAAATATAACTCTGTTATTGCAGGAATGGCTGTTTCTGTTGCTTATATTGGTACATTTCTAACACGACCAAGCGCAGGCAGGTGGATTGATACCAAAGGCGCAAAAAATTCTGTAATTATTGGATTAACAATCAGCGCAATTGGGGGTGTATTTACACTTATTTCTACCTTATTTACCAGCCTGCCAATCGTCACATTGCTTATTATTATCCTTGGTCGTTTATGTATAGGGGCTTCTGAAAGCTGGGCTTCTACGGGAACTAATCTTTGGAATATTAGCCGTGCTGGTATTGAAAATGCAACCCAAGTTATTTCTTGGAATGGGGTTACCTCTTACGGGGGAATGGCTATTGGCGCACCATTAGGGATTTTTCTTTTAAATCTTCCTGGTCATTTTGGTGGATTAACAACGATTGCTGTCGTTACAATCGTTCTTGCTGGCATAGGAGCTGCACTTGCAACGACTTATCCCAATATTGCTCCAACCCCATCAACAAACCCACCGCTTCCTTTTACCACAGTCTTTATGCGTGTCCTACCAACGGGTTCTAGTCTTGGTCTGGCAACCGTGGGGTTTGGAAGCATACAAGCTTTTATGGCGTTGTATTTTGTATTTAATGGGTGGAGTGGCTCTGGTTATGTGATTAGTCTTTTTGGAATATGCTTTGTTTTGATTCGCTTTATCTTTAAAAACTCTATTCATAAATATGGTGGATATATTGTCTCCATTGTTTCTCTGAGCATCGAAACCATAGGATTATGTTTCATCGCATTTAATCATTCGATTATTGGCACCTATATTGGTGCTGCGCTGACTGGCTGTGGCTTTTCATTAATTTTCCCTGCACTAGGTGTTATTGCGATTGCCACTGTTGGTGCAGAAAATCGAGGGTCGGCTTTGGCTGGCTTTGGTCTATTCCTTGATATTGCTTTATTTATCGCTGGACCTTTATTAGGGTTTATTTTATTTCATTGGGGCTATTACTGGTTATTCCTGAGCGCTGCTATCTTTACCTGTGCTGGGGCAATATTAACCTATATTTTGCACTATCAATCAAAATATCGTAATGTTATGGCTTCTGATGAAAACAATATTATAAAAAGTTAAATTAATGTCTACATATACACATTCTGTCACTGTTTTTTGTGGCTCTCATCTAGGAAATAATCCTGCTTATGAACAAGCAGGAAAAGATCTAGGGGTGGGATTAATTCAAAATAATTATCGCCTTATCTTTGGAGGGGGAAATGTCGGTATTATGGGGGCGGTTTCCAATAGTGTCATTGACTTAAACGGTGCCGTAAAAGGAATTATCCCTAAATTTTTACAAAAAAAAGAAGGCGAACATTCCCGCGTTAAAGACCTCATTATCACCCAAGATATGCACAGTAGAAAAGAAATTCTATATAACGAAGCAGATGCCTTTTTATGCTTGCCAGGTGGCATAGGAACTTTTGATGAATTTTTTGAAATACTAACGTGGAAACAACTACATCTGCACAACAAACCCATTATCATCATTAATATTGAAAACTGGGCAGAGCCCGTCTGTCACCAACTCAGAGCCATTGTCGATCAAGGATTTGCCGATGCTGGCATCCTGAGTTTATTCGAAGTCATTAAAGATGTACCAACCACTTTGGAACGATTAAACGAATTATTGTCCTAAAAAATATTCACAATCTATAAACATATTTCATCGTAGATTGTGAATATTTCCTAAAATAATATACATTAAATATTTTCAAACATATTTTTATGATGAACAAAACTATTTAACTGTGAATAGGCAATGCCAGCATCCACTCCTAGTTTAATTAACCCCGCAATTTGCCCTGGATTTAATAATAAACTCTTCATCATTTGAAGCCTATTCAAATTACCATCATGTGACAAAGCCATACAAGCAAGAGGGGGCAAATCCCTTGCCGCAGAGTCACAAACGACTCTTAAAACAGCAAAAGGGATTTGATGATCTGCACAATATTGCGCAACGATACCACTTTCCATGTCAAGGGCTACGCACCCAGTCCTTTGAAAAAGTTCCTGCTTTTCAACCGATGCAGTAATGATTTCATCGCTATGTAACAAAGCACCGACTTTAATCCGAGACTTTTCAGCACCAAGTTTCACACGTAACATAGGATCGGAGACATAGTCCTTACCATTTACATGGATAACATTCGGCAGCAAAATAGTACCGGCCTTGATTAATGGATCTAACCCTGCGGCAAAACCAAAAGAAACAATCGAAGTTACATTTGCTACTACCAAGCGATTTAAAGCTAATTTTGCACCTTCTTTTGTTGCTCCACTTGCTTCAATAGCCGCAGGATACAAATGGCGAGCCAATTTCGCCTCTGATTGCATCCCAACCAAAACACCGATACGTTGTTGCATTTAAAATCCTACCTCTACTTTACCTGTGTTGCTAGATTGCAGGTTCCGATAACGTGACAACGCAAATAGTGGGAAAAACTGACGATATCCATGATAACGCAAATAAAAAACTCTTGGAAAGCCAACAGCATTATAAGGATCTTCATTCCATTGACCATCAACTTCTTGATTTTCCATTAACCACTGAATACCTTTTTGCACGGCTGGATGATGATGTTGCTTTGCAGCCATTAATCCCAACAATGCCCACGCCGTTTGAGAAGGCAAACTGGTATGATACTGACCTGGTGTTGCACCCTCGTAGGATTCTTCACTCTCGCCCCAACCACCATCAGGACGTTGAACACAAAGCAACCAATCAACTGCTTTTTTAACCGCAGGATCATCTTCCGAAATACCCACTGCATTAAACGCACATAATGCAGACCATGTTCCATAAATATAATTGGTTCCCCAACGTCCAAACCATGCACCAAATTTTTCTTGCTCATCGCGCAAATATTGAATACCACGATCAATAACAGGTTTATCTTCTGGATGCCCTAATTGTGCAAGAAAAGAAATACATCGCGCCGCCACATCAACTGTTGGTGGATCAAGCAAAGCCCCATGATCGGAAAACGGAATATGATTTAAGAGCATTTTATTATTATCAATATCAAAAGCTCCCCAACCTCCATTAGAACTTTGCATTCCAATAATCCATTGGCGCGCGCGTTCAATAGATTCTTGATGTTCAGGGTTGCCTTGTCGATGAAGCAACATCCCCACCACAGCAGTATCATCAACATCAGGGTAATAGTCATTACGATATTGGAACGCCCAACCACCAGGAGCCACATCAGGACAATTAATTGCCCAATCCCCTTTAACGTCCAGAATTTGACGTTCTTTTAACCAATCTGTTGCTTGTGCAAGCCTTTTAATCGTTTCTTCACGATCCGCAGCACGAATGCCAGAGGCTGTCTCAAACAGTGCATGCCCTGTTAATGCTGTATCCCAAATAGGAGATACACAAGGTTGGCAATAAGCCTCTTCACCTTTAACAATCATCAATTTTTTTACTGATTCCCAAGCAACTGCTGCTCTAGGATCGTCATCGCGCATCCCCATACAACGAAACGCCATCACTGTATTCGCCATTGCTGGATAAATTGCACCCAATCCATCCTCGCCATTTAAGCGTTTTTCAATAAATTCTACTGTTTTCTTTTGTGCATGTTTGCGTAAAAAACGAGGAAATAATTTCTCAGCCGGACGAATAATTTTATCAAGATATTTAAATAAATATCCCCACTGAGAGCGAAATGGTCCTTTGATCCAATCTTTGATTTGTTCAGGCGGTGTTACGAATAATTCTTGAACGTGAATATTATGACGGTTAACCGCTATGCCCTTTAAAGAAACTAATAAAACCAGCGGTGCAATAACAGTTCTGGACCAATAAGACATGTTCCAAACTGAGAATAACACCCATTTTGGCATTAACATTAATTCAACAGGCATTGCTGGGGTCGCATGCCAAGGCACTTCACCAAATAGAGCAAGTTGTGTACGTGTAAACACATTAGATACTTCGGCACCACCATGTGCTAAAATCGCTGTTCTTGCACGCTTCATATGAGGGGCATCAATATCATCCCCAATGGCTTTTAACGCGAAATATGCCTTAACAGAGGCCGAAATATTAAAATTCCCACCATAATAAAGAGGCCATCCCCCATGATCGCCTTGAATACGGCGTAAATATACCCCTATTTTTTCTTCTAACTTTGTATCAATACGATCAAGAAAATGTTCCAACAATACATATTCAGCAGGGATCGTTGCATCGGCTTCTAACTCAAAAACCCAATGTCCATCTTTATTCTGACGATTTGCCAATATATTTTGTGCTTGTAAAATAGCATGATCTAATGCTTCGTCCTTTATCGTGTTTTCCAAAGAGTCAACATGGTCAAGCATAATCAAATATTTCCTTTTTATTTATACAACACAAAGTATTTTGGGATAAATCCTTATCCTCTTTGATAATAATATCGTTCCTTAAAGAGGCTGAGAAGAAAAAATCACTTCCGCAGCACCAAATCCAGAACGAATAGCCCCCTCAATCGTTGCTGGCAACCCTGTTGCCACCCAATCTCCAGCCAAGAATAAATTCTGATATGGCGTATAACAGGATGGACGACGATGATTTTGCTCTACTGTCGCAACAAAACTAGCACGTTTTTCCCATAAAAGGCGATAATGAGGAATTTCTTGGGGTAAAGGAGTTTCCAACACAGGAGAGAGAACATCCTTAACCTCTTGCCAGATTAAAGATGCTAAATTTTCAGACTGACACCCCATAAAACGATTGGCTGCACTTACTGTAATAGAAATCACGCCTGGTTTTACAAAAATCCATTCGCTAATACCGCCAATAACACCCGCAAATTTCGCTTTGCCTATACTCCCTTTAACGCGCAAATTCAGATCAACCGCATAATGCAGGTTTAATATACTTTCAAACTGATTAGGAACTTTTACCTTTGGACAAACAGTCCCCAAGATTTGTTCCGCAACATGCGCACTTAGCGCCAAAATAACCGTATCTTCAGGTCTAACCTCTATTTTATCATTATTCATAATCAAATAATCAATTTTACCCTCTTCGACATGCAGCTCCGAAAGACGAGATTTTGTATGGATTTTACCGCCTTGTAAATTAATCAAAGATACTGCGGGTTGCACAAATGTTTCAGAAAGCCCCACTTTAGGAAAATATGGAATGCAAGCCTTGCCACCTTTCATCAACGATTGTCGCATAACAGAACCCAGTAACAAAGCACTGCCTATATCACAAGACGTATTTAACGCTGAAACCGCAAAAGGTTTTAACAATCGACGTGCGAACTGTCCATTAACCAAACAATCCGCAACGGTTTGCTGTGTATCAGCTTTTAATAGCTTCCATAAAGCCAATAATTCTGGAAATTTAAAATCAGGAACACGGTGACTGGCAAAAAATAACCACCACGGAAAACGCCCTTTTGATAATAACAAATCCCAGCGTTTGCCAATTTCCAAATCAACAAAGGGAAATAACGGATATCCTGATCCAATCAAACTGTTGGTTGCATCAATCATACGCAAATATTTAAAAACAGCATCATTTCCTGACAAGATCAAATGATTACCATTATCGATCGTTCGATCCAAATGCGCATCGTAAAAAGAACGTGCTCGCCCTCCCAAGGATGGGCTGCTTTCATACAGAATGACTTGCGCATCAGATCTTTGAGATAAAGAAACAGCAGCAGATAGACCCGCTAACCCACCACCAATAATATGAATATGTTTTTTTGCCATCCTAAAATATCTATCTCTTCGATCCAATAAAGCCCATCAGCAACCCGATGCCAGTTACCGTAATTTTTTCAAGCATTGATAAAGAAGCTCTTTGGAAAGGCTGCTTCCACCCTAACTTTCTTTGCTTACACAACACATACCCATAGGTAATCGCCATAATCGTTGCAGGACGCAACGATTTTTGACTGCATTGTGCTGTAAATCGACGTGCCAATTTAAAATGATCCGAAGCTCTATATGCCAAAATATTACAAACTTGATCTATATTGGGATGATGAATACATCCTTTGGGATCTAATGGCAGGCGAAAACGCTCCAATAGTTCTTTGGGTAAATATAGACGCCCACGTCCAGCATCTTCTTCAATATCACGTAAAATATTTGTTAATTGCAACGCCCTACCCAAATGATACGCAACTTCTTGGGCTGAATTCGAGCTATCGCCAAAAATACAAACGGCTAAGCGACCTACAGCAGAGGCAACACGATCACAATAAAGATCCAATGTCTTTTCATCTGGTGCAACAATTGGATGTTCAACATCCATTTCCATACCATCAATAATATCAATAAAGTCTTGTTGCTTAAGGCTAAACCGTTGGATGGTTGCGAGTAATACTCTTTCAACCGCATCTTCTGCATGCCCATCATACAGGCGAGGCATTTTATCGCGCCATTCTTGTAATAAACGATGCTTTGTTGCAATATCGCCTTCTTCATCTGCAATGTCGTCAACGATACGGCAAAAACTGTAAAGTGCATACATCCCATAACGACGCTCTGGTGATAAAACCTGCATACCCGCAGCAAAAGAGGTCTTTGATTTGCAAACAATATTTTCTACATAAGTCAAATCAAGTTCGCTGCACCCCATTGTTTGTGCAGCTTCAGCTAACGGCTTACGCATAATGTCTGATCGAACCTTTCTTTTGCATGACAAATATTAACAGATGTCACAAATACCAAGTTACAATTAAATATACAACCTTCAACTATATATCTTTTTTTTCTAATTAGATACAGATGAGTGCGATCAGACATATCACATATTTTTACATAAAATGACGAAAAGATTTCAAAGTAGAATATAAAACGTCCTTTTTGCTGAGCTTCACACGCCCAGCCAAAGGATCCTCGTTTCTTAACCGTTGAGCTAAAAATTTAGCCAAATAAACAATGACCGCGGCCTCTAAACGTAACCGTCGATTACGTGTTAAACGTGGCAAATCCTCTGCCTCTTTATTTAATGCGTCAATATAATCCAACAAACTATTAAATATCGTTCGTAATGAGAAACTGGTTGTATCCGCCAACAGATCTTCAACTACCACGTTATGCTTTTGCATCAAATCCAACGGAATATAACAACGCCCCAATTTAATTAAATCTGTTTTACAATCTTGCAGATGATTTAAAATTTGCAATGAAGTGCATAACGCATCAGAGGCAGGGATCGTATCTGGACCTTCTTTGTGTAAATTCAACAAAAAATGCCCAACAGGATTGGCAGAGTAACGGCAATACTGAATTAGTTCCTCTAATGATTTATAGCGTGTTTTTACTGCGTCCTGACGAAAAGCGATGAGCAAATCAGTTGCCGTATCAAAAGACACACCAGTTTCAATAAAACTATTATGCAAACGCCGTGCCGTCCAAACATCCGAGCGATCTGGAGCGGGAACATCTTTGCATAAAACCGCTTCCATCCCGTTTAAGCGATTGATCTTTTCCTCTGCGCTCAACATTTCAGAATCAGCAATATCATCAATCACCCTTGCAAAATCATAATAGGCTTGAACATGGGGTCTAAGTTCACGGCTAATCAACAAAGAACCTACGGGGAAATTTTCATCTTTGGCTGCTTTACCAGAAGAAACGTCCTCCTCTCCCCAAATTGAAGAATTATATAAATGTGATTTACTGGATTGAGAAGATATCATTAATTATCACTCTGCGTCTTGGTTTGTTGAATTTTGTCAGAGCTTACCATATCTGGCAACTCAATATGCAACTCTTTTTTATCCTTGCCAATCGCTGGTGCTGTATAAGCCCTGCCTTTCCACGTCATTCCTTTGCCACGATAATAATTAATCGCTGATCCGATTGTTGCTAATAAATAAAATAAAGCAATCAATGGTAACGCAAAAATCCATAAAAAGGACAGGCGAAATCTCGATAAAGTCGGAATAAAAGAACCAATAGAAATACAATATGAGGCAATCGCTATCTGTTGTGTGACCCCACGCGCTGTTACGATTTGTATAAATGGTACGAACCACATCAAAGACATTAACAGAATCGTTAATAATAGAAGTAGTATCGAATAGCGTAATTGTACATAAGCTGTTCTGGTAATCATATTCCAAATATCGCTTAGCACCTCGTAAGGTCGCAAAGAACGGGCAAGACTACTATGACCAAGATAAATATGACCGCCATTTTGTTTAACTAAACTTGCCAAAGTCACATCATCGATTAACGCTGATTTGAGTGCAGCAATACCACCTATTTTCTCCAACATGCCACTGCGTAATAAAACAGTTCCCCCTGCCCCTGCTGCCACTGAGGAACTTTTTTTATTTACTTGTGAGAAAGGATATAACATGCAAAAGAAATAAACGAATGCAGGGATAAAAATTTTCTCGTACATATTTTCACATCTTAACTGAACCATTTCAGAAGCTTGATCCAATTGATCTATCAGAGCCTTATTGACCAAACTTGTCAAATGTGTGGAATTATGCTCAATATCCGCATCCGTAAAAAAGAAAAACGCATCTTTAACAGAATTATGCTGTTTAATATAGTCTACGCCTGTTGATAATGCCCATAATTTACCGCTCCACCCTGCTGGACGTAAAGACGTTTCAATAATTTCTAAACGATTTTGAATAGAAGGCGATAAATTCTTTTGATATGTCCGAACAATATCGCCTGTGCGATCGGTGCTGGCATCATCAACGACTAGAACTTTATATCGCCCTAAATAATCTTGCTGTAATAAAGAGTGTGTTACACGCTCTATTGTCTCTGCTTCATCACGTGCAGGAATCACAACAAAAACATCGGGCCATTCTTTTCCAGCATCCACAGTTGATTGAGTACAAGCATATAAGATTGGTCCTCTCTGCCAAAAACGTCCATGAAATAAAAACAGCAAAATCCACAAAGCCAAAGAACATAGTGCAACTATCATCATTATCAATTCTCTAATTCATCACTCATTAATCGGATATATCTTCAAACGAATTCTATTTCCCTCATTACTCTTTAATTACTGATTAAAAAATTATTAACGCACATATCCTTGCTGATGAAACCATTCAATAGCATCTTTAATGGCTTCATGTGCAGGGCGATGATAATATCCAAGTTCTTTTTCAGCTTTTGCAGAAGAAAAAAACATTTTTTTATAGGACATTAATAACATTTCACGTGTAACACGTGGTTGTATATTAAATCGATTAGCCATCCACTCGGACACAATAGCGACTGGCCAAATAACCTTTTGATTTAAACGTACTAGCGGAGGTCTGACATTCGCAATCCTAGAAGTCATGTCGAAAAATTCACGTAGAGACATATTTTCTCCTCCAAGGATATATTTCTCACCAATCACGCCTTTTTCCAAAGCCAGTAAATGCCCCTCAGCGACATCATCTACATGAACAATATTCAACCCTGTATCGACATAAGCTGGCATTTTCCCTCTGGCGCAATCTAGAATCATTTGTCCTGTTGGGGTTGGTTTAATATCTCTTGGACCAATAGGCGTCGAAGGATTCACAATTACCGCAGGTAATTGATTTTCCTTTATCAGCTTTAAAACGGCTTGTTCCGCTTCATATTTTGATTGTTTATAAATCCCAATAATCTTATGAACCGGCGTTGTTTCGTCTGCAATGCTGCCATCACCTACCAACCCCAACGCTGCGACGGAGGAACAATAAACAATTTTTTCTACCCCCGCTCGTTGAGCAGCCAATAGTAATCGGCGTGTTCCCTCCACATTAATTTTCATCATTTGTGCAGGGTCAGGTACCCATAAACGATAATCCGCAGCGACATGAAAAAGATATTTACACCCTTTCAAGGATTCTTCAAAAGCCTCTGGGTTTAATAAATCCCCCTCAACAATTTCTGCATCCAGCCCTTGCAAGTTGGCTTTGTTGCTATTGGGACGAGTCAATAATTTTAAGTGATGACCTTTTTGAACCAATTTCCTTGCAACAGCTGAACCGACAAATCCTGTAACCCCAGTAACGAAAGTTGAGGTAACCATAAAACCCCCGATCAAAAAATATAAAAATTTCACATATAACGTTGAATCTGTTATTGAATATTATGTTAAAGAATATTGTAATCGATTTCATCTATAATTACTATGTATTCCATTAAACGAAATAATAACTACTCTATATAACAAGATACACGGTCTACTTTGAAAAAAAATTCGATTATTTTATTTTTTTTGGGGCTCAGCCTCATTATTGCTGGTGCGGCTTGGATAGGCGCAGATAGTATCTTAAAATCTGTTTTTTCTATTGGATTAGACAGATTACTTATTTTATGTATATGGCAACTATTGATTATTGTCGTGCTAAGCTGGGCTTGGCATTGCATTTGCCCAGAATTAGGGGTCGGCAGGCTTTTTTGGGCAAGAAACCTTAGAGAAGCCGCTGCAACTTGCCTTCCTTTTTCGCAAATTGGCGGGATTGTGCTGGGGGTGCGTGCGGTATGTTTCAAAGGGTATCGTTATCTTAAAAACCCCCCTAACCTATCTGCCGCACAAGGGATAAGTTCCAATATCGTTGATATTACAACAGAAACATTGGGACAGGTTGTGTTTATCATTACAGGCATCACAATTCTGTTAGTCGGAGGATATCATACACAATTACAAGATATTCATCTATTGGGTGTTCAAATCAATCTCAAATGGTTTATTATTTTTGGAGTTCTCTTACTGATTTTTGGATTAATCCCTTTTATTTGGACGCAAAGACAAGGGAATCTTTTCTTCCGCAAAATTGTGAACGGGTTGAGCTCTAATATTGCCCAACAATGGAGTGGCAAAATCGTTTCTAGTGCAGATTCCTTGCAAGAAGCCCTAGATCAAATCTGGGCACATCCCAAAAGGATAATCTATAGTTGTACTATCCATTTTATCGGATGGGTCGGCAGTGGTATTGGAACATGGATGTGTTATCATTTCATTGGGGCAGATATTACTTTACTCGAAGCCATTACCATCGAAGCTTTGGTTTGTGTTGTTATTTCTATTGGATTTTTAGTGCCTGCCAGTGTTGGCATACAAGAAGGAGCCTATGTTATCATTGGAACGATATTTGGGGTTGACCCTTCTCTGTCTTTCGTATTGTCTATATTACGTCGCGCACGTGATCTTATTATCGGTATTCCTATTTTACTTTTATGGCAATTGGGCGAGATACGATACCTACGCAAAAACCCTCAAAAAGATACCAATCTGAATATTACGTCTAATTAATCTATTCCCTTCATCTTTCATTTTGAATATTGATTACACATTATGAACACTCCTATCTTTCATTGCGTTGCTGTTATTGGACCAGGTTTAATTGGATCTTCTATTTTAAGACGTATCCAAAAGGATCGCTCTATCGCAACCCACACAATTGCCTATGACAATAACCAAGAGGTTTGTAAGCATGTTCAAAAGCTGCAAATAGCAGATGAGGTCTGTTTTGATCCAAAATCCGCTGTTGAAAATGCTGATTGCGTTGTCCTCGCCATTCCTGTCGGAGCAATGGAAGATGTCACAAAACAAATCATTCCTTACATGAAAAAAGGTGCAATCTTAACCGATACTGGATCCACCAAAGCCTCTGTAATCGCAGCGATTGAACCTCACCTTACCCCCGATATTATTTTCGTCCCTGCGCACCCGATGGCAGGAACAGAATTCTCTGGTCCAGATGCTGGGTTTGACACGTTATTTGAAAATCGTTGGTGTTTGATTACGCCCATAGCCAACACAACCCCAGAAGGACTAAATAAAATAACTGCTTTTTGGCAAGCAATGGGTTCAAATACACGGAACCTTACCATTCAACACCATGATAAAGTCTGTGCTATTGTCAGCCATTTACCTCACCTAATTGCATTTACCATTTGCAATACTGCTGATAGTTTAGAAGAAGAAACACGATCTGAAGTTCTAGATTACGCAGCCTCTGGTTTCAGAGATTTTACGCGGGTTGCGTCTTCTGATCCAACCATGTGGCGAGATGTATTTATCAATAATCGTGAGGCCATCCTCGAAATGCTGGCTCGTTTTACAGAAGATGCTCAAGCCATGGCAAAAGCAATCCGATGGAAAGATGAAGAATATATTACAGAAACCATCCAAAAAGGACGACGCATTCGTAAATCTTTGATCGAAAACAAGCAAGTGCAATAATATATATCATACTAAACGCTATTTAATCCAATCAGATGAATATTTCATTCATGGTCTTTCGGAAAGCACCAGTCCCAAGCAAATTAAGTGACTATAGCTGTAGCTTACCACGAACTGAGATTGCGGGTTATTCTGCAATTGCATTTTATATCTTAGAAATTAACATTGCACCCAACCATCAAAACAAAGAGGAGAACAGCTCCTCTTTACAGATAAGTTGCGTCGACTTACCAAGCAGTATCTTATTATCCTATTATAAAATATTTGAGACAACTTAAAACAAACCCTGAATGTAAAATAATCTTGGAAATAAAATTTCATTCAAAAGAAAATCACGTTATTGCCAGACAGAGTTTAAAATAAAATAAAAACGGGTATAATATCATTTAACAACCCAATACTCTTTGATGATGTAAAATACGCAAGGCATCGTAATGACAGAACCCGTTCCAACTTCAGAACTATTGACCGTCAAACAACTTATCAGCAGCTTTGATTGGAACACTACCTTATTAGGTAAGCAAGATTCTTGGCCTCTAAATTTGCAAGCAATTTTATCATTGGTTTTAAACACATCTTTACCTATGGTTATTTACTGGGGAAGAGAAAATATTGCTTTATATAATGATGCTTATGCAAAATTAATCGGCACAAAACACCCAGCTTTATTGGGCAGACCATTAATAGATGTATGGCCTGAACGCAAATCCCACTTTAACCAAATTGTCAGTGCTGTTTATCAAAAAGAAACCATTCAATATACAAGCGACTATCAAATTCCTGGCGTAACCCATCAGCACTCAACACCAACACAAATAGAAGTGACATATAATCCTATTCTCGGTGAACAAAATCAAGTCCAAGGAATGTTGAGTATCGTGACGGAATCGAGTCTATCCACCAATTCTCCAATCCAAACAATTGAACAGCTGATCGGTGGATTAGCACATGACTTCAATACCTTACTAGCTGGTATTATTGGCAACCTAGAACTGATGCAGATGCGCATTGAACAAAATAAAGCAGACTTACTGCCTCGTTATATCCACGCTGCCCAAAAAGCTGCAACACAAGCTACCGAAATTACACATCAACTTCTTTCTTTTTCTAGACGACAGATTCTAGCGCCACACATCATCGATCCCAACCACACGATACAAGTTCTATTAGATACTTTTCAAAATTTTATTAAAGAAGATAAAGATACCATTAAGAAACATATCAACTTACAAATTCAGTTAGAAGCAGATATTTGGTCAGTTTTTTGTGATCCAGAACATTTAAAAAATGCTATTATACATATTTTCCAAAATGCCTGCGAAGCCATCCGCTCTTCAAATGGCAAAATTATCATAGAGACACATAATGTAAGGGTCACACCATCGCATCCCCTGCGCAAATTTATCAAGCAGGGGGAATATATTAATATTCTTATTCAGGATAATGGAATTGGCATGCCTCCTGACATTATTAACAGAGCTACAGACCCATTTTTTACGACAAAACCTCTAGGAAAGCGCGCCGGTCTTGGGTTGTCAATGGCTTATGGATTTACCAAACAATCCAACGGGCATTTGACCATCGATTCCAATCCCAAAGTAGGGACAAGAATTAGCCTTTTTTTACCTCGCTATTATAATTCTATGACGATACAAAAATTAAATAGCAACTCTACCAAAGTGAACTTGCTTAAAACATTACTGATTTCACAAGATAATCATCTATGCATGTTGCTCAGCGAGAATCTAAAGGATTTAGGATATTCAATGACCATCGCTCAAACAACCAAGGAAACCTTTACTTTACTCAAAAGCGACGATCAGTTCAGCTTTGTTGCGATTGATACCCGTATTTTACCCAATACGCCTACGGATTTCTTATCAATAATTAACCAAAATTTTCCTCAACTCCCTATTTTATTTATTACAGGGTATGAGGAGACACCCATTATATTCGATTCATTTATCCGCGAACAAAATTTCATTATTCGCAAACCAATAACCCATACAGTGCTTGCAGATTGTGTCAAAGCTATTGAAGATTCTAAAGATCATTTCATATAATAAAGAGAGGTATTTGAACCCCTCTTTATAGTCATTAATTATTGAATATCAACAACACGGATTAAGTTCGTGCTACCAGCCTGACCAAACGGCATACCAGCAATAACTACCATATGATCCCCTTTGGTGACAACTTGATAGCTTTGGACAATACGTGATGCTTCTGCAACCATATCTTCAACGCTACATGCTGGATTATCAACAGTGACAGAATGATACGGATGAACCCCCCAAACCAACGCAAGCTTTCTGGCGGATTCCATCGTTGGTGTTACACCAAAAATCATTGAATCGGGGCGTTCTCTGGACATACGTTGTGCGGTTTTTCCTCTGCGTGTAAATGCAACAACAGCAGGCGTTTCCAACGTGTTACAAATCTTTTGAACAGCAGCCACAATTGCATCTGCAACATTATTATGTGGTTGTTCCCGTGTTGCTTCCATTAATTTACGCCATTCATCGTCTTTTTCAACACGACTGATGATTCGATCCATGATGCTAACCGCTTCTTTTGGATATTGCCCAGCAGCACTTTCAGCAGACAACATCACAGCATCTGCACCTTCAAACACAGCCGTTGCAATATCTGAAGCCTCGGCACGTGTTGGAGTTGGAGATGAAATCATACTTTCCAACATTTGTGTTGCAACAATCACGGGTTTACCCAATTGGCGTGCTTTACGAATGATTTTGATCTGAGCCAAAGGCACTTCTTCTGGGGGCATTTCCACCCCAAGATCACCACGAGCAACCATCACACCATCTGTTAATTCTAGGATAGCATCAATATTTTGCATTGCTTGTGGCTTTTCCATCTTGGTCACAATCCATGCGCGACCATTGGAGATATCTTTTGCTTCTTGAACATCTTCTGGGCGTTGAACAAAGGAAAGACCAATAAAATCAACCCCTAGTTCCAAAGCAAACTTAAGATCTTTATGATCTTTTTCTGTCAAAGCAGGAATTGGTAAAATCATATCAGGAACATTCACCCCTTTATGATTGGACAATGATCCGCCAACAACAACCTCAGTTTCTAGGAAATCTTTACCTACTTTACGAACAATTAAACATAACTTACCGTCATCAAGCAACAAACGGCATCCAGGTTCTGCACTATTAATAATCTCTGGATGAGGCAAACAAACGCGCTGTTCAGTACCTAAAGTTGTATCTAAATCCAAACGAAACACGGTGCCCGTTTTCAGAGTAACTTTGCCGTCTGCAAAGTTGCCAACACGTAATTTAGGTCCTTGAATATCTGCAAGCACCCCGATTACTTTACCAGTTTCTTTTTCAAGTTCGCGAATAATATGGTATCGTGCGGCTTGCTCTTCGTGTGTTCCATGAGAAAAATTTAAACGAAAAACATCAACGCCAGCAAAAAATAATGTCTGAATCATCTCTTTGGTAGAAGATGCAGGTCCCAAAGTAGAAACAATTTTGGTTCGACGACCTCTTAATAAACTAGCTTTGTCTTCCATAATACGTAATTCCTTTATATTCTAAATGAATAAATCAAAGTTATTTTGTTTGTAACAATAAACATCAATAAAAATTGATTCTAAAATGCCTTAATGACCTTCGATGGCTTCTTGAGGTGTCGTTCCCCAAAAGCTACTGCGTGGTATCCAACCATTATACCCCTTAATCGCAATATTACACCATTCTGATCCTGCGGGACATGACTTAATACTACCCACAACGCCAGGCTTTAAAACAGCTATCGCTGTGGCTGTATCTTTTGGTTCCGATCTAACAATAATACTATTTTTACCTGGCTGTACAGATTGGGCATCGGCAATATAACCAACAATACGGCTGTCCATGTGGTCGTTTTTCTTTTTATCCTTGTCCTTGCCAGAATCCGCAACTTCCTGACCTACAGACAAAGGCTCCCCTGTGATAATAAAAGAGCGACCACCTGATAAGATAGCTTGTTGGATCCAACCTTTTTGACCATCGACGTCTTCTACCAATCGCCAAATATCGAACTCTCGTGTCACTTTGACTGGCATATTACGACGATGATATGTCCAACTAATCGGATAACGCACCCCTGGTCCTGCGCGCATGTTGACTTCATCGGCACGTAAGGACAAAAAATAAGGCAAAGGCTTACCAGTTACAGACCCCTTTTCCGCATTATCAGCAGCGGAGGGAAGGATTTGCCCCGTTCCACTGACCGCAGGTAAAGCACCATTTTGTGGTGTGATTGGTTGCGCAGGAATGGTTGCACTGGGTGAATATTGTTTTTCTTGTGAACCTTGTGCATATCCAGAAACAGGAAAAATGACACCACCAGCCACCAAAGCAATTATCAAAGCAGCAGTCATTTTATATTTTGTCCATTGATAAGGTATAGACAATTCAGAAAAACAATAGTTCATATGATCCTATCTTTCAAAGATATACATTTTTATTTTCAAATTTAAATAAATAATTTATAGCTCCTTATATTAGTAATATAAAATGCAGCTAATGTTAATATGACTTCTGAAGATTCTTTATAGCAATTATCTAATCCTCTATCTATGAAAATTATATGCTATTCAGATTGTTATATATTCATATAATAAACCACCACCTGATTATTTTATTTTAAAGGAATATTAAATGTTTGTTTCATTTTTAAAAAAATGGAAGTTAATTTTTATACTTCTTTTTTTAGGTGGTCTTTACATTATATACCCCTACACAACATTATGGTCTATTTACAAAGCCATTCAAACCTATAATACACCACAGCTGGTAACGTATTTGGACTGGCAATCCATTAAAACCAATTTACAATCTGATTTAACTCAAGCGGTCCAGAATACCCCGACATCTCAAGATGACTTACCAGATTTTGGAAATTCTTTTGCACAAACGGCTATTTCTAATGCTGTAGATCAAAATTTAACACCCGATAATCTAGCCAAATTTATTAATCACCTTAAACAAGACAATTCTGAAGAAAACACTTCTACCATCAAAACATTGCTAAGCTCTTTTATGGCGACTCATGTTCATTTTATATCACCAATCTCGTTGCAAGCTGATATTGTCATTCCAGGCGAAGAAAAAAACTCTATTCAAATGACGTTGCATTTACAAAATTGGAAATGGAAAGTAATTTCTTTTAAGTTTTCAGAACAGCTTACTTTCCAGCTTTTCCAACAATCTGATTTAAAATAAATTTTATTCCAAATCTTCTTCTAAAATTGTTAGAGAAATTGCATAAGAAACCTCACCTTCATCTTCATCACGATAAACCGTGCCGATAGATTCTGATGTCTTACCATTTTGAACGCACAGTTCGACGGGTTGACCAATACGTTTAGGTAAGACAACCTTTAGGCAATTACTTTCTAACTTTTTTTGCAAATATTTTTCTAATGCTTCAGCTTCTTTGGTTTGTATAGGCATGTTATTTTCTCCTCTAAATCATTACTACTACTAAACGCAGTTTATACAAAACAATCTTTTGCCCAGTCTATACCACTAAACTGTTATTTATTAACCAAACATAATTTCTCACACTAACAATCATCCTTAACAGATACAGATCTAGCTACGTTGAGAAGCTTCGGATTGAGAAGAATCAACAATGACCAATTTGTCCCCAGCCAATGGTGTGAATTGAATCTTTTTGGATAAAACGGAACTAAATCGTTTATCTTTGTAGGCAGCTTGAGTATATAATGCGTCGATAATACCATTATGATCGATAAATTCGTTCATTTTCGTCGCTAGCCTGACACATCCTTCTGATGCTGGTTTACCCAACCGCTGTTCTAAATAATCTGGATCTGTCGCATGCATTTCTAGGCGAATTTGTCCTTTTTCTCGGCTAGGCAACCAACCTTTCTCTGCCCATTGCCATCCAAAGTCCCAAACACGCATTCCCTTAATACCATTCCCACGAATACCGTTTTTATTTTTAGTTCCTAATGCTCGATATCCAATTCGCTCTACAGTATTATAAAAGACACCCGTGGGAGTAATATAATATAATTTTCGTGCAGTATTTCCCGTTGAAACCTTTCCTCCCCCCAATGCTTTCCACTCCCCTTGTCCTTTTGGAAATGCCAATACAAAGCATAATTCTTGGACTTTGGGATTACGATCCACAACAATTAATAATTGCGCTCTTTTAACAGGGGGACCTTTGCGTCCCATTTCCTCTTGAGCCAGTTGAACCCATTTTTTATTTCGCTGCGAAGAATAGATTAAAGCGTTGGGAACTGTTTTTTTTAACAAAGCAGTTAGCCTTGCTGCTTCTTGATAGGCTTCTTCTTGATTTAAAGAAGGTAGTGGGGGGAGACCATGCAGCTCATGCTCTTTTTTAAATAAAGACGTGTCCGCCAGATTATAAAAATGCACATAAGAACGATCTGCATGTGGATCAGGAATCGGTGTGTATTGTGGCAAGCCACTAGTATCCTCTAACCCTTTAATATCGTCTCTTATATCAAAAGAAGTAGGAATTGCTTGAGATTGTATTTGTGTCAATACGGTCAAAACACCAATCACACTGACAGCAATACGATTAATCTTCATTCCTACCACTCCTTATTACACAAGATTAATTAATATAGAATCATACTGTAATCGAATGTAAAAACAAAGGATTTATATTCATTACATGTGAATTGATCTTTTCTGTGTTCCCAAAGCCGCTTCTTTGATCGATTCTGTCAAGGTCGGATGTGCATGACAAGTCAAGGCGATATCTTCGGCAGAAGCCCCAAAATTCATTGCCAATACAACTTCAGCGATCATTTCACTACAATGTGGACCGATTAAATGAACACCCAATATTTTATTGGTACGTTTATCGGCAAGAATCTTCACAAATCCCTCTGTTTGATTCATTGCTCTTGCGCGACCATTGGCACTAAATGGAAATTTGCCAACTGTATATTCAATCGATTCAGCTTGCAATGTTTCTTCTGTCTTACCAACCATCGCAATTTCTGGCTCTGTATAAACAACACTAGGAATTAACCCATAATCGATATGCGGTTTTTGCCCTGCCAGATATTCAGCCACGGCAACACCTTCTTCTTCTGCCTTGTGTGCCAGCATAGGTCCTGCAATCACATCCCCAATAGCATAAACCCCAGAGATATTGGTTTGAAACTGACCATTGGTCTTGATCCGTCCTTTTTCATCCAAAGCAACACCAAGAGCTTCCAAACCCAATCCTTGTGTCACAGGACGACGACCCACTGAAACCAACACCACATCCGCAGACAAAATTTCTGTATGATCTCCAGCCGCATTGCTAATCGTGACCTGAGTTTCTTTGCCTGTTTTCTCCAACTTTTCTACTTTATGGGCTAGCTTTAATTGAATCCCTTGTTTTTCCAATATCTTTGCAAAGGTCAAAGAAACTTCTTTATCAAATCCAGGCAATAAACGATCAAAATATTCAACAATGGTTACTTTGGCACCCAAACGATGCCAAACACTGCCCAATTCAACACCAATAACCCCACCGCCAATCACAACTATATGTTCTGGCACTTTTTCAAGCGATAAAGCCCCAGTAGAAGTTACAACTCGTTTTTCATCAATCTCTACATTGGGTAAAGAAACACTTTCACTACCTGTTGCAATCACAATAGAACGTGTTGTAACAATTTTACCCTCTACTGAAACTTGACCAGGCGCAGGAATAGTTGCAGTTCCTTTTAACCACGTAATTTTATTCTTCTTTAAAAGAAACTCGATCCCTGAAACATTCGCATTAATGACAGAATCTTTGTGTGCATGCATTTTAGCCAAATCTAACTCAACATCTTTGACCAATACACCTAAATCCGCAAATCGCTTTTGTGCTGCTTCATATTGTTCTGAGGCGTATAATAATGCTTTTGAAGGAATACACCCCACATTCAGACACGTGCCACCTAATGTTTTTCTTTTTTCAACACAAGCAACCTTCATCCCCAATTGAGCCGCACGAATAGATGCAACATAACCACCAGGTCCTGCACCAATAACAATCAAATCAAATTCAGCATCACCAGATGTTACAGTCTCTTTTGTTTCTTGGACAACAGGGGGCAAAGAAACTGTCGCTGTTGACGCTCCTGTATCGCCAGCATCGCCGACAACAACCAATAAAGCACCAACGGACACTTCATCCCCAACAACAACCTGATGTTGTCCTATAATTCCTGCAACGGGGGCAGAAACTTCTACATTCACCTTGTCTGTTTCTAACTCAACAATAGCCTCGTCAGCACTGACTGCCTCACCTGGTTGCTTTAACCATTTAGAAACAACAGCAGAAGTAATACTTTCGCCCAGAACAGGAACTATAATTTCCACAGTCATAAGGATAATCCTTCTTTATTTGTAATATGAATGGTGTCTAATCGGGTAAAATTACACACCAAGTAACAAGCGTTCTGGATGTTCAATTCTGTCTTTAATATGTACCAAGAAACTGACGGCCTCTTTGCCATCAACAATACGATGGTCATAAGATAATGCCAAATACATCATTGGACGAATAACAACTTGTCCATTTTCAGCAATAGGACGCTCTTTGATTGCATGCATTCCTAAAATACCTGATTGCGGCATATTTAAAATCGGCGTAGACATCAAGGAACCATAAATCCCACCATTCGTTATTGAAAAAGTCCCACCGGATAAGTCATCTATTTTTAATTGATTGTTTTTGGCTTTTTTTGCAAAACCAATAATATTGCTCTCGATCTGAGCAAAACTCATCTGATCCGCATCCCGTAAAACTGGAACAACCAATCCATTTGGTCCCCCAACAGCAATCCCCATATTCACAAAGTGACGATAGATCACATCTTCTCCATCAATCTGAGCATTAATTGCTGGAAATTCTTGTAAAGCAGAAACCGTTGCTTTGACAAAAAAGGACATAAATCCTAAACGTGCATCTTCATATTTTTTGTTAAATGCATCCTTATATTCAGCACGCAATTTCATCACTGCAGACATATCCACTTCGTTAAAAGTGGTCAGCATGGCTGCTGTTTCTTGGGCATCTTTCAAACGTCGAGCAATCGTGCGACGTAGGCGAGTCATTTTTACGCGCTCTTCACGAGGATCATCTTGACGCGTTGGGACAGATGCAATTGGTTTAGTATTTGCACCTGTTACAAAGTTAATAACATCTTCACGCGTTATACGACCGTTCTTCCCTGTTCCTTGACCAATTTGTGTCGCAGAAACCTGTTTTTCATCCATCATTTTACGCGCAGCAGGCATAGGTTGATGAAGTTCGGGAGATGACGCAGCCTTTTCAACTGACTTAGGTGCTTTGGTAACTGGAGCTGCGGGCGCTTTTGCACCACCCTTTTCAATCGTTGTTAAGATCGCTCCGACTTCAACTTCATCTCCTTCATTCACAAAATGATTTCCCAAAGTACCAGCTTGTGATGCTGCAACTTCAACACTGACTTTATCCGTTTCCAGCTCGACAATTGCTTCATCCATTTCCACATGTTCGCCAGGTTGTTTTAACCATTTGGCAATCGTTGCAACGGAAATGCTTTCTCCAAGTTGTGGTACTTTTATTTCTACTGACATCATAATTACTTTCTTGTTTTGTCTTTATAAATTCTTATTGTAACAAATTTAAACTTTTTGATAATTTAACGCCTGATTAATTAACCCTTCTTGCTCTGCTTTATACACTGAGGATAAACCAGAAGCTGGGCTGGCAGCAGGCAAGCGTCCTGTATACTTAACAAACGTACATTGATGTTTCATTTCCCGTAAACATTTTTCAATTTTACGATCTACAAAATTCCAAGCGCCCATATTTTCTGGTTCTTCTTGACACCAAACGATCTCGGCATTTGGATATTGTGCAAGAATTTCTTTCAATTCCTGTGCTGGGAATGGATAAATTTGTTCCATACGCACCAAGGCTACTGGCTCCGATTGTGATGTCCCTCTTAATTCAAGGCGACGTGTCCATAAATCATAATAGACTTTACCGGAACATAATACAACATGTTGCACTTTATCTTTAACGACAATAGGATCAACTTCGTCAATCACAGACAAGAATTTGGTTCCATCAATAAATTCAGCAAGCGACGATTGTGCCAATTTATGTCTTAATAAAGATTTGGGGGACATAATCACCAAAGGTTGGCGATAATTGCGCTTTAACTGACGGCGCAACGCATGGAAATAATTGGCTGGTGTCGTTAAATTACAAACCTGCATATTATCATCAGCACAAAGCTGTAAGAAACGTTCCAATCTTGCCGAAGAATGCTCTGCCCCTTGTCCTTCTTGAGAATGAGGTAACAACATGACCAAACCAGACATTTGCAGCCATTTACTTTCCCCGGCACTAATAAATTGATCGATAATGATTTGAGCCCCGTTAGCAAAATCCCCAAACTGAGCTTCCCATAAGACTAAAGCATTTGGATTTGTACAACTATACCCATATTCAAAGCCAAGCACTGCAAACTCAGATAAAAACGAATTATAAATATCAATCTGTGCCTGTTCTGGCTGAATATGATTTAACAATACATAAGGTTGCTGTGTTTTCTGATCAAATAAAACGGCATTACGATGACTGAAAGTACCTCTTTGGCAATCTTGACCTGATAAACGAACGGGGTGTCCTTCTAATAATAAGCTACCAAAAGCCAGAGCTTCACCCGTTGCCCAATCAATTCCCTCACCTGAGGAGAACATTTGTGCTTTTGCTTCTAACTGACGAATCAATTTCGAATGACAATCAAACCCATCGGCATAAGAGGATAATGCTTTTCCAATTTTCAAAGCCACATCTCTAGAGATAGCAGTTGCTTCTTCTTGACGCTCTTGACCACGCCATTTCATTTTTTGCCATTCAGCACTCACCCAATCCATCTCATTGACACGATAATTCTGAGATGCATTATAGCTTGCCTGCAAATATTCTTGGAACCCATTCCAATTGGCTTCACTGTCAACAGAGGTGATTACACCTTCATTCGCCAGTTTTTCTGCGTATTTTTTATAAATTGTTTCATGCTGCCGAATAGCATTATACATCAAAGGTTGCGTGAATGCTGGCTCATCCGTTTCATTATGACCATTCCGACGATAACAAACCAAATCAACCACAATATCTGTTGCAAATTGCTCTCTGAATTCCACAGCAAGTTGCATGACTTTGACAACTGCCTCTGGATCATCACCATTCACATGAACAATCGGTGCACGAGCAACTTTGGCAACATCTGAACCATAATATCCAGAAAAAGCCAACTCGGGCGAGGTTGTGAATCCAATTTGATTATTGGTAATAATATGAACCGTTCCACCCGTTTCATAAGCGGGTAATCGTGACATGGCTAGAATTTCATAAACCACACCTTGCCCAGCAAAGGCAGCATCTCCATGCAACAAAACAGCCAAATGCTTTTGACCATCATGATCTTGCTCTGCACGAACCTGCCCCTCAACAACAGCCCCCGCTGCTTCTAAATGAGAGGGATTAAACGCCATTGAAAGCTCGACAGATTTTCCTTCAATCTCGACCTGCTTACGATATCCAAGATGATATTTCACATCCGCAGCACCTGGAATGCTGTCAGGCTTATAAGAGCCCCCAGCAAATTCATGAAACAACGCAGTAAATGGCTTGCCAACAACATTGGTTAATACATTCAACCGCCCACGATGCGCCATACCCATACCGATCGATTTGACATTATATTTCATGACTGCATGCCTAATCACAGCATGTAATGCAGGGATTGTAACTTCACCGCCATCAAGACCAAAACGCTTCACGCCCACATATCTTTTTTGACAAAAGGCTTCAAATCCAACCGCCTCGGTCAATTCTTGCAATATTCTTTTTTTATCATCATTCGCTAAAGAAATAGAACCCAATTGCTCTATTCTTTGCATCAACCATTGGCGCTGTTCATGATCCTGTAAATACATATATTCCCAAGCAATAGAACGACAATAAATCTGCTGTAACCCAGCAACAATCTCACGTAATGTATGTATTTCCTTAGATAAAAAAACAGCCCTATTTTTTCCAATAAAAATAGGGCGATCCATATCTTGAGACGTAAAACCGTATGTTGTTGGTTCAAGCTCGGCAACTAAATGTCTTTGACTAAGTTGCAGAGGATCCAACCGTGCATATTGATGTCCAAATGCACGATATGCATCAATCAACTGAATTGCGCGCATACTATCCTGTGCAGCTTTATACAATTGATCTTTGGAAATTTTATCGCCTTTTGAAGATGACGGTGCTTTTTCATCCGTCTCAACCACAATATCTGTTACAGGGCGTGGCGCCCAAGACGCACCGCGAGCATCCTTAATAACGATATTTTGTGCATCATCTAATGCAATAAATAGTTCTGAAAATGAAGGGTCAACGCTATTTGGATCTTCCACCCATTGTGCATATAAATCAGCAAGATAGGCACTATTTGATCCGCTGAACACACTTGCAATATGATCATTTATCGCCATCTTAATTTTCTTCCTTACTTTTTCGTTTTGAAACAATTATAATATAAATCGAAAGCCACAACCCATTTACGAAGCCCGAGCTGCACTTCCCCAGTTTTGTCCTTGCATTTCATTTAGACGTGAAATCGTACGCTCAAAAAACGCTCTTCGATCTTCTTTACGATAAATTTCTTCAAACTCTGCTTCTGCAGAAACATATAATTTGACATTTTGTTCGTATAACACATCAATAAGCATTGTGAAACGTTCAATAACATTCATATTATCTGGATTAAACCTTGGAATCTCATCCAAAATAATCACTTTGAAACGCTGAGCAAGCGCTAGATAATCGCCTACCCCCAAATTAACATCGCATAAATCCCGAAATAAAAACCGAGCCACAATCCCAGAAGCACAAGGCACATGAAATGCTCTGCCCATCACAGTCAAAATTTCCTCTTTAACGGGGCGACCATGAGATTCACTTAGGAAAATATGGTCTAAACGCTCTTTATTTTCGGCAGTACAAGGAACCAACCATCGTTTTTCATCTTCGGGACGACCTAAACGATAATCTTGAGCAGCATTCAACTCTATCTCTATCATTTGTTGAGATAAAATTTTAATAAAAGGCTTGAATGCATCTGCCCCAGGTCTATTTTGAAAGAGTGCAGAAATCTTGACGTTAGAAGTCGCTACAACCACCACACCCAGTGCAAAAAGCTGCTCAAACAAACGACCCAACAACACCGCATCGGCAATATCATTAACTTGGAATTCATCAAAACAAAGAAGCCATGCTTTTTGAGCCAGCTCTTTGGCTAAATCAGGAATTGGATCTCCCCCTTTGCCTGATTGTTGTTTTAAGATATGAAACCGTTTGTAAGTCTCTTGCATAAAAATATGAAAATGTGTTCTGATTTTATGCTGGACGGGGACTTGTTCAAAAAACAAATCCATTAACATTGATTTCCCTCGCCCAACAGAACCAACCAAATAAATCCCTTTTGGAGGTTGCTGGGGCTTGTGCCAAAGGCTTTTCAAAGACCCCAAAAGCCCGCTTTCAACAGAATGCACAGCAGGTTGATAAGTTGCGAGTGATTTACACAATTGATCGAATAACAACACGATTTTTTGTTGTGCGTCATCTTGTTTTAAAGTCCCTGCTTTTACTCTTGCCTGATAAACATTGCTGGGCAAATTCATATTTTACTCTTCTAACCGATCCTAAAAGATTACTAAAAATTTTGTATCTTCTTTTTTAAAGACATAAATAAAAATTCATAGTTATTTTTGTCCATCTCGTGCAATCGTGATCTCTTTCGCTAGTTTTTTATTTTCGTGCGTTTACATCCAAAAATAAACAGGTAAACTATAACCTCTAAGATTTATGAACCTAATCTAAGGATAAAAGAACTATGGGTTATCGCGTAGCCGTTATGGGCGCAACAGGAGCTGTTGGCAGAGAAATTTTAAAAATTCTTGCTGAACGGAATTTTCCAATTAAAGATATTGCAGCGCTTGCTTCCCCTCGCTCTGCTGGCAAAGAAATTTCTTTTGGTGATAAAAAAGTTCTTAAAATTCAAAATCTTGAAACCTTTGACTTTAACGGATGGGATTTTGTATTGGCTTCTGCTGGGGCATCTGTGTCTGCAATTTATGCGCCAAAAGCTGCTGAAGCAGGATGTATCGTGGTGGATAATACCTCTTATTTCCGTATGGAACCCGACGTGCCATTAGTCGTGCCAGAAGTAAACCCCGAAGCCCTTAAAAAAGCAAAACGCAATATTATTGCGAATCCTAATTGTTCAACCATTCAAATGGTGGTGGCGTTAAAACCACTACATGAACTTTTTAAAATAACAAGAATCGTGGTCTCAACCTATCAAGCCACTGGTGGAGCTGGTAAAAAAGGAATGGATGAACTTTTTACCCAAACTAAAGCCTCTTTGATTGGGGAAAGCATTACACGTGGTAACTTTACCAAGCAAATTGCGTTTAACTGTATTCCCCATATTGATAAATTCATGGATGACGGATTTACCAAAGAAGAATGGAAAATGACGGTTGAGACCAAAAAAATTCTGGATCCAGATATTGCCGTGATCGCAACCTGTGTTCGTGTTCCTGTTTTCATTGGGCATGGTGAAGCCATCACGATTGAATGTGAACGCCCTGTTGATTTGGAAAAAGCGCGCAAAGCACTGCGTAATGCAGAAGGTGTCATTTTATATGATGAACGCCAAGATGAAGGATATGTCACACAAATCGAAGCTGCTGGTGAAGATGCATCTTATGTTTCCAGATTACGCATTGATCCAACGGTTCCTAATGGTTTGGCTTTGTGGTGCGTTTCTGACAATCTACGCAAAGGTGCTGCATTAAATACGGTACAAATTGCAGAATCTATGGTGGCACAAAATCTGGTTTCTCAGAAATAATTCTGGGCATCAAACGAGATATAAAGTATAAAGCGAGGGAACATCTCTCGCTTTTTTTTATTAATTACCATACATCTTGATAAGCACCGTAACTGGCGAATATTTTCGTAATAATACAATAGCTTCCTTGTATAGGGATATGCACCATGGATACATTCATATCATAGACCACATTAGCATTGGGTTTCCTTTCTAAAACCAAATTTTCTATAGCTAACAACGCATCCTCATCCGATTGCTGCTTAACATCGGTCTCGTACCTAAACGCATTTGTAATTGCCTTCATCAAACCAACTGCCTGAGACGTCTCATAAGTATAATGAATAATACCAAAATGCTTGATAGCCCGATCAGGTTTTCCTGTATAAAAATCCATGTTCTTTTTTCCAAATAATTAAAATATATTCTTTGTGTATATCTAATGATATTTTTGCTTTAAATATTTCTTTATATCTGCTGTGGTTTTATACTTATATTTTACATAACCGTCATCGTCACTATCGGGATTAATATCATTTTTACAGTTATTGTCGCCCTCAAAACTTGATAGATTGTCATCATCTGAAATCACTTTATCAAGTGACAATATTCCTTGCTGATTCTTGGTATAAACATATGTTTGATAGGAATCGCCATCTATACCAATCTTAAGATGTTTAGAATCCCAAACAACCATAACGAAAATATATTTTTTTATTTTGTATATTTCCAAAGAAAACAGATTTTATTTCTGGACATCCTCCATCATGCTCATATAAGTCTATCTTTTCTTTCTGCACTACATTATTGTGGGTTTGTTATAAAAAGAAAGAAATTGAATGGCATCTTTGAATAGATACGTTGTTATCGTCATCTTCTCTTGTAAAATATATTTTGCCATTTGGATATAAAGTCATTGTAAAGGATCCTTGTATTATTCGCTCTGGCACAGCTTATGCAAAGTCAGTGGAATTATACACTATTCCTATCAAAGCAAAAGGCACTATTAATAATTTCTGTTTTACCTAATCTATCCTCAAATTTCAAAATTCTAATACGCTTACTCATAAATCTCTTTCGTCTATTTACCATACTATAGACTCACGCATTTTTTATCATTATAAGCAAGCCATACAAAACGCATTATATACAAAAAACTATATGTTTTTTAATTAAAATATCTACTTTCTCCTAATAAATTGACTAGACCTATTGAATAACGGGGTATAGGTTAAGACCTAAGTAATTTACTTGGCACTATGCCGAAAATGATACATTAGGAAATAATTATGTTGGATATACGCGAAACTTTTTATGTCGGCCATACGAGCGATGGTTCTCTTAAAAAACGACCTATGTCACCGCATTTGCAAGTTTATAAACCTATCCCTTCGATGTCCTTGTCTATTTTAAATCGTATTACTGGGGCAGCTTTATCTTTTGGATCAGCGATCATGGTTGCTTGGCTTGCATCCGCAGCAAAAGGTCCAAAATCGTTTAAAAAAGTTCAAAAAGTCACAGGCAGCTTTCCTGGACAGCTTGTTTTATTTGGTTTTTCAGCCTCTTTCTTTCTTCACTTTATCCGTGGAATACGTCATCTGGTGTGGGACAGCACCGCAAAGCGTTTGGAAAAAGAAGAAATTAATCAAGATAGTAAAATAGATATTGTCAGTATCTCTGCCTTAACGCTTGGGTTATGGACGATTATTATAGGCAAGAAATTAGGTAAAAAGAAAAAATAATAAATACGCAATTATATAATGAATAATCACTCATATTTTTGTAATGTATTATTAAGTTTTTAGGAGAAACTACAAGTGACAACCCCTTCAGATCGCCCTACTATTTTACGTTCTAACCTTGGTCGTATGCGTCAATTAGGTGCTGGTCATCACATTGTTGAACATTGGAAAGCCGAACGGTTAACAGCAATCGGCAGCGCACCTTTATCCATTTGGTTTATTATTCAAATGTTAAGACTGGGTGATGCAGACCATAAAAATGTCGTACAATGGGCTGGAAAACCAGTTAATACCGTCTTATTACTCTCTTTGATGATTTTAACCTTTCACCATATGCAAATGGGATTACAAGTCATTACCAGCGATTATGCTCGTGGTAAAAACAAAACAATCCTTGATTTAGTCATTAAAGGCGGAACTTTCTTTTTAGGGCTGCTCTCTGTTATTTCCATTTTAAAAATTGCTCTTGCTCCAGCCAAAAAATAATCAAGAAATAAAAGAAACAGGATATATTAAATAATGAATACCATAACCTTACCTTCACAACGCAGTTATCGCATTGTCGATCATGCATATGATGTTATTGTTGTTGGCGCTGGTGGCTCTGGACTTCGTGCAACATTGGGTATGGGTGCCGCTGGCTTAAAAACAGCTTGTATCACCAAAGTTTTTCCTACACGCAGCCATACAACCGCAGCCCAAGGCGGTATTGCCGCATCTTTGGGCAATATGGCCGAAGATAAATGGCAATGGCACATGTATGATACCATTAAAGGATCAGATTGGTTAGGCGACCAAGATGCGATTGAGTATCTATGCCGTGAAGCTGTACCTGCTGTTTATGAACTTGAACATATGGGTGTCCCTTTTACACGTACCGAAGATGGAAAAATCTATCAACGTCCCTTTGGTGGACATATGAGCGATTTTGGTAAAGAACCCGTTCAACGTGCTTGTGCTGCTGCTGACAGAACAGGACATGCCATTTTACATACTTTATACCAACAAAGCCTCAAGCATGACGTAGAATTCTTTATTGAATATTTTGCCCTTGATCTGATTATGGATGACAAAGGCGCGTGTAAAGGGGTGATGGCTTGGTGCCTTGACGATGGCACAATGCACCGTTTCCGTGCTAATCTCGTTGTATTAGCAACAGGTGGATATGGACGAACTTTTCAATCTTGTACTTCAGCCCATACTTGTACTGGCGACGGAAATGCAATGGCAATGCGTGCTGGTATTCCAACCCAAGACATGGAATTTATTCAATTCCATCCAACAGGTATTTTCCCAGCAGGCTGTTTGTTGACCGAAGGGTGCCGTGGTGAAGGTGGATATCTAACCAACTCTGAAGGCGAACGTTTCATGGAACGTTATGCTCCTCATGCCAAAGACCTTGCTTCTCGTGATGTTGTCTCTCGTGCGATGATTGTTGAAATTAACGAAGGACGTGGCTGTGGTCCAAACAAAGACCATATTATGTTGCACCTTGAACATCTTGGTGCAGACATCTTGCATGAACGTTTACCAAGTATCGTTGAAACATCCAGGGTCTTTGCTGGTATTGATGTAACCAAAAACCCCGTTCCTGTTTTACCAACCGTGCATTATAATATGGGTGGTATTCCTACTAATATTCATGCCGAAGTCATTCGCCCAACCAAAGAAAATCCTGATGCAACGGTTCCTGGCCTCATGGCTGTGGGTGAAGCAGCCTGTGTCTCTGTTCATGGTGCAAACCGTCTTGGAACTAACTCTTTACTCGATTTGATCGTTTTTGGTCGTGCTGCTGCATTACGCGCCAAAGAAATCTTGAAACCTCATGACGCAATTGCCCCATTACCCGCAGGTGCTGGCGAAGATGCGATCGCTCGTTTAGACAAATTAAGATACGCCAAAGGAAATACCAGAGTTGCACAAATGCGTGATTCCTTACAACGCACCATGCAACGTCATGCCGCTGTTTTCCGTAATAATCAAAACCTTAAAGACGGTGTGACAAAAATCGAAAAACTATGGCCTGAACTAGCTGATATTTCAGTTGCGGATGAATCTTTGATCTGGAATACAGATCTTATGGAAGCATTGGAATTCGAAAATCTTCTCGCCAATGCAACCGTTTCAATGGTCAGTGCTGAAGCACGCAAAGAAAGCCGTGGTGCGCATGCACATGATGATTATCCAGATCGCGATGATAAAGATTGGTTAAAACACACAGTTTCTTTCCTTAATGACAAAGGTGAAGTGTCCTTGGATTATCGTCCAGTACATATGAATACTTTGACAGATGAGATTCAAACATTCCCACCGAAAAAACGGGTATATTAAGAGAAAGAAAGGTAAAAAATTATGGTTGAATTTAGATTACCCCAAAATAGTCGTATCGGTGTTGGAAAAACATTTCATGCGGCTCCTGATGCAAAAAATGTCAAACGGTTTAAAATCTATCGCTGGAGTCCCGATGATGATCGTAATCCTGTTACTGACACGTATGAAATCGATCTAGATAAAATTGGCCCAATGGTATTGGATGCGTTAATCTACATCAAAAATGAAATTGACCCCACCCTTTCTTTCCGTCGTTCTTGCCGTGAAGGGGTATGTGGTTCATGTGCGATGAATATTGATGGACATAATACCCTCGCATGTTTGAAATATATCAAAGATATTGATTCCGATGTACCCATTTATCCATTACCTCATATGCCTGTCGTCAAAGATTTAATTCCTGACCTCAGCGGACCCTATGCGCAATTACGTGAGGTAGAACCTTGGTTAAAATCTGATACTCCACCGCCACCTGATAAAGAACGCCTTCAAAGTATCGAAGAGCGCAAAAAAATGGATGGTCTTTATGAATGTATTCTTTGTTTTTGCTGTTCCACTTCTTGCCCATCATATTGGTGGAATGGAGACAAGTATTTAGGTCCTGCGGTTCTGTTAGCTGCAATGCGCTGGGTTTCTGATAGCCGCGATGAATTTGCTGGTGAGCGATTGGATGAGCTTGAAGATTCTATGCGTTTATATGCATGTCGGACAATTATGAACTGTACACAAACTTGTCCAAAAGGGTTAAACCCTGCCAAAGCAATTGCTGAGCTAAAACATTTACAGGTTGAACGTAAAATGTAAATCATGTAGTGATGGATCATGAGCAAGAAAATATCTTTTGATCCATCACTCTCTCGTCCATCCGACCGTTACAAGGCATGGATAGATAGTTTGTTTATAGACCATTCCATATTTAGATTAGTATGGACAAATTTTCATACTGTTATTCCCAACAAAGTATATCGTTGCAATCATCCTACACCTGGACGCTTGCAAAAAATTGTTCAACAATATCACATTAAAACAATTATCAATTTACGTGGAAAACGAGATTGTGGTTCTGACGCCCTTTCTCGCCATACAGCCAAAGAGTTAGAGGTTACTTTACTCGATTTACCATTTGAAAGTCGTGGTGCGCCTCATAAAGATCGTATTTTAAACCTTGCTCGACTTTATCCAACACTCGCATTCCCTATTTTAATTCATTGCAAATCTGGTGCTGATCGTGCAGGACTTGTATCGACTTTGATTGCTTTATTCGAAAATCAAACAATAGAGAAGGCTATAGAGCAATTATCTTGGAAATTTGGACATTTCAAACAAGCCAAAACAGGAATACTTGACCAATTTTTTATTGACTACTATCAACAAACAAAAGGTCAAAGTGATTTCTTAAAATGGGTTCAAGATGAATATCATGAAGATATTCTAAGAAAAAAATTCCAACACAAAAAACTATCCTCTTTCATCACCGACAAAATCTTACATCGAGAATAAGAAAACTCTTAGCCTTTACTTGCTATTGTCGCTCATCGCACAAATTAAATGTAACAGTCTTTGACGGACTTCTGGCTCTTGAATCGCATAATAAGCTTTTAACAAATTCATTGTTTCTTTGCTGGTCATTAAATCAAAAGCGTCATCATTTCCAGTTGGTAAAGAGTTACCTACGACATGATCTTCATCCAACGCCACATGAACATCACAAGCTTGCACAGCAGAGGAGGATTTTGACTTTGACGAAGATGCATTTTCCTCTATGTAAAAAGGATTTAAGTGTTCGTCAAAAAAGAAATTAATAGGCACTTGTAAGATTTCTGCTATATCAAACAGCCTAGATGCACCGACACGGTTACTTCCTTTTTCATATTTTTGCACTTGTTGAAAAGAAAGCCCCAATGCCAACGCAAGCTTTTCTTGAGAATATCCCAGTAACCTTCTTCTTAAACGAATGCGGCTGCCTACCCTTTGATCTATACCAGCTGCTTCTGAACTTTGATCTTTTGAATCTAAATTTAAAAACTTTTGATTGGTAGTCATGAAATAATTACTCTGTAAATGAAAATATTTACTAAAAAATATTTTTTATTAAAACTAAATATCAATTGCAATAATAACTAGCAGCATAAAAAAAAAAATTCAAGTATAGATACTATTATTTAATGTAATGACTCGAAAAAAAGTAAAAATTAAAATCGATATAAATTGTATTTTTATTTAAAATGATACACATATATACTTATTACATAATGACAATTATATAATAGAACTCAATAATAAAATAATCATTAAATAAAAAAAATACTTAATAAAAATCATACCATCTGTTTGATGTTTTTTCAAAAAAAGGACTAATTTAGTCTAAGTCATCTATGATTATTTTTAAAATCAAGTAATATAAAACTTCTATATAAATATATCTCGCAGAATCGTTTTGTGAATCTGCTTTTATATAAATGTTAAAGTGTACTCTAAATTATTGGGAATATTATGTGGCCACCAACGAATCCTCCACAAAAATTACATTTTGTTTCTATACCCAGCTCGAAAGCTACCCAATATAAAAAGAGCCTTATTGATAAATACGGAAATTCTGACATCAATGAAGCCGAAGTCATTATCTGTATCGGCGGCGACGGGTTTATGTTGGAGACATTACACAATTATTTAAACTATCATATTCCGATTTACAGTATTAATTTTGGCTCTGTTGGTTTCCTAACAAATCCAAAAATACCATTGGAAAGAGATCTACCTGCTATTTTACACCAAGCACAACCGACATACCTCCATCCATTATCGATGACTGCATACACGGCTGATGGTAAAACCCACACTGCTTTGGCATTTAATGATATTTTTCTTTATCGACAAACAAGACAAGCCGCCAAAATTCAAATTATTACAAATGATGAAATTAGGTTATCAGAGCTTATCTGTGATGGTATTATTGTTTCAACCCCAGCAGGGTCGACAGCTTATAATTTATCCGCCCACGGTCCTATCGTTCCGCTTAACTCTGAGCTGTTACCACTAACGCCTATTTGTCCGTTTCGTCCTCGTAGGTGGAAAGGTGCTCTCTTGCCTTCTAGCACCTCTATTCAATTCTTAACCATCGAAGAACAGAAACGACCAATCGCGGCAGTAGCAGATTTTACTGAGATTAGGGATGTAACCAAAGTTTTTGTAAAGGAAAATAAAAAGATCAAATCTGAAATTCTATTTAATCCAGGGCATGAATTGTCAGAAAGAATCGTAACAGAGCAATTTACAGCCTAGCTGTGATTACATTGCATGCTCGTGCTCTGTCGAAACGGGGCTTGGTTGACGGAATATATAACCTTGCCCCCACATTGTTGAAATTAGATCGCCAGCACCAGCTTTTTGCAATTTTTTTCTTAGCTTACAAACAAAGACATCAATAATTTTCATGTCAGGCTCATCACTACTGCCGGCATATAGAGCATTTAAAATTGTAACTTTACTAATTAACACGTCTCGTCTTAATACCAACATCTCTAAGATAGCATATTCTTTGCCCGTAAGATTAACTGGTTTACCACTTACAAACACCTCACGTGTTTCCAAATTGATTTTCAACTGCCCAACTTGAATGACACGGTCTGCAATTACTTTATTGGATCGCCTCAAAACAGCCTTACACCGAGCTAATAATTCAGGCATCGCAAAAGGGATCATAACGTAATCATCAATACCTGCTTGAAAGGCTTGTATTTTCATGTCTACGTCGTCTTTTTTAGAAACGATAATAATGGGCAATTGCTCGTTAATTGATCTTAATAATTTGATCGTAGCGAAAAATTGTTTATCTAGCTGATCTAATTCAACGATAATCATATCGTAGTCGTAAAACTGAGATGCTGATAATATTTGCGGATCATAGCCAACACGATCGATTGAGAATCCTGTCGCTTTCAACTCCTGATAAAACTCATGTTCAGAAAAAAACGTTTCACCCATAAGAAGAACATGCATAATATCTACTCCAGATAGTTCCTAAATTATATAACTATCATAAGTTGAAAACAAAAAAAAATATAACATTATATGAATAGCAATAAAATATTATTGATGGTTAACTTCAAAACCATAATCAACCACCAATGTTGTCTGTAGCAATTAATTTCTTTTAAATATTTTTTTAATAAACTGCCAAAAAAAACCACGTAAATAGCCGCCCAAGGGTCCACTAAGCGTACCTATTAATGCAGTAACAGCTAATGAATTTCGTAATTCTTTTAGGTTATAATTACGAACGATTTTTGCTTCGATCTCTTCTTCGCTGACTCTTTGTTTAAATGCACACAAAAATAGCAACAGCATGCAAACAATATCAAACACCAAAATAATCAACGCGGTTCCTAAAACGCCTGTATGGAAGATATTCCAACATAACGCGGCCAAAACAGCATGAATTGAAATCAAAGTAAACAAGCCAAAAAGAGCACCAATCAAGCATAAAACAACTTGTTTGCTAATTCTAATTGACTTTTTCTTAAGAAGCAGAACCTCAGCATCAACTGCGGCCTTACCATACTCAGCAATCTTCATGAGTTTTTAAATCACTTTCTATATTACGATAAAATTAACGAATAACTCTACCTAATAAATACCCAATGACGATGGATAGAACAATAGCAATTAAAGGTTTAGATTGTACTTTATCAGAAACCTGTTTCATTTGATGATCGGTTATTTCCTTTGTATTATGAACAACCTTATCTGCTTTATCTGCTGCTTGCACAATTGCAGGCGTTACACGATCATTTAACAAATCTTCGACTTGTTTTTTTAAAGATACGATTTCTTCTTGGGCACTTTTTTGAAGCTCTGCTGCTTTTTTCTTGTCTTTTTTGCTAAAAAACATTTTGGCTCTCCTTAATAAAATTGTTTCCAGATATAGTTAATTACTCATTTTACAACATATCAACTCTCCAACATAAAACATCATATATTTAAAACACAATAATTTATACATAAAAAATAAATGTTTTTTTAATTTTTAATAACTATTATTTTACTTAGAGAATAATTATGTTGTTTTTAGTCATACAAACTATTTTACATCTTAAACTAAACAATTTATAGTAAAATAAGTTACTTTAATGCAATGTTTAATAATTTATATGTATTTTCCTAAATTTAAACTCTTATTTTTTCTTTCAATCATTTTATTACCTTCTTTATGTTTTGCTCATACTAAAGCAAACAAAATAAATCTTGGTATACTTAACGGTTATCAATTTTATTTGGAAAAATATACACAAAAATATCACGTAATGACGTGGGATGGTCATCTTGCCACATTGCAAAAAGCATTATCGCTCAACAAAAACCCCGTTGATATTTTATTATTAAACGAAAAAACAGCTGAACAAGCATGTGATCTTGGATTGTTGATTGCGCTTCCTGATGATTTACTGTCATCAAATGACAAACAATGTAATTTTCAAACCATTACAGATCATATTACATTGGCGTGGGATACTGATAAAATACACTTTAACCCTACTTGGAAAGATTTCTGGAATATTACGCAATACCCAGGGAAAAGAGGATTACAAAAAGATGCTTTCAGCGCATTTTCGATTGCGTTACTCGCTGACGATGTTCCTTTTGATGAAGTTACAGACGTTTTATCAACTCCTTCGGGTATTTTACGCGCTTTTAAAAAACTCAATCAGCTCCGACCTTATATCGTTTGGTGGACAACGCCCAATGAAGCCAATTTTTTATTACATAAAAATCAGGTATTAATGACCAGTGGCTCTGTTCTCAGTATCAACGCATTTCAAAAGCAATACCCATCATCACACTTTCAATATCAATTTAAAAACACAATTGAAAATCCAATTGTGTATAGTATCCCTGCGACCATTCCAACACAACGAATCAAATTAATTAACTCTTTGCTACAACATCCGTCTTTTCTTTCTTTTCCATCAGCCGATCCGAAACGAATAATGCAAGAAACAATCGTCAAAGAAGAAACGAACTCTTTTCAACAACCCACTGTTTCTTTGGATGATATTTTTGATGAATGGCTGCATTTGACAAAACAATAAACAAAATATCGATAAAATACTGAAAACTTCTTGACTGTAATCTCACAAAGACTTATTCGCATTAACTATATTTTAAAAACGGAATATATATCTGTTACCGGAAATCATAAAAATAGATATATTAAAATGATTCTATGATGCTTCTTTTTGGTCTTTTACACACAATAAAACGATGCTTGTTTTTGTCTTTACTGAAAAAGATGAAAATAATATATAAATTATTGTATATATTTTCTTTTAATATACACTTGTTTTACTTTTTTATCGTATTTAGCATAAATAGATTTGTTCTATTTCCCCTGTCTATTTACACTCTTAAAACTGATAACAATACCCTGTTAGTTACAATGAAATGATCGCGGAATTTAATTTTTTTGGCATCTTTATTGCCCCCTTTGTTGTATATACATTGCTTGCCTTGATCGTTACCACGATTATACGTTCTATTTTATGGCGAACAGGACTAATAAAAATGTTTTGGCACCTTGCTTTGTTTGAAGTAGCCTTATATTTTTGTGTTTTATGTTTACTTATCCTTTACCTATAACCCCTTTATTTCCATATAAGTTTTGATCCTGCACCATGTTTTCTCTTAGCAATATTATTCGTATCAGTTTAACACTCATTGTTGTTATCATTGCCATTATTCTGGGGGTAACATTATGGGATACCTATATGATCGCGCCTTGGACGCGCGACGGTAGAGTTCGTGTTTACGTCGTTAAAATTGCCCCCGAAGTTTCTGGGACTGTGGTGCAAATCCCCGTCAAAGATAACCAATATGTTCGCAAAGGTGAACCTTTATTCATCATTGACCCCGCACGGTTCAGAATTGCGATCCAACAAGCCCAAGCGAGTTTAGAAAATGCCGAAGCCAATTTGACACTACAACGCCGTAATGCAATGCGTCGAAAAGGCTTGGAAGGCATTGTATCTACGGAAGAAAAAGAAGATTTCAATACCAAAGTTGCAACCGCTCAAGCTAGCGTTGACAGTGCCAAAGCTACGTTGGACGAAGCCAAATTGAATATGCAACGCTCTATTTTATACTCGCCCGTTAATGGTTATGTAACGAACCTCAACTTGCGTGTGGGGGATTATGTCACCACTGGGCAATCTTATTTATCCGTTATCGATGCCGATTCTTTTTGGGTTTATGGATATTTCGAAGAAACAAAAATGTGGGGTATTCATATAGGCGATGTCGCACGAATCAAATTGATGGGTTATAAACAAATATTACCAGGACATGTGGTCAGTATCGCACGTGGTATTAATGATGCTAACGCGGACGCGGATGCATTTGGCTTACAAAATGTTAATCCTATCTTTACATGGGTCAGACTAGCCCAACGTATCCCGGTACGAATCCATATTGACCATGTTCCTGATACCATTCATTTATCTGCTGGTATGACAGCAACTGTCAGTATTGGTCCAGAAACCAAAGGACGCAGAGGTTTATTGGCTTCATGGCTTCAAAATCATCTATAAGGAACAATTTTATGTATAAACATTTTCTTCGTTATACAACAACAATTGTTCTAGTATGCGGATTATCCGCCTGTACAGTAGGGCCTGATTTCCACAAAGATCATATGAAGATCCCCGATCAATGGACAGAAAAAGTTTGGAAAAAGCCTGCTACAGCCGAACAAATTGCACAGGCTACAAACGACATGAAACGCTGGTGGGAACAATTTCATGATCCGCTGTTAAATCACTTGGTTGATGAAGCCATTAAAAATAATTATGACCTCAAAGTCGCGGGACAACGTATCCTGTCCGCACAAGCATTAAGAGATAAGAATGCATCGAATTGGTACCCTCAACTGGATGGTTCAGCAGGATATGGATACCAAACAACGTCTTATACAACATCGCAAACCATTGCACAAAATGGAAGTGCGAATAACGCTGCCATCAGACGATATGGAGCCACGTTAAGCTGGCAAATTGATGCTTTTGGTCAAATTAGACGCTTGGTTCAATCTCAGGAAGAAGCCGTAAAATATTCTATTGAAGAACGACGCTTTGTATTGCTTACCATGTTATCTCAATTAGCAAATAACTATGTGACTTTGCGTAATATGCAATTACGACTCAGGATTGCTGATGAAAACGTTGCTATTGCCCAATATATTTTTAATTTAACGCAAAAACAATATCTAGAAGGCACCGGCACAACCCTCAGCACCGCACAAGCACAAGCAGAATTAGAATCTCAACGTGCCGCCAGAGAACCCATCAAAACAAATATTACGCAAATCACCCATACAATTGATGTGCTTATTGGTCAAATTCCAGGTACAACTGAAGCATTACTAAAAGAAGAAAAGCCACAACCTGATTTACCAGCCTATCCTCCTTCTATTCCTTCTATTGCATTGGCAAATCGTCCTGACATCCGAATGGCAGAACGTCAATACGCGATGGCTACTGCAAATATTGGTGTTGCCGTTGCTGAACTATATCCTCAATTCACCATTGATCTCAGTGCAATGCCGACCACATCCTTCACAAGCCAAATGGCAAATATTGCCAGCTTGATTTCCAGCAGCTTTATCAATATGTCTATTCCTGGATTACATGGCGGTCGTTTAAGCGCACAAGTCAAAGGTGCAGAAGCAGATGCAGAAGCAGCCCGCTTACAATATCGCCAAACTATTTTAAATGCTTTAAAAGAAATAGAAGATATTATTGCCGCTTGGGGGGATGATGCCGAGCATGTTGAGCTGTTACATAAATCAAAGCTCAGCAGCCAACTAGCATTAGAACGGGCACAAAAACTCTATAAAGCAGGCTTAACTGGATATTTAGATGTGCTGACTGCACAAAGAACGGCAACCACAGCCACAAATGCAGAGGCTGTTGCAATTTTAGATCGCTTCCAAGACGCAGTTAATCTGTTCACCGCTTTGGGTGCAGGATGGCAAGGGGTCGATATTACCAAAACCGAACTTCCTGTGACCTTGGAACAGCAAAATATCTGGGCAAAGGCAACAAAACAATAAATTGTTACAAACGATCAATCATTTTCACGACCCATCACTGCAATACGATAGCTTGACCAAGCAAGCAAGATAATTCCTATAATCATCAGGGTTGTAGGAATTACCAAAGAATAGCCTGCAACATAAATATGCATCGCTATGTAAACAACATTAGTAAAAGTTAGAATAATCCCAACTACCCATGTAATGACCGCATGGGTTAGGTTTCTTAACAAAAAGTAATCTTCCATTTTAATCTCTTTCAATTTATATTATTACTATAACCAAAGTATGAAAAAAAAAATAAATAAAATATCATTGTATTACGTCGTCTTACTCGACCATAAATGATCTTTTAATCTATTGGCACTATCGACTATCAAAACCTATTACTTCCAGAAAGGGGGAATAAATTGATAATCAGAGGACAACGATTTGATTTATTAAACCGCCGACAAATTATCGATTTAGAAATTGAAAAACCTGAAAACATCCCTGAAAATACACTTCAACTTATGGTTATCCCTCTTGAATCGACTGGTGATGTCCTGAAAAACTGGATGCCAACCGATACAGTCACAGGAACAATGATTACAAAACTTGCAATGAATCGTTTCAGAATCATTGTCGATACAACTGCTATTCCGTCCTCTGTTCATACGTTGCTGACGATTATTCACGCTGAAAAAGCAGGAATGATGAGGGTAAACATTAAAAATGTGGGGAATATTTTTGTTCGAGTCAATAATGAATTATTTGATTTAAAAGAATATTCTGATGGCAGAGCTATAATTGCTTTTTCCATGTATCGTCGCAACATGACTTGGCGGTTTCGTGCCATTGGTGAAGCCTATTTAAATGGGTTAGAGGATATATACCAACAATATGATATTCCCGTTCATCTAGCACCTCATCGGCAATAAACGCAATATATGAAAATTATAATATATTTGCATTTTAAAAGTGAATATTATTTACTATTATAAAGTAAAATTAGTTTAAGGAGAATAATAATGGGATTTTTTGACGACTTAAAAAACCGCCTTTCAGGTTTAACAGAAGAATTCAAAAAATTTAAAAATAAAGATATTTTAAATTCAGTCATGGCTGCATGTGCTTATATTGCTGCAGCAGACGGTCACATCGATCCCGAAGAGAAACGTAAAATGGTTGGGTTGGTTAAAAATAGTCCACTCATCAGCGTTTATGGCGCAGATAATGCCATCAAAGTTTTTACTGAACATGCAGACCGTTTTGACTTTGACTTTGAAATTGGAAAAGCAGAAGCTCTTCGTATCATCAGCAAATATCATGGAAATAGCGAAATTGCGCGTTTAATTATTCGTGCAGCAATCATGATTGGTAATTCTGATGGTAATTTTGATGAAAATGAAAAAATAGCTGTCAGAACTATTATCAATGAACTTGGCGAGAACCCTGCTGACTTTGACCTTTGAAAGGAAAAAA
>NZ_JASBAN010000001.1:962500-1072500 GCF_029953305.1 Commensalibacter nepenthis | reverse complement strand
ATACCCAAGAGTATGAGCATGGCAGACAGACAGTGGGTGCTAAGGTCCATTGTCGAGAGGGAAACAGCCCAGACCACCAGCTAAGGCCCCTAAATGATATCTAAGTGGGAAAGGATGTGGAGATTCCAAAACAACCAGGAGGTTGGCTTAGAAGCAGCCATCCTTTAAAGAAAGCGTAATAGCTCACTGGTCTAATTAAGAAACTCTGCGCCGAAAATGTAACGGGGCTCAAGATATCTGCCGAAGCTGTGGGTGCATATTTATATGCGCAGTAGCGGAGCGTTCTGTAAGTCTGTGAAGGAGATGGGGTGACCCTCTTTGGAGATATCAGAAGTGCGAATGCTGACATGAGTAGCGACAAACAGTGCGAGAAACACTGTCGCCGAAAGTCCAAGGGTTCCTGCGCCAGGTTAATCCACGCAGGGTTAGTCGGCCCCTAAGGCGAGGGCGAAAGCCGTAGTCGATGGAAATCAGGTTAATATTCCTGAACCTGCTAGAAGTGACGAATAGAATATGTTGTCAGATCTTATTGGATTGATCTGGCTTTTGGACTATTCCAGGAAATAGCTCTAGCGGATAGACCGTACCCGAAACCGACACAGGTGGACTGGTAGAGAATACCAAGGCGCTTGAGAGAACGATGCTGAAGGAACTAGGCAAATTACTTGCGTAACTTCGGGATAAGCAAGACCGGATTGTGGGCAACCATAATCAGGTGGCACAGAGCAGGGGGTAGCGACTGTTTAGTAAAAACACAGGGCTCTGCAAAGTCGAAAGACGACGTATAGGGTCTGACGCCTGCCCGGTGCCGGAAGGTTAAGAGGAGGTGTGCAAGCACTGAATTGAAGCCCCGGTAAACGGCGGCCGTAACTATAACGGTCCTAAGGTAGCGAAATTCCTTGTCGGGTAAGTTCCGACCTGCACGAATGGCGTAACGACTTCCCCGCTGTCTCCAGCATCGGCTCAGCGAAATTGAATTCCCCGTGAAGATGCGGGGTATCCGCGGTCAGACGGAAAGACCCTATGAACCTTTACTGCAACTTTGTAGTGGCATCAGGAAAACGCTGTGTAGGATAGGTGGGAGGCTTTGAAGCAGAGGCGCCAGTCTTTGTGGAGCCATCCTTGAAATACCACCCTGAGTTTTTTTGATGTCTAACCATATCCAGTAAGCCTGGATTGGGACCCTGCATGGTGGGCAGTTTGACTGGGGCGGTCGCCTCCCAAAAAGTAACGGAGGCGCGCGATGGTGGGCTCAAGCCGGTCGGACATCGGCTGTTGAGTGCAATGGCATAAGCCCGCCTGACTGTGAGAGTGACAGCTCGAACAGAGACGAAAGTCGGCCATAGTGATCCGGTGGTTCCACGTGGAAGGGCCATCGCTCAACGGATAAAAGGTACTCTAGGGATAACAGGCTGATCTCCCCCAAGAGTCCACATCGACGGGGAGGTTTGGCACCTCGATGTCGGCTCATCACATCCTGGGGCTGGAGCAGGTCCCAAGGGTTCGGCTGTTCGCCGATTAAAGTGGTACGTGAGCTGGGTTTAGAACGTCGTGAGACAGTTCGGTCCCTATCTGCCGTGGATGTCGAGACTTGAGAGGATTTGCCCCTAGTACGAGAGGACCGGGGTGAACATACCTCTGGTGTACCGGTTGTTGCGCCAGCAGCACCGCCGGGTAGCTAAGTATGGAAAGGATAACCGCTGAAAGCATCTAAGCGGGAAACCCCCCTCAAAACAAGGTCTCATTACGGGCCGTGGTAGACCACCACGTTAATAGGTCAGGTGTGAAAGCATGGAAACATGTGCAGCTAACTGATACTAATCGCCCTTGCACTTACACTATAAAACACACATACACTCATATCAGTCACTCTTATAAAATAACCAATTCCAATTAACCAACCATACACTCACAATACCAACCAACACACAAGGGTATATTAGATGACCTGGTGGCAATGGCGGGGAGTGAACCACCCGATCCCATCCCGAACTCGGCCGTGAAAACCCCCAGCGCCCATGATACTATGTCTTAAGGCATGGGAAAGTAGGTCGCCGCCAGGTCTTCTAATATACCCCCCTCTAAATATAAAATAATCCCCATTAAACTAAACACTCAGTTTAAACTTTCTATTACTATTATAAATAAAATAGGATTATCATTTATACTCTGTCCAATATACCTCGCAGAGTAAGAAAATAACGATCTGAACTATCCTTCAAAATAAAGAACGATAACTCTCAGATCTAAAATTAACTGAGATTAACTCAATTCATGTTAATTCAGTTCTCATATGCCAATAGGGAAATCATGCATCCCTCAACTACAAAGGCATATACACCCCTGCGGGGTGGAGCAGCCCGGTAGCTCGTCAGGCTCATAACCTGAAGGTCAGAGGTTCAAATCCTCTCCCCGCTCCCAATCAAATACATGTATAATCTGTAAGAATTAATCGCGTCGTTTACAGATTTTGTTTAAAATAACCATCTAAAACCTCATAGGGTGTTTTTCCTTGAATGCCTTTATGAGGTTTAACAATGTTATAATAATTAATAAATCGTTTCAACTTTAACTTTCGATCCTGAGCATTGACGAACAATTCACGCTCATGCCACATTTCCATGAGTGTGCGAATGACGCGCTCTGCTTTGCCATTGGTTTGAGGGCAAGCTGGCTTGGTAAATTTCTGGTTAATCCGATTGGTATAACAAGATTTAACAAACAGATGTTCAAGCGTTCCTTGGTATTCTCTGCCATTGTCAAAGTAAACACATTCGATCGTATAAGGGCATTGAACCTGCACATCGTCTTGTAGGAACTGAGCTGCACTAAACTGAGATTTATCGTTGTAAATCCCTGCATAGCGTTCTCGAGAAAAATCATCAATACCTACAAAAAGATACTCCCGAGTTTGCTGTTTAGTCTCATTTTTTAACAAAGGAAGCCGTTTTGTATCAACATGCACCATCTCCCCAGGATAAGAGTTGTTATATTTTTTGGCTTGCCGTCTGAGCTTGTCCTCAAGTGTTTTTTCAATCTTAGCAAGGCGTTTAATGCCATATTTGATTGTTTTATAACGTTCATTTGTGCTGGACATCGGCACAAATAATTGCAACCGAGCTCGCCTTAATACAACATAAATCGTAGGTCTGCTGACCATAAAACGCTTAGCCAGATCCGTTATCGTGACTTTCTCTTGATGATATAATCGCCATATCTCCTCTCGATGATACAACGTAAGCTTCGTTTTTCTATGTATGTTCATTACAGTAATATTCCATATCACTGTAAACAACGCGACCAATTCCTACACCTTAAGTTTTAATCGCGTTACGTTAATTGCTCTACAAACTTCGCAATTCGTTTACAGGCTTCTTCCAACACCGCATCATCCGCAGCATATGAAATCCGCAAATAGGGACTTAACCCAAACGCATGACCTGGAACCACAGCAACATATTGCTCCTCTAGTAAAGCCTCGGCAAAATCTTGATCGTTCTCGATTTTACGTCCGCCTGCACTGGTTTTTCCAATACATCCTTTAATTCCAGGATATACATAGAATGCCCCTTGAGGCACAGCACAAGTCACACCTGGCATATTGGAAAAAGCTTCTTTCATCATTTGACGACGACGATCATAGGCTTTTTTCATTTCCTCCACATCATTTGCACAATGATGTAACGCAGCCGTTGCAGCAGCTTGGCTAATGCTAGATGCACCAGAAGTTGAATTACTTTGGATCTTCATCATCGCTTTGATTAAAATTTTTGTTCCACCAACATACCCAATACGCCATCCAGGCATGGCATAGGTTTTAGACGCACCATTCGCGGTTAAAATCCGATCCTTTAAATCCGGAGCTAACGCTGCCAAGGAATAATGAACTTGCCCATCAAAAACCAAATGTTCATAAATCTCGTCTGCGAACACCCAAACTTGAGGATAATCGCGTAAGACTTCAGCAATCTCTAATAAATCTTGCTTTGACCAAACGGCACCTGTTGGATTACTTGGGGAATTTATGATTAACCATTTGGTTTTATCCGTTAAAACCTTGCGTAAATCTGCTGCCTTCAAAGAAAAATTATTTTCTTCTGAACAAATAACATCGACGGGTATGCCACCCAAGAAGCGTGCCATAATTGGATAACTTGTCCAATAAGGTGCGGGCACTACAACTTCATCCCCATCATTCAAAGTCGCCATAAACGCATTAAACAAAATTTGTTTAGCACCATTCGCCACCATAATTTCATCTAAAGCATAATTTAAATTATTTTCTTGTTTGAATTTCTGCTGCACGGCTTGTTTTAACGATAAAATCCCATCAATTGGTGGGTATTTGGTTTTACCATCCAGTGCCGCTTCATAAGCCGCATCACAAGCAACTCTGGGGGTAAAGAAATCGGGCTGTCCCAAAGCAAGGGAAATAACATCTTTGCCTTGTGCAGCCAACTCTCTAGCGCGCATTGACATTGCAATCGTTGCCGGAGCTTGAAACCCTTCCATTTTCAAAGAAAGACTAGGCTCGGTTTGTAAAGAAGTAATAGCCATAGATAAACCTATTTCGTTTTATTGAAGATTCATACAAAATTGTTTGATCCGTGTGCATGCTTCTTTTAACAATTCAGTACTCGTCGCATAAGAAATACGAAAATAGCCTTCCATCATAAAGGCAGCCCCATGAACTGCAGCAACACCTTCTTCTTCAAGTAACGCTGTTACGAAAGACTCGCTATCTACGATCTTTACGCCACTTTTTGATGTTTTGCCTATACAATTATGGATAGAGGGGAATAGATAAAATGCGCCCTCTGGTTTAATACAACTGAGCCCAGGAGTAGAATTAAGTTGTCCCAAAACAATATCACGGCGTTTTTGATATGTACTCGCCATGTCTTGCACAAATTCTTGTGACGCAGATACCGCTTCAATCGTTGCAGCTTGACTGATTGAACAAGCATTTGTCGTTGATTGCCCTTGCAATTTCATCATTGCTTTGATGAACCCTACTGGAGCAGCAGCATAGCCTATACGCCACCCTGTCATAGAATAGGCTTTTGATACACCATTCATGGTTACAGTACGTTCTTTTAATTTTGGCTCTACTTGCACAATTGTAGAAGCCACAAAGCCATCATAAGTCAATTTCGCATAAATATCATCTGTTAGAATCCACACTTGTGGGAATTCTAATAATACATCACATAATGCTCGTAACTCTTCTTTGGAATAAGTCACGCCCGTTGGATTACAAGGTGAATTAATAATTAACCATTTTGTTTTATCTGTAATTGCTTCTCTTAATAATTGAGGTTGCAATTTAAATCCGGTCGTTTTTTCATCGCAAACCACCATAACGGGTTTCCCACCAGCCAATGTCACGATATCTGGATACGATACCCAACAAGGTGTCGGAATAATCACTTCATCTTTGGGATTAATGCTGGCCATCATGGCATTAAAAATAACTTGCTTACCCCCAGAAGAAACCGCTATTTCTTCGGCTGTATAATCCAAACCATAATCTTTATTCAAGCGATTAGCGATGGCTTGACGAACTTGTAAAGTCCCCTCAACATCCGTATATTTTGTTTGCCCAGTTTGGATGGCTCTGATCCCCGCTTGGCTGATATTCTCGGGAGTACCAAAATCAGGCTCACCTGCAGAAAGGCTGATAATATCACGTCCTTTTGCCTTCATTTCACGTGCTTTAGCAGAAATAACCAATGTTTGACTCGGCTGTATTTGTTTTAGACGATCTGATATAATATCCATTCTAACCATTCCAAATGTAACAATAAATCTTGTATGTAATCTGACTACAAGAAAAGTTTTTTCTAATATCCCTGCTTTTTAGTATAAAACAGTAAAAAGTTAAATCTATATAAATTCTTAATTTTCATCAACTAGACAAAGTAAATAATGAAATTATATTTTGGTCTATCATATAAAGAGATAAGTAAACTCTAAATATAAAATATATCATTATAAAGATATGATATATTCAAATTCTAAATATATTTTCCGAACCCAAAGAGTAGCTCTGTGACCGACATTACCAACTTGACCGAAAATGTTATTAACTTTGTTGTTTCTCATAAAGATACTGCCCCACCAGTATTGCTAGATCAAGATTTACAAGATACTCCCCCTGTTATTACAGCGTTTCAACACACCCCTCATACGCTCATAAACCTCAAGAAGCTGGCTAAATATTGTGCTTTTTATAAAAATTATCCGCTTGCAATTCAATTACTAGACTTGGCAACAGAATTATATCCTCATCAACATGAATATCATTATTTTCAAGCTATCCTTTATTTTAAACAAAACAATATTCCCGCCACAATGCTTGCAATCGAGAAAATGTTACAGATCATGCAGACCTCTGAGACTCAAAAAAAGCATATTCTAAATCGTCTCCAAGATGAAAATTTTAAAAAACATTGTATTTTTTTTATAGATAACCTCTTAAAAGAATTTAATTTGCCTCTGACTCAAAGAGAATTTAACATATTTATATTGCCTTATGATCTAACCAACAAAGATCAAATGATACAATATTATTACAGCGTCTATTTTGTGATGTTTTGTAATACATTAAAGTGGGTAGATAATGGGCAATTAACAACATTATTAGCGATTGAATATGATGTAAATGGCTCTAGCCCTTGGTATCATTTATGTATGGGCAGGCTTGCTTGGATATTACACGACCGAAAACAAGCCGACTTCCATTTTAAACAAGCCAAAAAACTCTCTATTAAACAAAACATCATTTTCACCACAGGGGATTGTGGCGTTTATACGTGGCTATCTGATGAAGAAATCCAAAATCTTCCACAACTTCAAAAGGATCAAGATCCATTTCAACTTAAAATGTGGCAATGGTTTTATGCTGATCTCAAAGAAAATCATCCTGACATCTCTATTATCTTGGGTTGTGATTTTAAATATTTTAGATATTTCCCTAAATTTCTTTTTTCATTAATTAAAGCGCATATACAAAATAATTATCAAGAAAAAACAGTTATCAGTATATGTCTTGATAATCCCTCCCCCGAGCAAATAAAATTCTTACGTAAGACTGCAGAATATATTCATCTCCATATTCCTTATTTTTATTTAACATTCGGTTATGGATTATGCCCTTATCAAGATGGGGCTTATTTTGCGAGTGTCCGTTATTTATTTGCTCCAGAATTATTTACGCTTTATCCTACGCAAACATTTATTGTTGACATTGATGCTTTTGCTTACTCAGATTTTTATTCAAGGCTAAAAAACATCAAAAATAAATATGATTTTGGCTTACGCATTTATGCTTTCGACCATTACGGCAATCAAATCTCTGGCGAGCCTTGGTGCCTAGGGGCTGGCATTTTATATCTCGGGGATTTGGAGAAAACCAAAGCTATTTTGCAATTCTTAAAACAATATGTAAATTATGCCTATGATCCAAAGAATCCTCTCAATTGGTGTATCGATCAATGTGCCCTTGTTCAAGCTTTTGACTATTACATCAAGCCATTTTGGAATACACTAAGCGTTACGGATATCGATCATAACCCACCTTTTCTTTTATCGCATATTATTGGGGAAAAAGATGATTTTTATAATCATGAAGGTGTTATTGATCTTGATAATTTTCATGAGGTTTTACAACAGTTAATTCATTAAATGTTATGTAAACATAAAGGAATATATAATGAATAAATTTTTAGCTGCCAGTGTTTCCCCCGCATTATACGCTACCAAAGCCAATGCACGAATATTTACGTTGTCCAGCACAGAACATAATATTGAGGTCGGCAACTGGAAAATCGACAGCACACAACTAGGCATTATCGATAGTTTTTTTTCAATCGAGCAAAAAATACTCCATGGCGGCAAACAAGAAGGCTCAAAAATTATTATACTGACCAGCCCCAATGGGTTGACCATTACCCTCAGTCCAACCAGAGGGATGAGCATTATGAACGTAACAGGTCAAGATATACGTTTTGGATGGGATTCCCCTGTCAAAGAAGTCGTGAACCCCACTTTTATCAACCTAGAGAGCCGCAATGGTGCTGGATGGCTGGAAGGATTTAACGAAATGATGGTTCGCTGTGGCTTTGAATGGGCTGGTCATCCAGGGATTGAAAACGGAGAAATGCGCACTTTACATGGTAAAGCAGGCAATACCCCAGCCTCTAAAGTCGAAATTGAGATCAGTGAAATTGCACCTTATGAAATCAAAATCAGAGGCTTAATCAAAGAAAGCACCTTTAAAAAAGCTGATTTACAAACCGTCGCAGAAATTTGCTATATTCCTGATACTTACAGTTTTACGATTCATGATCGTTTAACCAATCATTCAGATTATCCTCGTGACTATCAAATTATGTATCACAGTAATTTCAGCAAACCTTTATTGGAAAAAGACGCACAATTCGTCGCTCCCATCAAAGAAATTAGCCCTTTTAATGATTACGCACACAAGGGTTTGCAAGATTGGGCGACTTACTTAGAACCTACCAAAGATTTCGATGAAATGGTTTTCAATATCGTTCCTTTTGCAAAAAATGATGGTTCAACCCTTGCTGCACTCCATAATAAGGACGGCAGTAAAGGTGTTACGATTGAATTTAATATTCAAGAATTGCCCTATTTAACGTTATGGAAAAATACAGATACTGAAAAACAAGGCTATGTAACAGGAATTGAACCAGGAACCAATTACGCTTATGCAACTAGTATCGAACGCGAACAAGGACGCATTCGACAAATTGAGTCAGAACAAACCGTTCACTTTAAAATTAAATATAGTGCTTTAATGAATAAAGAAGCTGTTGATAAAGCAAAAAAAGCAGTTGCCGATATTCAAGGAGCGCAAAAAACAACATTTGTACATACTCCGATTGCCAAAGAATAACAAAGAAACGATTGGATATGATGTGTATGTATTTATATGTAGGAATTGATCGCGTTGTTTACAGTGATAGTGATATGGAATATTACTGTAAACAGCGCGATCCATTCCTACATCTTTTGATTTATATTAAGTGTTTTTTAGAATCAAACAACGCTGCTAATTCTTGCATCATTGTTCCCCCTAATTGTTCAGCATTGGTGATGGTGACGGCATTCTGGTAATATCGCGTTACATCATGTCCAATGCCAATAGCGGTCAGTTCGATGTCAGGTTGGGATTCAATCCGAGCAATCATGCGGCGTAAATGCATTTCTAAATAATCTGGATTATTACTGGACAAAGTACTATCATCGACAGGTGCCCCATCAGAAATAATCATCAGGATTTTACGCTTTTCTGGACGAGCGCGCAGGCGTTGCCAAGCCCAGTGTAAGGCTTCACCATCAATATTTTCTTTGAGTAGCCCTTCTTGTAGCATTAATCCCAAATTTTTACGGGCATGTCGCCAAGGTTGATCCGCGGATTTATAAATAATATGGCGCAAATCGTTTAAACGCCCTGGTTGTGCAGGTTTGCCATTTTTCAGCCAGTCCTCACGACTGCGCCCACCTTTCCATGCTCGGGTGGTAAAGCCTAAAACTTCAACTTTGATTGCACAGCGTTCTAAGGTTCTGGCTAAAATATCTCCACACATGGCTGCAATCGTAATGGGTTTGCCGCGCATAGAACCAGAATTATCAATTAACAAAGTGACAATTGTATCTTTAAACTCTGTTTCTTGTTCATATTTATAGCTGAGTGAATACATCGGGTTCGTAATAATACGTGGCAATTTGCTGGCATCTAATAACCCTTCTTCTTGATCGAAATTCCATCGTCTTCTTTGTTGTGCCATAAGTTTTCGTTGTAGGCGATTGGCAAGTTTTGCAATAATATTCTGCATGGTTTGAAGTTGCTGATCGAGTTGTTGTCGTAAATAGGCTAACTCTTCGGCATTACAAACTTGATCGGCAGAGATCGTTTCATCAAATTGCTTTGTATAAATATGATAGTTTGAATCTTCTACTTCACCTAAAGGAGGGAGTTCACCTTCTTTGGGACCAGCAGGTGTGTCTTGTGTTTCAAAACCTTCACCTTCATCAGCATCAGAAGATTCATTACTATCCATTCCTTGGGTGACTTGAGGGGATTGCTCTTCTGGTTGTTCTTGCTCTTGTTTTTCTGGGGTGTTTTCCTCTGATGGATTGTCTGATGTTTCAGGAGAGTCTGGATCTTCGTTTTCTTGATTATTAAAAGAATCTTGTTCTTTTTCTTCTAAATCTTCCAGAAGTTGATAGGCTGTTAATAATTGTTGTGATGCAGCGGCATATTCTTTTTGACTATTAATATGCTGTAACATTTGATCCAGAGCGTCTTCACCGCTTTTGGTTAAGCGGTTACGCCATAGTTGGACAATGCGTCGAGAGGCTTTTGGAACAGGCTCACCTGTCAATTTTTCTCTGGCTAATAAAGCCAAAGCCGTTTGAGGAGCAAGCTGTTCTGCTTTGTCCATGCGTGCATGTCCTTCAGCATGGCTGTTATATTCTTGAACAGAACGTAAATTAGCAGCTACACCTTGCATATACCGGCTTCCCAAAGCCTCAACGCGGACTTGTTCTAACGCATCAAAAGCAACTTTGGCGTCGGTAATGGTGGGTTGCATTGTTTTGTGTATTTTTTGATTATGATATTTCAAGCGCAGTGCGATTGCGTCTGCGGCACCTCGTAATTGGTTCATCATGATGGGATCATGAATTTCAGGAGGTGTCGGTAAATGCACAGAGCTTGGGTTAATCGTATTCTGTGGAGAATGATTGCGTAAAGAAGATCCAGAATAAAAATGGATATTCGTATCTTGGCGACCACTGAGTGCATGAATAACCCCGATGGTCGCTTGTTTAAACCGTTCAGAATTATATTCGTTTTTTTCAGGAGGAAGTTGAGGGGAAGATTTGGGTGTTTTGGACTCTTCTGACATAAGTTCCTCCTTTGATAAATTAAATTAAATCAGTAATTAAGGGATTAACATTAAAGCAACGTTGATAATATTCAGCAACCGTTTGGCGTTCTGCTTCATCACATTTATTCAAGAAAGTTAGACGAAAAGCCAGAGATAAATCTTTGAAAATTTCAAAATTTTCTGCCCAAGTAATGACGGTTCTTGGGGACATGACGGTTGAGAGTTCACCTGTTGCAAATCCTGTTCGTGTTAGGTTGGCGAGTGCAACCATTGAATTAATCATTTGAGTTGATTCGTGATCGTCTTTGGTAACTCCCATTTTAGACATGATAATATTAGACTCTTGTTCGTGGGGCAGGTAATTTAAGGTCGCAACAATGCTCCAACGATCCATTTGTCCTTGGTTAATTTGTTGGGTGCCGTGATAAAGACCAGTCGTGTCGCCTAGACCAATTGTGTTGGCGGTGGCAAATAAACGAAAATAAGGGTTGGGACGAATGACTCTGTTTTGGTCTAATAAAGTCAATTTTCCTTCGGCTTCAAGCACACGCTGGATAACAAACATCACATCAGGACGACCCGCATCATATTCATCAAAGATTAATGCACAAGGGTTTTCCAATGCCCAAGGTAATAGCCCTTCTTGGAATTGGGTGATTTGTTTACCGTCTTTTAAAACAATGGCGTCTTTACCAATCAAATCAATACGAGAAATATGGCTGTCCAGATTGATACGAACACAAGGCCAGTTCAAACGGGCTGCGATTTGCTCGATATGAGAGGATTTTCCAGTGCCGTGAAATCCTTGCACCATCACACGACGATTATAACGAAAACCTGCCAAAATGGCTTGAGTAATTTCTTTGTCAAAGCAATAGCTGGCATCCAGATCGGGTACCAAGGATGTTTTAACTGAAAAACCAGGAACTTCCATATCTAGATCAATATTAAATGTTTTTCTGACGTTATAGTTAACATCGGGTTCAGAAAGAATAGAAGTGGGGGGAAGTCCAGCGTTGGTGTCTTGTATTGGCTGTGCAGGCTTTTCAGTCATTCTTTAAAGATCCTTTTGAGTGGTTTTTTCAGTCATTCATATAAATAATGAAGTATAAGTTAGATTATATTTCAACAGAATTCATTAAATGCGTACGTAATTTTGTATAAGCAGCATTAATATTTTTAAATTGCTCTGTCAGGGCTATATCCCCGTGATTGGTATCAGGATGGAATTTGCGTGCTAATATAGTATATTGTTTTCTTAAATCTTGTAAGGAAACAGGCCACGTTAATTCCAAGGTTTGTAAGGAATGTTGTAATTCTTTGGGGGCTTGAGGTACTGTCGGGTTGGTTTTATTATTTTTGAATCTTGGGTGGTCTTTAAATAACCCCAAGGAATCTTTGAAATATTTTTCTTTGAGCAAATCTGTTTTACCCAATTGTCCTAATTTCCAAGAAGGCTTATCCCATACGGTCGAATTTCTGAGGTGCTGTTCAATTTGCGCAGGCGTCATGCCTTTACAATAATCCCACTTCTTATTGTATTCTCTGATATGGTCTAAACAAAACCAGTAATAATCATTTAACTGTTGGCGTGATTTGGGGGCTTTATATCCTGCGGGTTGGTCGCAACTGGGCATGTCACAATATTTATTGTCGGGACAATCAGGATTAGGATCAAAAGCACGGAAACGTTTTTTATGAGCAGTCATTTTATAAGGAAATATCAGATTTCAATAAAGCAAAGGAGAGTAATATTATCATATTATATCTAAATTCTAAAAAACAATATGTATAATACCATGTTCATCATGAATGAAATATGGTAAGCCTTTTATATTATTCGATAAAATTTATTTTTATTTCGCTTAGAAACGAAAGAAATATTCAAGATAATCAAAATTGTTTAGCTTTCGATGAATTATAGCTATTATTCCTGGCACTATTATAATGTTTGACTATATTGATTGAATAATAAAAAAGGGAAAAACATGAAGTGGATGCGAAGAAGCCTATTTTTTTTGTTGCCAATTTTATTGGCAGCCTGTCATGGTGGACAAGAGTTGCGTCCAACATGTGAACTAACAGCAATTGCGCGAGTAGAGGCTAATTTAAATAATTCTCAAGGGTTTACAGGGCAATTTACTCAGACTTGGCCTGATGGTGGTAAATCTACAGGGCGTATTATTTACGAACCAGGCAAGTTACGATTAAATTATGACTATCCTGCGCCGATGGTTGTGGTGGCCAAAGACAAGCGTATGGTGGCAAAAGATTTCAGCAATCAATCTGTGACGCATATTGGGTTATCTCGTAATCCTTTGGGATTAATGTTAAAAACACCTGTTCATTTGTCTCGCCCTATTTTAGTAACCAATATCCAGCATAAAAATGGACTGCTGCAAATCTCATTAGCCAGTTCAGATAATCCATCACAAGGGCTATTAACATTATTATTCACGGAGGCTGATGGCAAATTAACTTTGCGGCAAATGCAAGCGGTGGATGTCAGAAAACGGCGCAGCATTATGGATATTGAAAACGTGCACGAGGGTATCCACGTACCTGTAACATATTTTGCTTATCCTGATGAGCAGGCAGCGATTAAGTAAATAAATCTTTTTCTTGTAAAGGGTGAGGGAAAATATGGCTCCATTGTGCAAGTAAAGCTTGATCCACCTCATCCATAGAATAATGACCCCCTAATTTTTCCATACTGGTAACGCCATATTCAGCCAATCCGCAAGGGATAATACCAGAATAATCGTTGAGATTAGGGGATATATTGAGTGCAATTCCATGCCAGCTGATCCATTTAGTTAATTTTATTCCCAAGGCTGCAATTTTTTCTTCTTTTTGGGTAATGGGATCAACAACCCATAGTCCAATACGATCTTTGCGCTTTTCGGCATGGATATTAAATTGTTTCAAAGTTAAAATAATCCAATCCTCAATTGCATTGACAAACGCATGAATGTCTCTGGCGGGGAAAGTATGATGATCTTTTCGTAAATCCATCATGATATAAATAATACGTTGTCCAGGACCGTGATAAGTCCATTGACCACCTCGGTTTGTATAAAAAGTGGAATAGTTTTGGGTATTGATTAAATCATGATCTTTGGCTGAGGTTCCTGCTGTATATAAAGGGGGATGTTCAAGAAACCATAGGCATTCTGGTTGTTTTTCATTATAAATTTCTTGTACATAGTGTTCCATATGCTGTAACGCACTGGGATATGAAATAGGTTTTTTACTTTTTTGTATAAATATCGGATGAAATGCCATTGCATGAAATCTTTTGATCGGTTATAGAGATTAACATATTTGATGATACCATCATACAGAATGGTTGTCATGTGCGGTCGTGGCGGAATGGTATACGCGCAAGCTTGAGGTGCTTGTGGGGGTAACCCCGTGGAAGTTCGAGTCTTCTCGACCGCACCATATGTTTCAATTGTCAAAAAAGAGAGATTTTCTTTTTATTGTATCTGTTTTAAGATATAGTAATGCTTTAAAATTAACCATTGACAGAGGAAGACATGGATCAAAAATTTAAACAGGAAGCACTTGATTATCATCAATACCCAAAACCAGGGAAATTAACGATCACGCCAACGAAAAGGATGGCAACACAACGTGATTTGTCTTTAGCATATTCCCCTGGTGTGGCGGCTCCATGTTTAGAAATTCAAAAAGATCCTTCATTAGCAAGTAAATATACCGCCAGAGGCAATCTGGTTGCTGTTATTTCCAATGGTACTGCCGTATTGGGATTGGGCAATATTGGTGCATTGGCAGGCAAGCCTGTGATGGAAGGAAAAGCGGTTTTATTTAAAAAATTCGCTGGAATCGACGTATTTGATATCGAGGTCGACGCAACGGATCCCGAACATTTTTGTAATGTCGTTGCTGCATTAGAGCCTACATTCGGTGGGATTAATCTGGAAGATATTAAAGCACCAGAATGTTTCCAAATTGAAAAAAATCTTCAATCCAGAATGAGCATTCCTGTATTTCATGACGATCAACATGGAACCGCAATCGTTGTAACCGCAGCATTGGTCAATGCTTTGCGCATTCAAAATAAGAAACTAGAAGACGTAAAGCTGGTGACTTCTGGTGCGGGTGCTGCGGCAATGGCTTGTGTTGATTTGATGGTTGGTATGGGGCTCAAGGTCGAGAATGTGACCTTAACCGATATAGATGGTGTGGTTTGGAAAGGTCGCGATCCAAATATGCCAGAAAATATGGCACGCTATGCCAAAGAAACCAATGCTCGTAAATTACACGAGGTGATTAACGGGGCAGATATATTCCTTGGATTATCCGCAGCAGGTGTATTGAAACCAGAATATTTGGAGCATATGGCGCCAAAGCCGATTATTTTGGCATTGGCTAATCCAGAGCCAGAAATTACGCCCAATGAGGTTAAAAAGGTCAGAACGGATGCAATTATTGCAACAGGACGTTCAGATTATCCGAACCAAGTGAATAATGTTTTATGTTTTCCATTTATTTTTCGTGGTGCTTTGGATGTTGGTGCCAAACAAATTAATGAAGAAATGCAACATGCTGCTGTATACGCCTTGGCAAAATTAGCAACTTTGGAGGCAAATGAAGCGGTGATTGCTGCCTATGGTGGGGATGCGCCTTCTTTTGGTTCAGAATATATTTTACCAAAACCTTTTGATCCAAGATTGATTTTACATATTGCCCCAGCAGTAGCCAAAGCTGCGATGGATAGTGGGGCTGCTACACAACCGATTGAAGATTTCCAAGCCTATACAGATCATTTGCAAGAATTTGTGTTCCGTAGCAGCCAAGTGATGCAGCCGGTTTTTGAAGCGGTGCGCAGACAACCAGAATTGAAAAAGATTGTTTTTTCTGAAGGGGAAAGTGGTCGTGTATTACGTGCAATACAAACATTAGTAAATGATAAGCTTGCCAAGCCCTATGTTATTGGGAATAAGGAACGTATTCAAGCCAAGATTAATAGTCTTGGGTTAAGTTTGCGGGTTGATGAGCATGTGGGTGTGTTTGAACCAAACAGAAATGATCCGTTATTACAATCTTTGGAAGAACCCTATAAAAAACTAGTTGAACGGCAAGGGATTCCTTCATCTTTGGCTTATGAACAGCTTTATCGTCGTAAATCTGTAATGGCAGCGATGCTGTTAAGAGAGGGACATGTTGATGTCTCATTAATTGGTGGCTATGGTGAATGGTACCGACATTTTAAATATTTAAAAGGTATTATCCCAAGACGTCCTGATGTGAAAAAATTCCATACAATTTCTGCGTTAATTCAATCCAATGTCGTACTATTTATGGGGGATGCTTATTTAAACCTAAGCCCATCTGCAGAAGAAATTGCAGAGCTGACTTTGTTAGCTGCTGAAGCTGTTTCTAAATTTGGGCTTCCCCCACGTGCAGCATTATTGTCTTACTCTTCATTTGGAACTGGTACATCTGGTTCTGCTCAAAAAATGCGTGAAGCGTTGGAAATGATTAAAAGTCAAAATCCTCAATTAGAAATTGATGGTGAAATGCAAGGGGATGCAGCGCTCAGCCCAACGGTGCGTAATCGTTTGATTGATGATTCTCCTTTGACAGGTAATGCCAACTTATTAATTATGCCTTGTCTAGACTCTGCGAATATTGGTCTTTCTTTGAGTCGTGTTGTTGGTGATGCGTTGCAAATTGGTCCAATAACGCTTGGTGCAACAAAGCCATTACATATTTTAACAGAAAGCACAACGGCACGCGGAATTGTTAATTTGGCAATGATTTCCATTAAACAATCGTTATAACTCTTATATTCAAACGCTCTATTTTCTATCTATTTAAATAAGGAAATAGGGTGTTTTTAAAGATATATTTTCAGCATATTGGTTTCATAATGTATGAATATCGTCCTGTGAAAATCATGATAGAACTGCTAATTTTCAGTGGAGATTAAGGTATTTTATTATTTTTTTGATATAAGATATGGTTATGATATATTATTTATTAAATAAGTAGAAAGTAAAATACTTTAAACTATGAACAGTTTTTGGTATAGCTAAACATGAATGAAAACTAAATTAAGGTAAAATTTTGTGATTAAACCTCTACGTAAGGCTGTATTGCCTGTTGCTGGATTTGGTACGCGTTTCTTGCCTGCGACGAAATCTATGCCAAAAGAAATGTTGCCTGTTGTGGATCGTCCATTAATTCAATACGCAATCGACGAAGCAAGAGCCGCTGGCATTGAACAATTTTGTTTGATTACCGCACGTGGCAAAGATTCTTTGATCGATTATTTTGATATTGCATATGAATTAGAAGATACATTACGTCAAAAAGGGAAAAAGGACGCTTTGGAAGCGTTACAACCATCAAGTATCCAAGCAGGTTCTTTGACCGCATTGCGCCAACAGGATCCTTTGGGATTAGGGCATGCTGTGTGGTGCGCACGTACTTTCGTAGGAGATGATCCATTTGCTGTGTTATTGCCAGATGACTTAATTCTTAGTGAACGTGGTTGTTTATCTCAGATGGTAGAAGTATACAATCAATATGGCGGTAACGTTGTCGCCGTTTCAGAAGTGCCAAAAGAAAAAACCTCAAGTTATGGTATTATTGATGTGGCTTCCGATGATGGGCACTTAGTCAAAGTATCTGGTGTCGTTGAAAAACCAGAACCAGAAGATGCGCCTTCTAATTTATCTGTGATTGGGCGTTATATTTTAGCACCAGAAATTATGACTCATTTGTCTAAAATGGAGCGTGGTGCAGGTAATGAAGTGCAGTTAACCGATTCTATGACAAAACTAATTGGTCAGATGCCGTTTCACGGGTTGCGTTATGAAGGAACTCGTTATGATTGTGGCAGCAAAGCTGGTTTCCTAGAAGCTCAAATCGCTTTTGCTTTGCAACGTCCAGATTTGCAATCCTCTATGCGTCAAATTTTAAGAAAATATGCCCATGAAGGTGAAAAATAATGGAACATCAAAGAAATATTGATGCCAGCATTTTGCGTGAATACGATATTCGTGGCATTTACGATAAAACTTTTTTCATTGAAGACGCTTACGCAATAGGGCGTGCTTTTGGCAGTCTGATTGTTCGTAATAATGGTAAAAAAGTTGTTGTGAGTTATGATGGACGTGTCAGCTCACCTGATTTAGAAGCTGCCTTGGTTGATGGATTGAAAAAATGCGGATTAGAAATTATTCGTATTGGTCGTGGTCCAACGCCGATGTTATATTATGCTGCAACGACAATGCAAGCAGACGGTGCAGTGATGGTGACAGCCAGCCATAACCCCAAAGAATATAACGGCATGAAATTCATGCTGGCGGGCAAATCCTTTTATGGTAAGCAAATCCAAGAGCTTGGTGTGCAAGTTGCCAAGGGTGATGTTGTTCCAGAAGGAATTGGCAGTGTTCGTAAGGTCGATATTGTCGATGAGTATGTTACTCGCCTTCTAAAAGATTTTGATGCTACTGAGCGTAAGCTAAAAGTGGTTTGGGATAATAGCAATAGTGCTGCTGGTGAAGTTTTAACGAAATTAGTCCAACAATTGCCAGGTGAGCATATTGTATTAAATGGTACTGTTGATGGGAATTTCCCTGCGCATAGTCCAGATCCTACTGTACCAAAGAATTTAGTGCAATTACAAGATGAGGTTGCTAAACGTCAAGCGGATATTGGGATTGCTTTTGATGGCGATGCTGATCGTATTGGCGTGATTGATGATAAGGGCAATATTTTGTGGGGCGATCAGTTAATGATCGTTTATAGCCGTGACATTTTGCCTGATAATCAAGGTGCAACAATTATTGCAGATGTTAAAGCAAGCCAAATTTTATTTGAAGAAGTCAAAAAAGCTGGTGGTAATCCATTAATGTGGTGTACGGGGCATTCTTTGATTAAATCAAAGATGGCAGAAACCAAAGCATTATTGGGTGGGGAAATGTCAGGACATATTTTCTTTGCTGATAAATGGTATGGTTTTGATGATGCGCTGTATGTTGCGATCAGAACGTTGGATATCGTGAGCCGTTTAAAAGGACCTCTTTCTGAAATTACTGAATCTTTGCCAAAAGCAATTTCTACACCAGAGATTCGTTTTGATTGTCCAGATGATCGTAAATTTAGTGTTGTTTACGAGGTCGCAGAACGTCTAAAAGCTGAAAATGCAGATGTGGTGACAATTGATGGTGTTCGTGTGAACACGCCTGATGGTTGGTGGTTATTAAGGGCTTCTAATACTCAGGCATCGTTGGTTGCAAGAGCTGAAAGCACAACAGGCGACGGTCTTGAAAATCTCAAGAGTGCACTAAAATCTCAACTGAGTGCTTCTGGAGTCGAATTGCCAGAAGTCTAAACTTGATTTAGATGATTTATAATAAAGGCGCAGTTATAAATCTTGCGTCTTTATTGATTTACGTTTTATTATATCTTGCTCAACGGATGTAATGATGTTTTTTGGAATATCTTTTATTGCTATAATATAAGCATTATTAAGCCTTGGGTTATAGATTCCTATTTTGGATATTTGATGTAGTGCTGTGTTGTCCGAGTGAATACCAAGTAAATAATATATCAGTATTTGTAAACTGTGTTTATTTGTCGGTGGCGTTTTATTCGTTTTGATATCCCATATCCCATCGTCTGTTACAAAGTCGCAGTTTCCTTTAGTGATCGTCTGTGTGTATCCGCCTTGAAAGTCATATTCACATCCAATCAAAGGTCCGTAAATTGTAAAAAACCTCAAATTATTTTCAACCATCGTTCTGATGTTATGAATAGTTGTCTTATTTGGATTTATTTCATTGATGGGTTTATATGTATGTATTCCTGCCCTATATATACATTCATATCCAGCTAATTTACAGGCATTTATGATGGACTTGTCATCTAATCCTCTAATTTTATTTTTTAATTTATACGCTTCATCTAATTTGTTATTCTTAGAGTAAAGTGATAATAAATAAGAACCTTCTTCGGCAGTATAAAATGCACTATCTAAACATGAGCTGAGGATAAAATGTGTTAAGTTGTGAACGGTCATTCCAATAAGGCTAGCATGTATATTCTCATCTGGTTGCAAACAGTTATGCGCTGGAATTGATATTTTCTGAAAAGTTTTTAATGGTAAATAACCACCTTGTGGTTGTTTTGCTTTATTGGCTATGGATGTAACTGAACTCATGGGCTATTATCTATTAATGATTATATGCAAGTTGTATTAGTTACATATTAATCGTTATTAATATGATAATACTAGTTTATTCTTGATAAAAAAGATTGTGAGTTTTTATAAAAATGACTGTTCCTGTTATATTTAATCGTAAACTTGTTCGATATCATCGTGACAGGGCAGCATTACATCATCAAACAATTCAAGATATTGTTCAGATTTGTGCGGATAGAATAGTAGATCGCTTAGATGATATACAGCGTTCTTTTATGAATGTGTTGGAAATTGGTGGCAGAGGTGTTATTGCTCCTATGTTGCAATCCAAAGGGATGAATGTTGTTTCAGCTGATTTATCGCATCGATTGGTTTCTTTAAATTCTGTTCCCTCTGTTTGTATGGATGAAGAATATTTTCCTTTTCAGGCGCATAGTTTTGATTTAGTCATTGCAAATTTTAATCTACATTGGGTCAATGATTTGCCTGGCACATTATTGCAGATCAGGAAAATTCTGCGTCCAGATGGGTTATTTTTAGCCACTGTACCGATATTACCAACATTGTCTATGTTACGTCATATAATGGCAGAGGAAGAGGTTGAGTTGTGTGGCAGGGTTTTCCCTCGAATATCACCTTTTCCGGATTTGCGAGCTTGTGCTACATTAATGCAACGTGCTGGATTTGCTTTACCCGTCGTTGATAAAGAGGCATTGCCTTTGGTCTATCGCTCAGCGATGATGTTAATGCAAGATTTGCGGTTTTCTGGTGAAACCAATGCGTTGATGGAACAACAAGAAACTTTTACGAGCAGATCATTTATGGCCAGCTGTATGGCAAAGCTGCAAGAGCAAGGGGAGTTATCAGTTCCGCTACATTTTGCAGTATTAACAGGATGGGGACCTGATTCTTCACAATCGCAACCTTTACAGCCAGGACAGTTTTCTGTTTCATTGGAAGATGCTTTAAAAAATTAAAGTTAGCTTGTCATTTTGATTTGATCAAAAATTTATATATAATTTTATGTCATCAGGCTGTGGATATTCTTATCTATTGTTGAATAGAGAGAAGTAATGCATATAATATTCTTTACATTGTCTCTTCATGCAAAGGATATCTAGAGAATGCAGGAATATATCCCTATTATTGATATTTCTGATATCTATCAAAGTGATAAAAGTAAATATTTAAATATCGCTCAGCGTGTTGATGAGGCGTGTCGTCATTCAGGTTTTTTTTGTATTACAGGACATCATATTTTACAGGAAGATATCCAATGCGTTAAAAGGCTTGCACGACAGTTTTTTAGCCTTCCGATGGCAGAAAAACAAACTATTAATATTTTAAATAATCATATTTATAGAGGATATAGCAGTCATGAAATGGAACAGCTAGATTCTCAGCATAGTATTGATTACAAAGAAATGTTTGATATGGGGTATCCTCTAGATAATACTCATCCTGAAGTGCAAAGAAAAGAGCCTTTCAGGGGCCCCAATCAGCATCCAGAACATTTAATTTCGGGCTGGACAGATATTTTTGAAACACATTACAGCAATATGACCGAACTTGCTAAAGTTCTATTTCGAATTATTGCTTTGAGCTTAAAGTTAGAAGAGAATTTTTTCAATGATATGTTTTTTGAATCGTTAAGCACGTTCAGGGTCATCCACTATCCAGGATTGCCAGAGCAACATAATCGGGTTGTTTGTGGAGCGCATACCGACTATGGGATTTTAACCATTTTACATCAAGATGACGTTGGTGGGTTACAAGTCAAAAGTAAGGATAATCAATGGGTTGATGTGCCTCCGATCAAAGATGGCTTTGTTGTTAATATCGGCGATATGATGGCAATGTGGACGAATGACCGCTACAAAAGTACCTCGCACAGAGTGCTTAATATTGGTCAAAATCGTATTTCAATGCCGTTTTTTACAGAACCTCATCCAAATCAACTTATTCAGTGCCTGCCTCAATGCTCTGATGAACAAAACCCACCTAAATATCCACCTGTTACTTGTCGAGATTGGTTATTGAAACGGTTTAAAACAGCTTATGGGGACTAGTTTTTGTAAGAAATGATCTTTTACTTATGACATAATCGTTTTCGGTGTCATCGAAACGCCATAAAAAAACGCCATATTCTTTCGAATATGACGCTTTTTATCACCTTATGTAATTAAATAAATTACATAGCAGCTTTGAAGATGCCTTCGACTTCTGCTTGGTTACCAACGCGAGGATTGGTTACTGCACAAGCATCTTTTAATGCGTTTGTTGCTAGTGTTGGAATATCTTCTGCTTTTACTTTAAGTTCGGTTAAGTTTGCTGGAATATTTATATCTTTTGACAATGCACGAATAGCAGCAATACATGCTTTTGCGCCTTCTTCATCGCTCATATTATCAACATTTACACCCATTGCTTTGGCAATGTCTTTTAGACGACCAGCGCATTTCGGTGTGTTATATTCTTCAACATGAGGAAGAAGAACCGCATTACATACCCCATGAGGAAGACCGTAAAGACCACCTAATTGGTGAGCCATTGCGTGAACATAGCCCAAAGAAGCATTGTTAAAAGCCATACCTGCCAAAAGCTGTGCATAAGCCATGTTTTCACGAGCAACCATATTCTTACCGTCTTTCACAGCAGTGCGTAGGTTTTCAGAAATCAAGGTCGTTGCTTTTAATGCACAAGCATCGGTAATTGGGGATGCCGCAATAGAAACATAGGCTTCAACAGCATGGGTTAATGCGTCCATACCTGTTGCAGCTGTTAACCCAGGAGGCATACCAGCCATTAATGCTGGGTCATTTACAGACAGAATCGGCGTTACCATAGGCGTAACGATTGCCATTTTAATATGGCGTACTTCGTCCGTAATAACACAGAAACGTGTAATTTCGCTGGCTGTTCCAGCGGTTGTATTAATAGAAATTAAGGGTAATTGAGGTTTCTTAGGAATGTCTAGACCTTCATAATCTTTGATTTCCCCACCATTTGTTGCAAGCAGCGCGATACCTTTTGCGCAATCGTGAGGAGATCCACCACCCAGAGAAATAACACAATCACAGTTATTGCTTTTAAGAATTTTTAATCCATCATTAACGTTGGTAATGGTCGGGTTTGGATTTGTGCCATCATAGATTGATGTTTTAATGCCAACTTTGCCAAGCAAATCAGAAACTTGCTGAGCAGCACCAGATTTATTCATGAAAGAATCTGTAACAATCAAACCGTGTTTAAAGCCATGCCCTTGAATATGGGATACAGCATCACTTAAAGCATTTTCCCCAATAACGTTAACTGAAGGGATAAAAAATGTGGTACTCATAGATATTTGTCCTTATGTAATTTCTAAGTCACGTGACTATTATATAACATATTTAGATAGTTTTATAGAATATACGAAAATTTGATTCATATATTCTAAACAGGTATGAGTTATTAGAGCGATATGTTCAGTTTTTTGGCAATTCCATGACCATATTCTGGATCAATTTTGATGAAATGTGCCAAGACACGTTCCACGGTTTCTCTTTTTACAGATTGTAAAGAGGTTGCGATATTATTGATTAGCAGTTCTTTTTGATCTGGATTCATCAATTTGAATAATGCTGCGGGACAGCTGTAATAATCTCCGTCAGTTCTATGGTCATATATTCCAGCAGCGCCAGAAAGGTCAGCAGGGAACAAAGGTTCTGGATTGTTGGTTTGTTTGGGTGTATTTGTATCGCTGTTTGGTTCATAATTTGGACCAGAACCACCGTTACTATCTAGGCGCATCGCACCATCACGTTGATAATTGGCATAAGGGCATTTGGGTGCGTTAATTGGCAATTGTTGATAATTTGTACCAATACGGTAACGTTGTGCATCCGCATAAGCAAATACACGACCCTGAAGCATTTTATCTGGGGATAGACCTGTGCCAGGAACAACATTACTTGGTGCGAATGCTGCTTGCTCAACTTCTGCAAAGTAATTTTCTGGATTGCGGTTGAGCTCAAAGAAACCGACTTCATGCAAAGGGAATTCTTTTTGAGACCATACTTTAGTCACATCAAAAGGGTTTTCTTTATAATTTTTGGCCTGTTCTTCGGTCATGATTTGGATATATACGCCCCATTTAGGATAATCGCCTTTTTCGATCGCATTAAATAAATCTTCAGTTGCGTAATCTGGATTGCTGCCATTTAATTCAGTGGCTTTTTCAGGAGCTAGATTTTTGATCCCTTGTTGGGTTCTGTAATGCCATTTTACCCATGTTCTGACACCATTTTTATTAATAAGGCTATAGGTATGGCTGCCGTAACCATGCATAAATCTGAAACCATCAGGAATACCACGATCAGAAAACAGGATTGTGACTTGGTGTAATGCTTCGGGAGAGTGAGACCAGAAATCCCACATCATATTTGGGTCTTTAAGGTTTGTTTGAGGAACTCTTTTTTGGGTATGAATAAAATCTGGAAATTTAATCGCATCACGGATAAAGAATACAGGTGTGTTGTTTCCAACAATATCCCAATTGCCTTCTTCAGTATAAAATTTCAGCGCAAAACCACGTGGATCTCGCGCGGTATCGGCTGAGCCTCTTTCACCACCAACAGTAGAGAATCTTAAAAGGATTGGTGTTTGTTTGCCAATCGTATCAAACAGTTTTGCAGAGCTGTATTGTGTAATATCTTTTGTAACTGTAAAGGTTCCATGTGCGGCTGCACCTTTGGCATGAACACGACGTTCGGGAATATTTTCACGGTTAAAATGAGCCAGTTTTTCTAGCAAGTGGAAATCATCGATAAGCACTGGACCCCTAGGACCAGCTGTGCGAGAGTTTTGATTGTCTGCGATTGGGGCACCATTGGCACCTGTAAGTTTTTTACTCATTGATAAGCTCCTTAGGTTGATTTTCATTAAGAAAGCAGTTGGTAGGTATTTCTTGATCTCTTTGATGATAGAGTTTTGTTTTGTTTAATCAAACGAAAAAAATAAATATAGATTATCGACGATCACGATAAGAATCGTTGTTTATGTATCTGTAATAAATATATTTTATATATTACTGTTATGTAATTATTATAAAATATATCTTTTTTGATTAAATCGTATTCTTGTCTTTTAATCAACCTGCGATTGATGAACACATCTGCAATGGATGAAAAATCTGATTATTAAAAGTGCTTATAATAGAATTGGTTTTGACGTTTTATTCTCTCAGAATGATGCATAATATTTTTGTATGTAATAAAGATCTGAGGATGTAGATTCTTTTACGCAGCCAGGCATAATTCTGTGATATATAAAATTAGTTTAAGTGTTCATGATACATAGTAACAGTTTGTATATTTTTTATCTGAAAGATGAGAAGCGTTCTTGGTTAAACGGATCATGTTTAATAATATTTACAAAGGAATATTATGGATTACACACTAATTTACTATGTTGATTCTGTTCCCCGACCGTCTATTGTTTCAATCCCTTTCAAAACACTTAAACTTGTCAGCAATTCCTTGGAATAGTTGTCGATTTGAAAAAGGCGAATAATTTGCTAGAGGCTGAACAGTATCAAAAAGCCATTCAGATATTAGATAAAAATATTATGATGTTGGGGTAATATTATTTGTTACCCATGATGCATATATCTGATGATACAGGGACTAAATACATGCTTGGGAAAATAGAACTGGAAAAAGGACATTTTAAAACAGATTCTTATTTAAAGCGGGATGTTTTAGAAAGCAGAGTCAGTTTATTTCAAAGAATGAATAATTACCCACAATCAAAATAAAAGTTAAGATAAACAAGAGAGAATATATTTTGCTTATCTTAACCGTGATGAAACCGACTTGTTGTATTAAAAGACGACGTTTACGTGAACACCCAATACGACAGCATCATTATAAAGGTTTTTATACGCACCGACTTTGTGAAAATATTCAAAAACAGGCATTACTTTTATCCCTTTATATACTGCGGCACCATAGTTTACTTCAAATACCATTGCATTTGTTTGTGCGGCTTCGGCATTATTTAACAAGCTGAATGTGCCATTTTCCATAAAGGTGCTGCCTTGGGACATTTGAAAACGTTGCGCACGTCTTAAGGAGCGTGGAATGGTATAATAAGTCATCATAAACCCAATTTGGTCATAAGGGCGCGCATGCCAAAAACCACGATCAAGTAAACCAATATTATAAAAGTCTTTAAAACTGCTTGTAGAGGGAGATTGATGGTTCCAGTTGCCCAATATATATAAACCGTGATTCTCCATTGGGTCGTTTCTGTAGATCATTTGTCCGAACATGAACCAATATTGCGAAGCATTATCCCTTTTACCAGTTTCCAAGACTTGAGATGACCATGTATCATATTTGCTGGTATCATATCCCCCACCGACATGGTAATATCCGTTTAATTGTTTCTTGCCAAAGTTAGAAATATAGCTGAATTCAATGGGAATAAATGCCCCTGTTGCATGTTTGGTTCCCCATGAGAAACCTGCCGGTCCACCTTGTCCTGTGTCGCCAAAGGGGGTACTTTCATAGGCGCCGACTGCCAAGCTGAATTGTTCGGAAAAATTATATATGATTCGACCAGACCATACATTGTTTGGCCATGCGGAATAGCCTTGTTGAGAGCCCATACTGGTCATCTGATTACAGGTCGAGGCGGTGACATATTCACAGGCAAAAGGGCTGACAGCAAAATCATCGCCTGGATTAAAGCGTCCTACTTTTAGGTTGATCTTATTGTTCCATAATGCTTGTTCTGCATATAAATTATATAAACGCAAAAAGCGATCATTACTGCTGCCATAGATTTCTTGGGCTTGCATAAAGGGATCGCCAACATAGTTTTTACTGGCATTTTGTCCCGCAAGATTCATTAAAATCAAATGGGTTGAAAATCCTTTCCAACCAATTATTTTTTCCCAATCCATATCCAGTGCGAATTCAACTTCGTGCGCGTAATCAGCACCTTTTTTCTTGCCACCACGAACCACGCCAACTGTTTCACTGATGTAATTTAACCCAAATTGCACGCCATATTGTTCTAAATATTTATTTGCCCCTGTAAAAAATAGCTCTTCGTCTGGGTCAAAAGATGTATCAATATGATAAGGTATCGGTTCTGGCACGGTGGTATTGGCTTTAATAATTGATTCTTTATCTTTTGAAGATTGTGCCCCAGTTATGTTGTCTTTATTGGTCGCATAATCTGTTTTTGCAAACGCGGTGGTAGTTAAATGACAACTTAATAGAAAAGCAGAATATATATATACAGTTCTCAGACAATATTTAGTAACCATACAGATCAACCCATAATGAAAATGTTAATTTTTGCAGCAAGTAATTAGGAGGAATATTCCTATAAAAAAAGTAACATTTGACTATTATTCTTTAAAACACATTTATTGAAATTTTAAATTTTTTTATTTATAGTAATATAATTGCTATAATTACGTTTTAATAAGGTAATTAATATAACAATCTTTTATTAAACAATTTACTATTTACATATAAAAGATTTGTTTATTATGTATGAGTTGGGTTCAAGTAATATTATTGACGCATCAATCTATGATCTCGTTATAATTATTTTTTTTAAAGCATGTCTCTAACATTGAATGATTATATATTCATTATCTTTTATTTGAATAGTCTTGCAGTATAATCAGAATATCCTTTGATCGAACATCCATTCTGTAATAAATCTCATTAATTTTATTATCTTCATAAAGCATGGCGATGGGGTTGTATTGTCATTGCCAAAAAAGAGCGTTTTTTTATTCCAATGTTACTCAAGAGGAAGATAAGTAATTGAGTTTAATAAATATTCAGGGGAATAATGAGTAAACCAGTGAATATTATTAAATTTGTCTTTGGAAATGGATCGAGGAATTATCCCATTACATTGTTTTTGACTGTCTCGTAGGGGAGAAGCCAGAATGAATATTGGCATATGAATTCATTAAAAAATCATATCATAATCCTCTCTTTTCTTCCTGATATAAAAATAGTAAACTTGTCTTATTAATTTTTACTGACAAAACAGGATAAACAGATGCAATCGACTCGTATTCCCGCTACTATTATTTCTGGTTTTTTAGGTGCAGGAAAAACCACGCTGCTTCGCTCCTTGATGGAAAAATCAACGCATAAAAAAATTGCAATTATTGTGAATGAATTTGGTTCTTTAGGCATAGATGGCGATATTCTTAAAAATTGTGGGGTTCCTGGTTGTACCGAGGATAATATTGTAGAGCTTGCGAATGGATGCATTTGTTGCACGGTTGCGGATGAATTTTTGCCAACGATGGAGGCTCTGTTAGATCGCAAAGACCCACCAGAACATATTATTATTGAAACCTCTGGGTTAGCACTGCCCAAACCGTTAATCAAAGCCTTTAATTGGCCCAGTATTAAAACCAGAATGACGGTTGATGGTGTGGTGACTTTGGTTGATTCTCCCGCAGTATTGGCGGGGCGATTTGCGGATGATCCTGAAGCAGTGGCGCAGCAACGAGCAGCTGATCCCTCTTTGGATCATGATAATCCTTTGCATGAAGTGTTCGAAGACCAGCTTTGTTCTGCGGATTTGATTATTTTAAATAAAGTCGATTTAATTACACCAGAACAAGCGCAACAATTAACGCAAGATATTCAAAAGGAAATTCCTAAAGCGGTTAAAATTATTCAAGCATCGAATGGACAAGTTGATCCTGAAATTATCTTAGGAATTAATGCGGGAGCAGAAGATGATTTACAGTCTCGTCCTTCTCATCATGATGGGGAAGGCGAAGATCATGAACATGATGACTTTACCAGTTTTGTGGTAACGATCCCAACCGCAAATGATCCAGAAAGCCTTGTGCAAAAATTAATTCAAGTTGCAAATACATATGATATTTTACGCATCAAAGGGTATGTGAATATTGCGAATAAACCTATGCGTTTAGAAATCCACGGCGTGGGTCAGCGATTTAATTACCATTTTGATCGCGCATGGCGTGCAGATGAAAGTCGTGAGAGTAAATTGATTATTATTGGGGAAACTGGGATCGATCAAGAGGCGATTCAATCTTCATTGCAATAAGATTTTAGAATATTTCGTGATGATTAAGATAAGTAAGGTTTTAGAAAATGACTAATTATGTCACTTTATCCGTAGCTATTTCGACGGGTTTTATTGGTATTATTACGTGTGTTATTGCTTATTCTCAGATGAAAATAGCGAGTGCAAAAGTAAAACTGGATTTATATGAACGCCGTTTTAACGTGTATATGACTGCGTTGAGTTGCTATCAAGCATGTCATAAAATGGATATTTAAAGAAATACTCAAGTGTCAATTCGAACTCATAGAATCATGTGGAGAAGCGATGTTTCTCTTTAAAGAGGATAGTGGTATTCATGAAATTTTAAAACAAATGAAGAGCCATTGTGATTGTGTTCTTCAACATGAACTTTATAGAAACGATTATAAGGTCATAAGTTCAGATGATAAACAAATGGTTCTTAAAAGCTTAGATAACACTAAAACGATTGTCATAGATTCGCATGATATACCAGAATTTCAAAATCTTGAAAAAATAGCTAACGATGCCAGAAAAAATTTTAAAGAAAGCCTTACAAAGCTCGAAGAGAAAATAAAACCATACATTCAATTTGAAACTATTAAAGGTTGGACATTTTTCTAAATGAATTATTCAATATTTTAAAAGAGACCCCTAAATGCATTTACTGGTTCGTGAAATTAAAACTTTGGATGAACAAGCGCCTGCTGAGGATTTGCAACACGAGCCAGCGGATATTTTGTTTTTATCTTTTTCAGACAGTGACCTGAATATTATGGCGCATTGCTTGGAAAAGCCAGAATTCCAAAAGACTTCCATTCGATTGGTTCCTTTACAACGGCTTCGTCATCCCATGTCCGTTGATATTTATATTGAAGACACCTTAAAAAAAGCAAAATTTGTGATCCTGCGCTTATTGGGTGGGATTGAATATTGGCGGTATGGAACCGAGGAAATTGTCGCTACTTGTAAGGCGCATCATATCCCTTTGCTGGTTCTTTCGGGTGAAGGGTACGAAGATCCAAAGCTGGATAGGCTTTGCACTGTTTCCTCTTTATTATTAGCACAATATAAAAAGTTTTTTTATGAAGGCGGTGTTGATAATTTTACGCATATTTTACAACTGACAACGCATTATCTAGCACAAGAATCTTACCAAGCTGATCCTGAAAATTTACCCATGGTTGGTGAATATCACTTTTTACACCCTGAAGAAGCCAATCAGCCAACGGTTATTTTGTTATTTTATCGCACCCATTTGCTTGCCAATAATATCAATCCAATCATCGCGTTGGCATCTCAACTTTCACAAAGAAATATGAATATCAAAGGCGTTTATGTTTCTTCTTTAAAAGATCCTGTTGTTTCTTGTTGGGTTGCTGATTTTTTCGCGAAAATAAATCCAACCATTATTTTAAATGCAACGTATTTTTCGATTCAACAAGAGGTTCAATATTCTCTGTTTAAACACATCAATGTGCCTGTTTTACAAATCTTGCAACCTGGCAATACCAAAGAATTATGGGAAAGCAGTTTTCGTGGGTTATCGCAAACTGATCTTGCGATGCAGGTGGTTTTGCCAGAGTTGGATGGTAAGTTATTAACAACGGCGATTGGGTTTAAAAAAGAGCTAAACAATCAAATTCAATATGAACCTTATCCCGCAGGCATAGCACTTGTTGTTGATCGTGTCATGGGATGGATTAATCTTGTTATAAAACGTAATCAAGATAAAAAAATAGCGTTATTTTTATCGAATTATCCTGGGGTTGGTGGGCAAGAAGGACATGCTGTTGGGTTGGATAGTTTTGCTAGCCTGTATCATATGTTACAATGGCTGAAAGAAGAGCAATATAAAGTTTCAGAGACTATTCCATTGATCTCTGAATTAACGCAGAGCTTATGTAAAAAAGAATCTTCGCCTACGTTTAGTATTGATGAATATAAACAGCTTTTTGCAAAACTTCCCACTGGATTTCAAATAATAGTTTTAAAAAACTGGCCGAAGATTGAGGATGATGAAACCATTCAGGATGGATATTTTACGTTACGTTATATAATCCTTGGGCATGTTACGATTGCCATCCAACCTGAACGTGGTGAGTTGAACGATCACAAATCTTTATATCATGATCCAGATACACCACCATCCCATGGATATATTGCGACCTATTTATGGTTACGATACAAACAACATGTTGATGCCATGATTCATTTAGGGACACATGGCACGATGGAATGGTTACCGGGGAAAGCAACGGCGTTATCAGAAGATTGCTCGCCTGCGGTGTTATTGGGTGGATTACCCGTGATTTATCCATTTATTGTGAATAACCCTGGTGAGGCAGCTTGTGCCAAACGACGATTAGGGGCTGTAACGATCGGTCATTTAACGCCTCCAGTGAACAAAGCGGTTTTAAGTGGACCAGCGGCAGAGTTGGAACGGTTAATTGATGATTATGCAGAGGCCGATGGACTAGATCGTAGACGTAGCCAGCTCTTGATTGGTGCGATTTTAGATAAAGCAGAAATTTGTGGTTTATTGGCTGAAACAGGGATTAATCGTAAAGAAACAGGCGATGAAATTGCGTTAAGTCATTTGGATGCCTATTTATGTGATGTCAAAGATTTACAGATCAGAGAAGGGCTGCATATTTTTGGCATGTCTCTTGTTAAAAAACAGCAACTTTTAGAGAATATAAAAGCCTATGCTCCTGATAAAATAGGGGAATTGGAACAAAAACTTGATAATTGTGCAGAGCAAGAAAAATCTGCGTTATTAAACGCATTATCGGGGCAATTTATAGAACCAGGTCCTGCAGGTGCGCCGACGCGTGGACGGCTAGACGTTTTACCAACAGGGCGTAATTTATATACAGTTGATCCCAGATCTATTCCAACCCAAACCGCTTATTTGTTAGCTCAAAAAGCAGCAGATCAATTATTGTTAAGATATATGCAAGAAAATGGCGATCATTTACGTCATCTTGTTATTGATTTATGGGGCAGCACAAACCTGAGAACGGGTGGAGAAGATCTTGCACTGGCTTATATTTTGATGGGTACAAAACCATTATGGGACCCTACGTCAGGCAGAGTGCATGCCATAGAAATTATTCCTTTGCCAGAAATGGATCGACCTCGTGTGGATGTGACCTTACGGATTTCTGGTTTTTTCAGAGATGCATTTGAGGTGCAAATCAATAATTTTGATCAAACGGTTGAAGCAATTGCCAAACGTGAAGAACCTGAGGAATGGAATCCATTGGCTGGTTTGTATCAAACAATGCCAGATAATCAGAAAGATCAGATGTTAACACGTATTTACGGAACAGCTCAAGGCACGTATGGGACAGGGATTGAACATTCTCTGACGACTGGGGATTGGCAAGATAAAAAGGAATTAGGCGAATTATGGGTAAAGAATTCAGCTTATGCGTACGGTCGAGATAAAGCAGGTGAATATAATCAAGAGGGGCTTACCGATCGTTTGAAAGCAACGCAAGCTTTTTTCCATAGCCAAGATCATGCTGAAATTGATTTACTGGACAGTCCTGATTATGCCGCTCATGAAGGTGGTTTTGCCGCTGCTGCTGCGTTATTTGATAACGAACCAGCTTTATACCATGCCGATACATCTAAAGCCGAAACGCCAAAAATCCGATTATTGGTTGAAGAAGTCAATCGTATCACACGCGGACGCGTTGCCAATCCTGTATGGATTAACTCTATGACAAAACATTCTTATCGAGGGGCTGCTGAGATCGCACGTTCCGTTGATGCTTTGTTTGCATTTGCAGCGACGTTATCACATCGTTTCGATCAACAATTTAATTTAGTGTTCGACGCAACGTTAGGAAATGATGAAATTCATCATTTTTTGAAAGAAGCCAATAATGACGCAAAGCTTTCTATTCAAAATCGTTTTAAAGAAGCACGAGATCGTGGGTTATGGCATCCTCGTTCAAACAGTGCGGCAATGATCTTGGATGAGGAATAAGTAATGAATGCTATTCGTCGAGGATGGTGTCCTTCTTTATTTAAACCTATGGAGACTGGGGATGGGTTTTTATGTCGTATTAAGCCTTTCTTTTCTTCGATTACAAGCGATCAGGCACGTTTTATTGCAGAGTTATCTCAGCAATATGGGAATGGATATAGTAATCTTTCTCAAAAAGGGAATTTACAATTACGTGGTTTTATACGTGAAACGATAGACGTCGTTGTTCCTCAAGTCATTCAAGCACAGTTAGGGTCAGATGATGCGATGATGGAAGAAAAGCGTAATATTATGATTTCCCCTTTATGGGATATTGATCCATTACATCATTCAGAAGTGTATAAGATTGCTTATGAGTTACAAACAGCACTGCAAGATCATCAAGACATTCATCCTTTAACAGCAAAATTTAGCTTTTTAATTGATGGGGGAGAGTATTATGGATTGCAAGATTTATATGCAGATGTGAATATTCGATTTTATCCTCCTTATTGGATCATTCAACTGGGACGTGATAAGCAGGTTATTGTATGTAATCGACAAGATTTAGTAAAAATTGCAGTAGACATTATACGATTTTGTATGGACCATCAGTTAAAACGATTATTAAATCTTGAGAATGCAAGGCGATATTTACAACATGTTGTGTATCCAACCGTTGAATATATTAATCCTCCTTCTCCAAAGCGTTTACCGATTGGATATATTGAATTGCCTATGGCACCTATTGTTCATATTGGTGTTCCTTTTGGATTGTTGAAAGCAAGCCAGATATTGCATCTTGCAGATATTTCTGATCGATTTGGGAATGGAACCATTCGATTTACACCGTGGCGTAGTATTATTTTACCTCATTGTTCTCAAGAGGGGTTGTCTATTCTGTCTGAATTCATCGTTACTGAAGACGATCCAAGATTATATATGAGTGTATGTCCTGGAAAGCCTCTTTGCTCTCAAGGTCAACAGGAAACCATGGAAGATGCTTCTTTACTTTTACCAGTTTGGAAAAATCAAACAAAAATGCTTCATGTATCTGGATGTGCTAAAGGGTGTGCTTCGCCCCAGATTAATGCTGTAGCGTTATGTGGCACTGCCAAAGGGTATCATTTGATTTTAAATGGTAAAGCCGATTATGAGACCCCGTATCAAAATCTGAAATTGACAGAAATCATCAATTTGCTACAAACAGGGTTTCTTTCTTCTCATTAAGAAAAGCAGTTGTTGATGTCTTTATATGATTATATCCATGATGGACAAGCGATTTATAAGCAATCTTTTGCGACTATTCGTCGTGAGGCTGATTTATCTCAATTTACCGAAGATCAAGCACGGATTGCTGTGCGGATTATACATGCGTGTGGTCGTATTGAAATTACCGAACAACTTGTTTTTCACCCTGATGTCATTACGGCAACTGAGGCTGCATTACAGCAAGGAAAACCGATTTTTTGTGATGCAGAGATGGTAGCACATGGTATTACGAAACGAAGATTGCCTCAAAATAATAAAATTATTTGCATGCTTAACCATCCTGATACATCAATACTTGCACAAAATTTACAAAATACGCGCTCTGCGGCAGCTATTCATTTATGGGGAGACGCGTTAGAAGGAGCGGTGGTGGTCATTGGAAATGCACCAACCGCGTTGTTTCATTTAATTAATTTATTAGAAGATAAAAAACTTCCATATCCTGCTGCCATTATTGGTGTTCCTGTTGGGTTTGTTGGAGCAATGGAATCAAAAGATGCTTTGGTTGAGTGGGGAAAAATCCCTTACTTGATTGTCAAGGGACGTCAAGGTGGCAGCGCGATGGCGGTTGCTGCGATTAATGCTTTGGCACAAAAGCAGGAATTATAACGGTATGAGTGGGCATTTATATATTCTTGGGATGGGACCTGGGGATCCTGAGCTTGTAACGCGCAAGGCAGAACGTGTTTTACGACAAATATTGATTTATGCTCATTTTGCCAAAAAAGGGGAAATGGGGCATGCAAGGAAAATTGCAAATGATATGCTTAGTGCAAGTCATCAAGAGTTACGTTTTGAATATCCCATAACAACCGAAATCCCTCATCAAAGTGATGAATATAAACAAACCATTTCTTTGTTTTACGATCAATCTGCGGCAACGATAGAACAATATTTGCAAAATGGACAAGATGTGGCGTTGTTATGTGAAGGTGATCCTTTATTATATGGTTCAGCTATGTATATTTTAGAGCGATTACAATCCAATTACGAAACACAGATTGTTCCTGGGATTACAGCGATGAGTGGATGCTGGAGTAATGTACAATTGCCGATTGTGAAATATGAACAGACCCTGACGATTTTACCTGCAACCTTACCGTTGGAAGCATTAATTGAGAAACTTCGTTCTTGTAATGCAGTTGTGATTATGAAGATGGGACGTAATTTATCCAAGGTAAAGCAAGCATTGCAAGAAACAGGCTTGTTGGACAAAGCGATTTATGTTGAGCGAGGCACTCAAATGGAAGAAAAAAAGATGCCATTGACGCAATATACAGAATCTAAAGCGCCGTATTTTTCTTTAATTCTTATCGCAGGGTCATAATAATTATGAACGGACATATCTATATCATTGGTCTGGGTCCTGGGGATCAAAATTTACAAACGATTGAGGTCGCGCATCTTTTACCAACTTTGACGGATTTGGTTGGATATGGTCCTTATGTTCAACGGGTTCAGGTTCCTGATACTATTCGCAAACATAGTTCTGATAATCGTGAAGAATTAGATCGTGCAAATCATGCGTTAATTTTAGCACAGCAAGGGCATCGTGTTGGGGTGGTTTCTTCTGGAGATGCTGGGGTGTTTGCGATGGCGAGTGCGGTTTTCGAAGCGATTGACCACGGTGATCCCTCATTTAAAGAAATTGAAGTATCGGTTTTACCTGGTATTTCTGCAATGTTTGCGGCGGCTTCTCGGCTAGGTGCGCCATTAGGACATGATTTTTGTGCGATTTCTTTGTCAGAGAATTTAAAACCTTGGGAAGTCATTTTGAAACGCCTTAGATTAGCTGCACAGGCGGATTTTGTGATTGCGCTTTATAATGCTGTTTCCAAAGCTCGTCCTTGGCAGCTTGATACGGCTTTTGAGTTGTTAAGAGAGGAGTTGCCTTTGGATATTCCCGTTGCGTTTTGTCAGGCAATTTCCAGAGAAAATGAGCATATTGAGATTACCAATTTGAAAGATGCCAAAGCTTCTATGGGGAATATGCAAACGCTTGTATTGATTGGCAGTCGGTATAGTCAATTACTGACCACACAACAAAAAATATGGTTTTATACGCCAAGGTCTTTAAAATTATAAATGATTTTATACAGGGTAAAGTAGCCTTTATCCTGTATAAGTGTTGATTGATTATTCTATATTTTGTTTTTTGTAAATGACATAAGAAATCAACCAAGCTAAGATAAATAATCCAATAATAGCATAACCTAAATCATTAAAATTATTTCCTAAATCGCTGATAACGTCCCAAAAAAAACCTGTTAATTGGAGCTGATCTGCGAGTAATGCCAGAGCTTCGATGCCGCCGATAAAAATGGCGACAATGATTGAGACAAGGGTAATGGACATATTATAAAATAATTTACGCATAGGTTTTACAAAAGCCCAATCGTAAGCTTTGAGCATCATGATGCCGTCTGATGTATCTACCAAAGACATTCCTGCCGCAAAGAGAACAGGGAAAACTAGAATAGAAGTCATGGGCACCCCTTGGCTAGCTTGAGCAGCAGAGACCCCAAACATAGAGACTTCGGTTGCGGTGTCAAAGCCTAGTCCAAATAAGAATCCTAGAGGAAACATGTGCCACCCTTTGGTGACTAATTTAAACATCGGGCGGAACAAGCGTGATAAAAAGCCTCGGTTATTTAATAAAATATCTAAGTCTTCTTCTGCATATTTACCACCAGCTTTAACTCTTTTATATGTTTTGTAGATCGATATGAATATGAATATATTCATAATAGCAATAGCCAGTAAAAAAGTTGAAGAGACTAATGTTCCAATAATACCAGAAACACTTTGAAATTTTCCAAAGCTATTTAATGTGTTTGCAGCAATTGCGACTAAAGTGGCAGCGATAAAGACAACAGTTGAATGTCCCATAGCAAAGAAAAAACCAACAGTTACAGGACGTTGGTTCATTTGCATAAGTTTACGGGTAACGTTATCAATGGCAGCAATATGGTCTGCATCCACAGCATGGCGTAATCCAAGGCCATAAATCACTAAGGATACCCCAAGTAATGTGGGTTTATCATAAAAGGCAATAAATGCCCACACCCAAGCCCCAATATTAATAATGGCCAAGATGACATAAATGGTAATGATGCGTGCTTTTAAATTAGGTGAGCTCTCATCAAAAAGTTGTTTAATAGCGGTAAACATGAATAGTGCCTTACGGTAATGTTCATGTCATTATGAAAAGAAAAAAGAGGCAACAATGGCATCTTTTTTATCGCATCGAGGCACCCCGCCCAATGTTTTCACGTTGACGAATGATGATGGCAGGTTTCCTGACTTCATAGTATACACATTATTTCACCCTTCCCAGAATATATATTCCAGTGAGATATAGAAATAACCAACTATTAACAGTTGCGGGGGCAGCTATAGATTTACACTATATTCCCTATTATTCCAACGGAACCATCAAGGGAGCTGTTATAACCTCAATTGCTTGAAAAGACTATATTGATTTTATAATTTTTAAAGGGTGTGATATATCGAAAAGAAGGTTTTTGGTGAAGGGTAAGGTGATGATTTATCAACGAATATTGGTAACAGGAATAGTAACATTATTATTAACGACAACAGCCACAGCAAAAGAATCCGCTCGTTGTTATGGGTATTTAACAGAGATGGTTCGCAACAGTAATTTTCCTGTGCGTGACGTTACAAACAATAAGATCAATTTACTGATTGATGACGATCAACCCAATATGATTACTGCACAAGTGGTTTATGATGTCATACCACAACCAGATAATTCTAGTTTTGTTTCTATTGGTTGGATTAAATATGACGTGACTAACCATATTCTATGGAATAATTCAGCAGATTTAAATGAGCATCCTATAAAATTATCATTTAATCAGAAATATGCAGGTGGTTTTGACCAATGCCGTAAAGAGAAGAATGGATTATGATAGATTATATATTTTTTAACTACACAAAAAGTATATGCTAAAATTAACTATCAAAAAGAAGGTGATATTCAATATTATTTTCGTGCAGATTTTTTAGAATATTCTTTTCCTGAGGAACTTATAGTGTTCATTGTTGAATAAATAGTATTGTCGCAGATATGGCATTTACGTTGCTTGGTGAAGTAGAGGCAAAAATTTACATAGGATATGATTTGGTTTTAAAAGATAGCCAAATGAGAATATTTAATCTGTCTATTCCTCAAGATAATCAAATTTATTTTTTTACTCAATATCCAACAAGTCAAGGGTTTCAAGATCAATATTAATGTCTCTTAAAAATTATTCAGGTATTTTTTATACTAATTTTGCTTTTCGTATTAAAAGGATAGAGCCTGCTTGAGGCAGTATTTAAAGTTTATGTTGATCCGATTGTTTTTGAAGAAAGGGTCATAGAATAAAAGCCACCTGTAAGTTTAGATGGCTTTATAAAAATATTAAATCTTTATACTGAGTATTACAATTTAATTATAATTTTACTTCATCAGGTAATGGTTTCCCAGCAAAGAATAATTCCAATGAATTTAATATTTTTTCTGCAATTTTCTTGGATGTTTCATAAGTTGCCCCTGCGGAATGTGGCGCCATGATAACATTGGGCAAGTCTTTTAATGCTTGTGGGACATGGGGTTCATTGGCAAACACATCCAGTCCAGCACCCGCTATTTTTTTGTTTTGTAAAGCTTGGATCAGTGCCTCTTCATCAACAGTGACACCACGACCAATATTGATTAAAAATCCTCGCTCCCCAATGGCTTCGATAATTTCTTTATTGACTGCTTTACGAGAGTTATCCCCACCGCTGGCTGCGATAATAAAGATATCTGATTGTTTAGCTAAGTCTAGTAAAGATGGCACAAAATTCCATTGTACATCTGTGTGCTGATGACGTGCCGTATAGGAAACTTCGTTATCGAATGCAGCAATTCGTTGTGCAATAGCTCTGCCAATCGGCCCCATTCCCATAATGCCGATCTTTTTGTTGGAAACAGAAGTCCCTTGATAAGCACAACGTTCGCTTTCCCATCGCCCTGCACGGATAAACTGATCTCGCAACGTTAATTGACGCGCTACATCCAGTAATAAACCAATTGCCATGTCTGCAACGTCTTGTGTTGGAGCATTGGTTGCAATACTTAGTTTAATATTTCTTTGTTTAATCAGTTCTATGTTGACATTATCATACCCAACCCCATGTACCGTAATGAGCTTTAAGTTAGGTAATTTATCCAACATTTTAGTCGGCGCACCAATGACACCATTGGTAATTATAGCTTCGGCTTTGTTTAAAATATCAGCAGAGGGTAATTCATCGATATGAATATGATTAGTAAATTGTTGATTGATTTGTTCTTGGATAGAGTTGTTCATGGGAACAAGTTGTAAAATATGAGGTTTCATTATAGATTTGTCCTTAATCTATTAAAGGGAATAAATTGTTCATATTGAATGTTGGTCAATTATAGGCATATTATGACCTTCTTTGTAAAATTTAATTAAACAGTAAGTTGAATGTGATGATTCATTTTATTCTTGGCGGTGCTAAATCGGGGAAAAGCCACTATGCAGAAATGCAAATGACACAATATGTTCAACCCTGGATATATTTAGCAACGGGCAGAGCTTGGGATGATGAAATGAAACAAAAGATACAACATCATCAAGAGCGTAGAGGGCTGGGGTGGGTCACTGTTGAAGAGCCCATTCAAATAGCAAATTATTTAAAACAGTCGAAAAACACACCTATTTTAATTGATTGTTTAACGTTGTGGTTAACTAATTTGATGATGGATAATAGAGACATTGAACAAGAAACCAAACAATTTATCGATGCGCTGCAATCTTACGGTGGGGATATTTTGATTGTCAGTAATGAAGTTGGACAAGGAATTGTGCCTGCTGATTCAATGTCGAGGGCGTTTCGTAATTATGCTGGTATATTACATCAACAAATTGCTCAAATAGCCGATCAGTTTATATTTATGGTGGCTGGTTACCCAATTATAATGAAATCTTAAGGATGGGAAAAAATGACAGATTATGATGCTGAGTTGCATAAAAAGAAAATGCAGAAAAGAAAAGAGCTGCAAACAGAGCTTGTATCTTCTAAAACAGAAACCAAAGGGTTGGTGATGGTGCATACAGGCTCGGGTAAAGGAAAATCTACAGCTGCTTTTGGATTGGTTTTCAGGAACTTAGGGTATGGTCGTAAATGTGCGGTTGTCCAATTTATTAAAGCACCAGAATGGCAAACAGGCGAACGAAAAATGGCGGACCATTTTCCTGATTTACTAGAGTGGCATACATTAGGTGAAGGCTTTACTTGGGATACTCAAGATAAACAAAAAGATATTGCCTCTTGTGCCAAAGCTTGGGATGTAGCTTTGAAGCTTTTACAAGATGAAAGTATTGCGTTGGTGGTGTTGGATGAACTGAATATTGCATTGCGGTATGATTATATTGCGATGGAAACTGTGCTTGATGGATTACGTAACAGACCAGCAATGCAGCACGTGGTGATTACTGGGCGTAATGCTAAGAAAGAATTGATTGACGCTGCGGACTTAGTAACAGAAATGAATTTAATAAAGCATCATTTCGAAGCTGGGGTAAAAGCACAAAAAGGGGTTGAATTCTAATGGCACGTGCCTTGATGTTCCAAGGAACGGGTTCTAGTGTTGGGAAATCGGTATTGGTTGCTGGAATTGCCAGAACATTAAGGCACAGAGGATTCAAAGTATTACCATTTAAACCTCAAAATATGTCTAATAATGCAGCTGTTACCAAAGAGGGTGGAGAGATAGGACGTGCGCAAGCATTACAGGCATTGGCTTGTGGTGTAGAACCGAGTGTTCATATGAACCCTGTTCTTTTAAAGCCTCAAAGTCAGGTTGGCTCTCAGATTATTGTACAAGGGAAAATATGGGGGCAAGCAAAAGCTAGGGAATATCAAGAGATTAAACCGCAACTAATGCCTTATGTGTTGGAAAGTTTTGAGATTTTATCCAAGCAAGCAGATATTGTCTTAATCGAAGGGGCAGGGTCTGCATCAGAGATTAATTTGCGGGAGCATGACATTGCCAATATGGGCTTTGCTCAAGCAGTTAAGGCGCCTGTATTTTTGATTGGGGATATTGATCGGGGAGGCGTTATTGCTAGCCTCATTGGGACTCATGCTGTTTTATCACAAGAGGATTTATCACTTATTAAAGGTTTTATTGTTAATAAAATGCGAGGCGATCCTTCTTTATTTACAGAAGCAATGAACTGGATTAGCCAACAAACGCAATGGAGCAATATCGGATTACTTCCTTGTTTCCCACGACTAAGCCAATTGCCAGCCGAGGATGCTGCGGATTTAAAATCAGTCATTTATCAACATTCACAGGGGATGCTCGTTATTTCCATTTTGCTTTTACCTACGATTGCGAATTTTGATGATTTTGATCCGTTGAAGTATGAAAAAAATGTGCAATTGAATTTTATAAAAGTAGGAGATGTTATTCCCCAAAATTCAGATGTTATTATTATTCCCGGCTCTAAAACAACGATTACAGATTTACAAGTCTTGTATGAAACAGGATGGGATATTGATATCAAAGCCCATGTAAGGCAAGGCGGGTATGTGATGGGGATTTGCGGTGGCTACCAAATGCTAGGCACAGAGATTACAGATCCACATGGTATAGAGGGGGATATATCACAGATCAAAGGACTAGATTTGGTGAATATATCAACTATCCTAGAAACCTCTAAAAAACTGAACAACGTTGTCGGGCAGCTTTGTATCGAAAATATAGAATGTTCGGGATATGAAATGCATTTAGGAGCAACAATCCATCATCATGCATATAGTCCTTTGATCAAATTAGAGCAAGAAAGAGCTGATGGCGTTATTTCAAACGATGGTCGGGTTTTAGGAACTTACTTACACGGAATTTTTCATCATAATGAAGCACGTCGGGCTTTGTTGAATTATTTTGGTGTCAGGGCTCAAAGTTTTGATTTTTCTTTACAGATTGAAGCCAATTTAGATCAGTGGGCGCAGCATATCGAACAGAATTTAGATATAGAAACTTTATTGCACTATATTTGATAAAAAAACCCCCCTAAATAAATAGAGAGGTCAAGTTAAGTAGTTAGGTAGTTAATATAAAGAGATTAAGTAAGGAAATAGATGGTAATCTCTAAGCAGTCTTGGGTTGTGATTACTAGTCGTGAAACCAGTAAATGACAACCTTGTTTATGTATATCTCTATTTTAGGTATTTTGGCAATAAGAATTTTTCGATAAAGAAAATAAATAAAGTTATTATTTGCATTTTGTCAATAAATATTTTACAGTATTAATTATATTTTTGTAATAAAAATGATTAATATTTATTAATTATTTATTAATTACTTATTTAATAAAATTAATTTTTATCATTTTTACTTTTATTTAATATATAGACAGATAATAAAATGAGTAAATAATATAAATTACAGGACAAAGAAAATATTTTTAATGCATTTGTTATATTACTTTTACTTATTTTTTTCTCTCCTTTGCCTATCCAAGGGGTATTAATCATGTCATTATGATATTGGCGTGGACCTGCTAAATAAATCGATAAACAGTTTGCCATCGCTGCTTCTGGCCAACCAGCATTGGGTGAGTTATGTTTTTTCGCCTCTTTAGCAACATATTGGAAATCAGCTATTGGGTTTTTGCTAGCTGCTAAAACAATCCATAATGCAGAAAGCCTAGATGCTGGAAAATTCACATAATCATCCGTTTTGGCGGCGGCATACCCAAAAAATAAATATTTTTCGGTTTTATGACCAATCATGCTATCAGCTGTATTAATGGCTTTATAGGCAATAATTCCTGGTAAACCACCAATACATCCCCAGAATATAGGCGCAGTTACACCGTCCGAGAAATTTTCGGCAAGACTTTCGATCGCAGCTCTGGCAATTCCTGATTGGTCTAATTGTTCTGTATTCCTACCAACAATTTGGCTAACTGTGTGGCGGGCAATGTTTATGTCAGGATAGTTTAATGCATCTGCTACGTTTTGAACATGCTCGTATAAAGAGTGTCTGGCAATAAATATGCTCCCGATTATTCCAGAGGTAAGATATGCAATGGGTTTGGGTAAATATTTAAATAGAATTTTTTGTAGAAAAAAACCAAAAATGCTTGAAGTGGCAATGGTCAAGCCAAGGGTAATGAAACCATTTCTTTTTTGTTGTCGAGGTGTATGGTGAGGATGGTTTAATTTTTTATCAAAGAATCCGATAAGATTACCAATCCAAACAATAGGATGAGGAATTTTATTATAAATTGATTTAGGATCACCCCATACTGCATCAATGAAAATAGCAATCGCCATTATTTTTAAATGGCGTAAAAGAAATATTTGGATACAATAAATAAAGTTTTTTTTCATTAGATCTGATAAACCATCACGTAAAAGGGGTAATCATGTGACTATATCAGGTTTTTATAAAAAAGGTGAGCAAAGCATAATGATTCATGGGGGGCAGTTGCAAGAAGCCAAACAACAATTTCCTGATGCTGTATCTCCTTGGGTTGATCTCTCAACGGGGATTAATCCTTATGCTTATCCATTTACGCCAATATCGATGGAACGCTGGACAGAGTTACCGAGTATCCATGACGAACACCAGTTAAGAAGCGTTGCAGCCAAGTCTTATGGGGCTAGAAATGAACGCTATGTAGTTGCGGCACCTGGCACGCAAGTGTTGATTTCTTTACTGCCTTATATTTTTAAATCAAAACAAGTTTGTGTTTTATGTCCCACTTATATGGAACATATTCACTCTTGGCAGCAAGCGGGGGTGATCGTGCATCAAGTCTATTCTTTAGAAGAATTGATGCGGTTTGCGTCACAAGAACAAGTGGTAGGAGTCATTTGTAACCCTAATAACCCTGATGGTCGTTTATTTTCGACCCAACGGATCCTAGAGATTGCAAATTATTGGGCACAGTATAATAATTATCTGATTCTAGATGAAGCCTTTATGGATTTTGAAGGACAAGGAGCAGGCAGTCTTTTACCCCATCCTGCGTTAATGATTTTACGTTCTTTTGGAAAAACATACGGGCTGGCGGGGGTTCGTTTGGGATTTTTATTGTCTAATCCTGATCGTGTAGAAAAAATTCGATACATGTTGGGACCTTGGGCAGTCAGTGGAGGCGCTTTACAAATCGGATTACAAGCTTTGCAAGATCGATTTTGGTTTTTACAATCTCAACAACAATTATCCAAACAAATACAACAGTTAGATCAACTATTTATAACTCACCAATGTAAAGTGATTGGTGGTAACCATTTATTTAGATTAATTGAATATGCAAACTCACAAGCATTATGGGAATATTTGGCTAATAAAGGGATTTGGGTGCGTAAATTTGAATATAATACACATTGGTTGCGTTTTGGTTTGTCCCATTATCAACAATGGGATAGGGTTGAAAAAACGGTCAAAAGTTATTTCAAAATGGCCTGATCCTGAAGATAAAGTTGTTGTACATCATGGGTCAAGGCGCCTCTGCTATCTGGATTTGTATAGAGTATGTGACCGTTTTTATAGAATTTTAAATTAATACGATTTTGATTGAAATAGTCTTGCTGTAATAAGAAAATAAAGAACATTACGAATAATGTTGCAAATAATAGTCTAGCAGAATCATATTTAAATATAGACAGCTTTAGTAATTTATAATCGTAATTGTTCTGGATAGGTTGATATGAATTTATAGAATTTGTTACAAGAGTGCCATATTGTCGCCCAAATTATAGACTTTCCTAGGCACAACTTCATTAAAGAATAAGGTATTTAAGTTATGAAAATGACATCAAAAAAAATTATATTATCAGCAAGCCTGTTTAGTGCATTTATTGCTGTGGGTGCTGCTTCTCAAGCAAAGGCACAAGGTGTATTACAAAATTTACAACAAAGAGAAGATAATCTACATAATAAAATGACAGAACATAATAAAAACGTTCAAGATCGTATGCAAAAGCAGCAAGATCAAATAGATCGTTATAAGAACATGGGTAAAGATCAAAAAGAGCGTTTAGAAAATCAAAAGAAAGAATTCAAAGATAAACTTGAAGCTGACAAAAAACAAAGACAAGAACAATTAGATCATTATAAAGATCCATTAAAAGATCAAAAAAAGCAATTCGAAGATAAGAAAAATCAGTTCAAAAAAAATATGGAAGATAGAAAAGAACAATCTTTACAAAGACAAAAAGAACAACGTCAACAATGGAAAGATTTGAAAAATAACACAAAACGTGATGTTAAAGATCTATCAAGTCCTTTTGGTCGCTAGTTATACAGAAATAAAATTTGAAAAACCTTATTTTTCTATTGAAAGAACAAGGTTTTTCAATAAAGCTGATCTGATATTCATTTCGAATTTTTGTTCTCATTCTACTTTATAAGGTAATTGTTTATGACAAAGTTATCAAAACATGCGATACTTCTAGCTGGTGTTTTCAGTGCTTTTGTAACTATTAGCACCGTTTCTTCTCAAGCTCAGAGTCAAGAATCCTCTTCCTCTCCTTCTGCAAAGCAACAACAAATGCCTAAACTATCGGCAGAACAGCAAAAAGAATTTGTTGCAGCTCAGACAAAAGCTCAAGCTGAAATGGATCGTTTTAATAAAATGACCCCAGCAGAACAAAAAGCCTATATGGAAAAAGCTCAAAAACAAGCTGATGAACAATTTGATCGTATTTCAAAGAATTTAACGCCAGAACAAAAAACAGCTCTCGAAGCAGCAAGAGTAAAAGCGAAAGCTGAAATGGAACGTTTTAATAAAATGACCCCAGCTCAGAAAAAGGCTTATATGGAAAAAGCACAACAGCAAATGGGTGCGCAAATTCAAAATGTGAAACCACAATAACCAAAATAGATCAAACGATTACAAAATATATCAATAGATATTGCTTCAAAGACCTATAAAATAGGTCTTTTTTTTATGAGGGTTTTAGCGATAAAAATGAATATCTTGTATAAAAATTTTTAGGTAGATCGTAAAATATTTTTCGGTGTAGTTTTTGCTTTATTAAGCTTTGTTGGTTCTCATGACTTAAAACTAAATTTTTAATAGTGAGTATGACATAGAAAAATTTAAACGAATGTCTGTGCAAGATCAAAATATATATGCAACACGTATTGTAGGCAAATGAAGACCAATTTTAATGACTTTATAGGAATGCAATAACATCAACGTAAAACAAAATATTCCAAACAATCAGATAAAAAGCCAAGGCTGATATAGAGCAGTTTATAAAAGTGACAGCAGAACAGGGGATAAATAATATAGATAGTTTAGAAAAACACTATTTTAACAAGAATATCATCATTAACCTTTGGGATATTTGCCACCAGAGTGCTAATGATGAATTAATATTCTAAATAAAAAGCCATCTATAGATTTTTATAGATGGCTTTTTTTATTAGATAAACTCTGAAACCAACACTGGTTTCAAAGGCTAGAAGATAGTGTTATTTTCTTCTTTTTCTAGAAGAACTAGCACTTCCTCTTGCAGCAGATGGTGCAGCAGCAGAAGGTCTTCTTTTACCAGAACGTTCACCTTCTGATCTTCCGCGACCGCCGCTACCACTTCTTTCTCTTCTTTCGCCTGTTTCTGCGCCTCTTTCACCTCTTTCTTTATCACGGCCTCTGCCGCCACCGTATCCGCTACGACCATTCCCGCCGCCGCCATCTCTTCTGCGGTCACTACCGCCACGGCCTTTGTAACCACCCTCTCTTCTTCCTTCAGAAGGAGCAACAGGGGTGGATGGAGAGATTTGGACTTCATCATCTTTGATTCTTGAAATAGACTTATTAAAGTCAGCAACTTTATCAGCGGCAATTTCAAATTTGGTTGCTCTGTCAGAAATACGAATAGAACCAATATCTTTTTTCTGAATATTTGCAATTTTACAAAGCATTGGAATTAACCATTTTGGATCTGCATTATCACTGCGTCCAACAGGCATTTCATACCAACTGCCAGATTCAAAAGAATGAGAATCAGAACGACCATCACGGTCACGACTTCTGCCATCTCTTGATCTTTCTCTATCGGAACCAGAAGATCGTCTATTTTCCAGAGAGATTGGAGTAATTTCTTCAGGGTTAGGAATGGTAGAACGATACAAAGAAATAACTGCATTGGCTAAATCAGCCGTAGAGAATTGAGACGCAAGTTGGTCAATAAGAGCTTGGTCTTCACCCAATATTTCTTTACTGTTTAATAAAGAAGGATGATTTAACAAACGTTCATTATCTTTTTCACGAATAGCGGTAATGCTCGGAGCAATTTCCCACGTAGCAGCCACTTTGGCTTTGCGTAATAATTGTTCGGCGCGGTTACGTTGGCTGTTTGGAACGATTAATGCACAAACACCTTTACGTCCTGCACGTCCTGTACGTCCTGAACGATGAAGTAAGGTTGCATGATTGGTTGGCAAACTTGCATGAATAACTAAATCTAGTGTGGGTAAATCTAGACCACGTGCTGCAACGTCGGTTGCGACACAAACGCGAACTTGACCTGTGCGCAGGCTTTTAATAGCTTGGGTACGTTCTTCTTGTCCCAAATCACCAGATAAAGCAGCACAAGAGAATCCACGTTCAATCAAAGCAGATTGCATATGGCGGACTAATTCGCGAGTTGCACAAAACACCATTGCTGTTGGGCTGTCAATATATCGTAATAAGTTGACAACGGCGTTATCGACCTCTTTGGGGTGTGTCACAACCGCATGGTATTCAATATCGATATGTTGTGCAGTTGAAACAGTATTAATACGAATGGCATTATTTTGATAACGTTTTGCTAATGATTCAATTGCTTTATCAATGGTTGCAGAGAATAACAACGTTCTGTGTTCATTCGCACAAGCAGATAATAATTCCTCTAGCTCGTCACGGAAACCAAGATCAAGCATTTCATCAGCTTCATCTAGAACCATCACTTTTAGGTCAGATAAATCTAGGTGACGACGACGAACATGGTCACATAAACGACCTGGTGTTCCAACCACAATATGGCATCCACGTTCCAATGCAAAAGATTCTTTGCGAACGTTCATTCCACCAATACAAGTAATAATTTTTGCATTTGTATCTGCATAGAGCCAAGTAAGCTCTTGATGAACTTGTAGCGCAAGCTCACGGGTAGGCGCAATAATCAGCGCTTGAGGTGCACTGGGTGCATTAAAATGTGTTTTGTTTCCCAAAAGAGTTGGGGCCATAGCAATACCATAAGCTACGGTTTTTCCTGATCCTGTTTGTGCAGAAACCAACAGATCTTGATGAGGATCTTGTTGTTCTAAAACAGCTTGCTGAACGGGGGTTAATGATTTGTAACCCTTATTTTCAAGAGCGTGAGCAAGTGAGGAATTAATTTGTGTAAACGGCATCTAAAAATCCGATAAAGTTTATTTATTCTTAAAATTTAAGAAAAGAGAGACATAAGTGGATGAGTCACTATGATAAAAGTGATGATCCAAGGAGAGGTGATCGTCAAATGCAAAAGCAGGATTATGGGTGGGAGCAGTCAAATACATTAAAACCTGAGATGTCATATGAAATATTTTGGCTTTTTTGTGTATAATCGATTTTGCCAAAATGTGATAGATTAAATTATTTTGTAGATATTACTACATAATAAGTTTTTTTTAAAGAAATATCAAGGAGTAACCCCAATGAAACGCTCAGAAATTAATCGTGCGATCAAAGCAATGGAAGGAATGATTGAAAAAGTTGGCTTTTCTTTGCCACCATTTTGTCATTTTACCCCCAAAGATTGGGCGGATAAAAACCATGAATATGATGAGATTCGCGATAATTTATTAGGCTGGGATGTCACAGATTATGGCAAAGGGGATTTTAACAAGATTGGCTTTTCATTAATAACATTACGGAATGGTAATTTAAAAAATAAAAAATATACGAAAACATATGCAGAGAAATTACTTTATTTAGAAGAAAGTCAATATTCCCCTATGCATTTCCATTGGAACAAGATGGAAGACATTATTAATCGTGGTGGTGGGAATGTCTTAATTCGTGTGTATAATTCTACCAAAGATGGAGAATTGGATAAAGTCAATCCAGTCAAAGTTCACTGTGATGGTCGTGAAAGAGAAGTTCCAGCAGGTTCTCAGGTCAAATTAACACCAGGGGAAAGCATTACTGTTTATCCTTATATGTATCATGATTTTGAGATTAAAAAAGGAACGGGGCCTGTTTTACTTGGCGAAGTTTCCATGTGTAATGATGATGAACATGATAATCGTTTTTATGAAGAAATGGGGCGTTTTCCAAAAATTGAAGAGGACGAAGCACCTTATCGTTTGTTATGCACAGAATATCCCAACGCTAAATAAATATTGAACAAAAGAAAAGCCCTGATTAAAAAGAGCTTTTCTTATTTGTAAGAATTGATCGCGTTGTTTACAGTAATATTCCATATCACTGTAAACAACGCGATCAATTCTTACATTTTCATAATATGAGTTTTAAGCTTTCCTCGCCACCACACTATAAATCGGATCTTTCCACACGCTTTGATCTTCGGGTGGATAGACTTCACCTTGGTCGCAGTCGGTAAAGCCTGCGCGGGTCAACAATACTTTGACCAACCCTTGACGATCTTGACTCTCTAACGCTTGCCACAAAGCCGTGGCACGTAAAGGCAAAAATCGGGTGGTAAAAGAAATAATGATCCGACCACTAGGTTTTAAGATGCGTAAGCATTCCTCTAGTGTGGCAAACGGATGACGCAGATATTCAAATACACAGCATAAACAAAGATAATCAACGCTATTATCTTTCAAAGGCAGATCTGTTTTATCGTTAATATCTTGTGTAATTTTGCGAGTTAGGGCAGTATTTTCTTTTAATGCTTGCGGATTTAAATCAATACCAATGAGGTTTTGATAGGTCGCATTTGTTGGTAAATGGCTGTCCGCACCACACATTAGGTCAAGAATAGTATCGCTTTCTTGTATCAGAGTGTGATATAAGGCTTCGACTGCCTTATAACCACCTTGATCCAGCATAGGAGGAACAGAGTGCTTTGTATAATATTGAAGGTCACTTTCGTTGCTTGCAATGTCGAAAGATCGCGGATGAAAATCTTTTAAGTGGTTCATGATGTAAAAAGTTAGCGCTTTTTATAATTTGTTGGTAAATTGAATTTATAGTCTATAACTGTATTTAGAAGAATAATGAACATTCCTTTTTATAAAATGCATGGTATTGGCAATGATTTTGTCATTATCGATAATTCTATTCATAATATTGAATTGAGTGAACGTCGAATCAAAATATTATGTGATCGTCGTTATGGGATTGGTTGTGATCAATTAATCGTTCTTTCTAAACCAAAGGACAGCAACGCTGATATTTATGTCCAGTTTTTTAACGAGGGTGGTGATGAAGCTGGTGCATGTGGCAATGGGTCACGTTGTGTTGCTGGCTGGTTGCATCATAAATATCAACGTAAGAAATTTATCTTACAAACGAATGCAGGCTTATTGCCAGTTGAAATCATTGATGACCATACGATGAAAGTCAATATGGGACACCCCAGAACGAAATGGCAAGAAATTCCATTATCTCGTGATGTGGATACATTGAATTTACCTTTATCTGGTGACCCAGCAGCAGTGTCTATGGGAAATCCTCATGCGACATTCTTTGTTGAAGATTTATCAACTGTTGATCCTATATTTTCCGGAAAGATGCTGGAAAAAGATCCTTTGTTTGCCGAAGGTGCGAATATTGGTTTCGTGCAAATGTTGGATCGTCAAAGCATGCGCGTGCGTGTTTGGGAACGTGGGGCTGGATTGACGTTGGCTTGTGGGTCTGGGGCGTGTGCTTCTGTGGTGAATGCCGTGCGTCGTGGGTTTGCTGATCGTTATTGCGAAGTCAAAATGGATGGTGGTAACCTCATTATTGAATGGGATGAAGAAACCAACAATGTGCTTATGACGGGTGCTGTTCATTTTTCATTCACAGGTCAATTTGATTTGGGTAATTATCCTTTATGAGCGATAAGACACCGCAAAAACCTGAAATTCTGACCTTTGGCTGTCGTTTAAACCGTTATGAAAGTGAAGTAATGGGACAGTACGCAGACGGGTTGGGGGATGTTGTTGTTGTGAATACGTGTGCGGTAACTGCCGAGGCAGAACGCCAAGCACGACAAGCCATTCGACGTTTAAATCGTCAAGATGACCAAAAGCGCATTGTGGTCACAGGATGTGCTGCACAATTAAACCCTCAAAAATGGTCAGAGCTTCCTGGTGTGGTTCAGGTCTTGGGGAATGAAGATAAATTACAGGCAGAAAATTGGACAAATGAGGCAATTGCTTCAGGTCATCAAGTATCCGATATTATGTCTGTTAAACAAACAGCTGCTCAAGTTGTCACTGAATTTACAGGCAGAACAAGGGCTTTTGTGCAAGTTCAACAAGGATGCGATCATCGTTGTACTTTTTGTGTGATTCCTTTTGGTCGTGGACCTTCACGTTCTGTTACGATTTCAGGTGTTATCGATCAAGCCAGAGCGTTGGTTGAGAAAGATTATAAAGAAGTTGTCTTAACTGGGGTTGATATTGCCTCTTGGAAAAGTGATCAAGACGATCAATTGGCTCTGGGGGATTTATGTAAGGCTGTTTTAAAAACCGTGCCAGGGTTACAACGGTTAAGGTTATCCTCAATTGATCCTATTGGTTTTGATGAGACATTATGGGAATTGTTGGCAACAGAGCCTCGATTAATGCCTCATTTGCATTTATCTGTTCAAGCAGGATCAGATATGATTTTAAAACGCATGAAACGTCGTCATCTGACCGCAGATGTGGATCAGTTGGTTCAAAAATTACGCTCTGTCCGTCCTGATATTGGCTTAAGCGTAGATATTATTGCAGGGTTTCCAACCGAAGATGATGGTTATTTCCAAGAAACCTATGATTTCTTAAAAGCACAAGCCTTTCCTTATTTACACGTGTTCCCCTATAGCGAGCGTAAAGATACGCCAGCAGCACAAATGCCCGCAGTTGCGGTTACTGTGCGTAAGGAAAGAGCGGCAAAATTAAGAGAATTGGGTGTTCATTCATCAACAATTTTTCATGAATCATTGATTGGTAAAGAAGTTCATATATTAATGGAAACACCAGATCGTGGTCACTCTGAACAGTTTGCGTTTGCAACTTTGCAAGGGGAGTTGGCAACTCCAGGTGAAATAATTTCTGCCCATGTAATTTCGGGCAATTCTGATGGTATCATAGTGGAAAGAAGATAAATGGCACTCGGTTTTTTTTCACGGTTAAAAGAAGGTTTATCCCGTTCAACACAAAAACTAGGAACAAACCTTACTTCTGTTTTTACAAAACGCCGACTAGATGAAGAATCTTTGGAGCAATTAGAGGAAGTTTTGATTGCAGCTGATTTTGGTCCAGAGGTTGCGGAAAATGTAATTGAGACTTTTCGTAAAACACGTTTCGGAGCTGAAGTTACAGATACAGAAATCAAAGATGCGTTGGCCAAAGAAATTGCAAAAGTTTTACAACCTGTAACGGTTTCTTTTAAACCTAATCCAGAGTTGAAACCTCATGTTGTCTTGATGGTTGGGGTAAATGGCACTGGAAAAACGACAACGATTGGTAAAATGGCCAAGTTTTTTGGCGATCAAGGACTAAAAACAATGATGGTGGCAGGGGATACGTTCCGTGCTGCTGCGGTTGAACAATTACAAATTTGGGGAAATCGTGTTGGTGCCCCTGTGATTTCTGGCAAACCTGGTGCGGATGCTGCGGGATTGGCGTTTGAAGCATTAAAGCGTGCGAAGAATGAGGGTGCAGATTTATTATTTGTTGATACGGCGGGTCGTTTACATAATAAATCTGCATTGATGGAAGAGCTGGCTAAAATCATCCGTGTTATGCGGAAGTTTGATGAGACGGCTCCGCATTCCGTTTTATTGGTGTTGGATGCGACAACAGGACAAAATGCGATTGAGCAAGTTCGTATTTTCAAAGAAATGGTGGATGTGTCCGGACTGGTGATTACAAAATTAGATGGTACTGCACGGGGTGGTATTGTGATTGCCTTGGCTCAACAATTCCAATTGCCTATTCATGCGGTGGGCGTTGGTGAAAAAGCCGAAGATTTACGTGATTTTTCAGCAGAAGAATTTGCAGCAGGGTTAGTTGGAAATACGAATGTAGAGGTTTCAACGACTGAAGTTGTAGAAGAAAAAAATCCAGAGTAATTCAGTTTATTCTTTTGAATAAAAAAAGCCGATAATTTATATCGGCTTTTTTTATAACTAAATGCTGTAAACGAATATTATTCGTCTAATAGATCTGCTGATGGTTCTTCAGTATCATCCGTCATCATGGCATCATTAACGACGCCAGCTTTTTCACGAATGCGTTGTTCAATACTTTGTGCCATCTCAGGATTGTCACGCAGGAATTGTTTAACGTTTTCACGTCCTTGTCCAATGCGTTGACCGTCACAAGAGAACCAAGAGCCTGCTTTTTCAACGATTCCAGCTTTGACACCTAAATCAATAAGCTCGCCTGTTTTACTGATCCCTTCGCCATACATAATGTCGAATTCGACTTGGCGGAAAGGAGGTGCCATTTTATTTTTAACAACTTTAACACGGGTTTGGTTACCAGAGATTTCCTCTTTATCTTTGACCTGACCGATACGACGAATATCCATACGAACAGAGGCATAGAATTTAAGTGCGTTACCACCAGTTGTGGTTTCAGGAGATCCAAACATAACGCCAATTTTCTGGCGAATTTGGTTCAAGAAAACTAAACATGTATTTGAACGAGAAACAGACCCAGTCAATTTTCTAAGGGCTTGGCTCATAAGGCGTGCGTGAAGTCCAACGTGACTATCACCCATATCTCCCTCTAATTCTGCGCGAGGAACTAGGGCTGCAACACTATCAACGACAAGAACATCAATAGCACCAGAGCGCACCAATGTATCAACAATTTCTAACGCTTGTTCGCCAGCATCAGGTTGAGAAATTAATAGATTATCGATATCAACGCCCAACTTGCGTGCATATCCAGGATCCAAAGCATGTTCAGCATCAATAAAGGCACATGTTCCACCCAATTTTTGAGCTTCAGCAATGATATGCAGTGCCATTGTTGTTTTACCAGAACTTTCTGGACCATAGATTTCAACAACTCGCCCTCGTGGCACCCCACCAATTCCCAGACCAATATCTAGTCCAATTGACCCTGTTGAAATGGTTTCCACTTGGATGGATGGTTTTTCACCCATTTTCATAATAGAACCTTTGCCAAAAGCACGTTCTATTTGTGCCAAAGCGCCATCTAATGCTTTATTTTTATCCATTTATTTCAATGCTCTTTTGTTATTAACGTTAATAATGATATCTGACTCAAGAAAAGAGATTTTAAGATCATGTTGGTTGAATATGTCACGATATGTTTTTAGCAGAGTATAGTATTAATTCCCTATTTAAGAAATAGAGAAGATCTATTTTTGATATTTTGCAAAAGTGATACTAAAAGGATTTTAGTGCCGTGAGAGGAATAAATATAAGTACCATCATTATACTGATTTTGTATGATATTACATAGGTAACAATATGTTCACTGTAATATTTAGAATGGCAATAAATTTAAAATATTGAGCATATTAATGTCACTTTCTGTAATAAAAAAGTGACATTGAAAGAGGATATAAATTATATGAATGCTTATCTTTTACTTAAAGCCAACCCTGCTCCTTGAGGGTCTGTATAAGCACGGCATTTATTGGTATTTCCTGGTAGTCCATCTTGGCAATAGACTGCATTCACACGCCCTTGTGGTGTATTAGCATGTGCAATAGCTGAATTTTTGCTATTCTTACCAGAGCCAAGTAAGTTATTTAAGGCTTCTGCACCAGCGGCAGCGGCGTCATTTTGTCCAGATGCACTGATTGCAGCAAGAAAGCGATTTTTATAAGTCGCAATCGCTGCTGTTAATAAAGGTTGTGGTGTAGCATTGGGGGATGCAGCCATTACGATCCCTGTTGTTCCTGCAATACGACCCGTTCCGAATAAATTATTCATGGTTAACGCACAAGAAACAGCTTCTCCGTTTCTATCCACAACTGTAAAAGAGGTTGATGCGGGTAATGATGGCAAAGTGCCATTGCCCGCTTGACCTGCATTTAATAAAGATTGTGCTTTTTCTTCTTGCGCTAGAATGTCTTTTTGACTGAAAGAAACGGGGTTACTGGCACGCCATGACGCAACAGTTCCTTGTGACGTGGTTAAAGCATTGCTTTGTTGTAATTTCCAAGCCATTCCCATCCCCAGACCACCATCAGCAGGCGGGGACACTAAATAGAGCGTTTCTTTGTTTGGGAGCGAAAGGGATAAGGCAGGCGCTGTAGAAGGCAGAGCATTTCTGAAGCCAGCCCCACTTAATCCACCCCCTGCATTTTGTGCCCCGAGTATATAGCTGTGTGCCAAAGAGCCAATATATAAATCAGAGATTCCAGCGGTGGTTAAACGATCATAAATGATTTTCAAACGGGGTTGATATAACATATCACCTGCTTGTAAAGTTGTACCGTCTCTGCGGGTAAATAATTTTTGCATTGCAGGGTCTTGGAATAATGGCCCTTGAACAGAGGCTAGATCACTGGCAAAAATATCGGAAACAGTGACACCATTGGCTGCTAAATTACTGGTAACTTGTAAAATATCATTGATATCGGCTTTACCATTGCTGGCTTGCAGTAAATATAATCCACGTGCCATCATGGGGATTGCTGCTGGTCGATCCGCGTTTCCTTTGGTTGTCCCTGGTTGTGGCAGGAACAGAAACGATTGCGCAGGTTGTTCTGGACGATAGGCGATACATGCACCACCGCCACCCAGTGAGGCACGAGAAGGAAGGGTTACCGTTAATGCAAAGCCCAGTGCAGCCGCAGCATCAGCAGCGTTGCCCCCTCTGATTAAAACGTCTCGAGCAACCATTGCAGCTTGGGGTTCATCCGCAGCAATGCTTCCCACATATCCTGTAACACGGTCTTGCATGGCTTCGTTTTTGAGTGCTTTATGTCCTGTATTGCCACCACCACAGGCAGTAACAGACAAAGCCAGGATTGAGCACAAAGCTATTGTTCCTGTTTTTTTCAACCAGGTATTGTTGGTTTGAAAAGAATGAACAGGCTGTTTTAAAAAGGTACAAGCCTTTGAATAAGAATGACTATACAAGGTATGATGACGCTTAGACACGCGGTTGCTCTCCGATGAATAACCAGATAAAAATCAGGTTTAAACTTTACCATAAATAGCAAATAGAATACCAATTCTATTGATAAGTTTTTTTTTATAACATAACAAGGATAATCCTGTATAATGTTATATAACTTAAAATAAATTTACTTTTGTATTCCAGGAGACTTTGAATGATATTGTCGCCGTTAAAGCGCTTTTTTTATTTGCCACTATCGCTTACTTTATTATCAGGTGTAGCATTTGCGTCGCTTTCTGCTCATGCACAAAGTGTAAATAGTTTCAGTCCAGAACAACGTAAAGAAATTGTTTCTATCGTTCGTGATGCTTTGAAAAACGATCCTTCTATTTTAGAAGATGCTGTGGTGTCAGCTCAGAAAGCCAGATCACAACAAAAAGCAGAATCTGCAACGAAAACACTTGCTGACAAGAAAAATGTTTTGAACAATGTGTTGTCAACTGATGGTATAATTGGCAATCCGAATGCCAAAAATACAATTGTAGAATTTTACGATCCTCGCTGCCCATATTGTAAAAAAGTGCTTCCAGAATTGGTTCAACTAGCCAAAGAAGATAAAAATGTAAAAATTATCTTTAAAGTTGTGCCTATTCTTGGTGAAAATAGCGTTCTGCAATCCAGAGCAATTGCTGCGGCTGCACGTCAAAATGGCTATGTTGTAATGATGAAAGCAATTATGGATTCCAAAGAAGAAATTACCGAAGACACCATTAAAGCAATTGCTAAACAACAAAAGCTTGATGGTGATCGTTTGATTCAAGATATGAAAGCAGCCTCTGTAACCCAAGCTTTAGAAGATAATGTAAAATTATTACGAGACCTAGGAATTGATGGAACACCAGCTTTGGTTATTAATGCATCCAAGATCATTCCTGGTGCGGTCAGTTATGATACATTAAAGACGATTTTAAAAGATAAAGCTGTGGCACCTGCTGAAAGTAATTCAATTACTCAATAGCGTTTAGCTAGAAAAAGCGACTAACTCAAAAGAGATAGTCGCCTTTATAGTTTATAAAAGTGCTTTTAACGCATGAACCATCTCGTCCATCATCGCATCTGTATGGAATGGATTAGGGGTCAGGCGCAATCTTTCTGTTCCTTTTGGAACGGTTGGATAATTAATTGGGGTTGCATATAAAGAATATTCTTCTAACAAGCGTTTGCTGATTTCTTTACAACGTTCAGCATCCCCAATCATAACAGGTACAATATGGCTCTCTGTTTCTATGAAGGGGATCCCAGCTGCTTTTAATTTCTTTTGGAAACTATGGACGCGTTCAAATAATTTCTCGCGGCGCCATTGTTGTTGGCGAACAAGTCTGATACTGGCCAAGGCTGGCGCAACAATTGATGGAGGCAAAGCAGTGGTGAAAATAAACCCAGAAGCTGCCAACCTTAAATATTCAATAATTTCTTTTTTGGCAGTAACATATCCACCATGAACGCCAAAGCCTTTGGCTAGGGTTCCTTCGATAATATCGACTTGATCCGCAACTTGATCTCGTTCAGAAATACCACCGCCTTGATTGCCATAAAGGCCAACGGCATGGACTTCATCTAAATAAGTTAGCGCATTATATTTGCGTGCTAATGCACAAATTGCTCCAATGTCAGCAATATCGCCATCCATAGAGTAAACGCTTTCAAAAGCGATGAGTTTAGGTGCTGTGGTAGGGGCTGAAGCCAGTTTTTCCTCTAGATCAATTAAATCATTATGCTTAAAGATGATGCATTGTGATTTTTTTGCGCCTTTGATCCCAGCAATCATCGATGCATGGTTTTGTTGATCTGAAAAAGTAATCCATTCGCCAGACATACTATTCAAGATCGTTTGTAAACTTGCGTGATTCGAAACGTAACCAGATACAAATAATAAGCCAGCTTCTTTCCCGTGTAAGTCTGCTAATTCAGCTTCTAAAGCCACATGTAAAGGATGTGTTCCTGCAATATTACGGGTTCCGCCAGAGCCTGCACCATATTCTTGGATCGCGGCGATGGCAGCGTTCATGACTTCGGGTTCAACACCCATTCCCAAATAGTCATTAGACGACCATACGGTAACGGGTTTTTCAGGTTGTTTTATATTTCCTTGATCGTATACAGGATATTCTGTGGATCGTCTGCTTAACGAAGTAAATCTGCGATAACGTCCTTGTTCTTCGATTTCTTGTAATGCGGTCTGACAATATGCGTAAAAAGGATGCGCTGATCTCGCATGCTCTGTCACTGAAGCTTACTCCTATAAAGATAATAAAGACTCTTTTCCAAGTGCATAACGATGTAAAGCTCTTTATTATTAAATAGTATGTTATTGAATCGTTACTTGAACCACATTTTTCTGAACTGAACCATCTGCTTTGGCAACCATATGGACTTGTTCTGGTCTTGCCCCTGCTTTGACGATGGCGTTTGCAACATCTGCAGCATTCTCTTGGATTGTTTTTTGCATTTGTTCTTGTTGTGCGTCTGGGCTCTGAGAAATAGGAGTTAAAATCGTTACAATAAACATGGCATCTGATTTTCTTTGTAAAGCATCTTTGACCAAGCTGCGTAAAGGTTTTGCCCATTGTTCAGCAGGCGTTCCTTGCACAATTTCAATTGGCGGTGCCGGTGGAGGTGGTGCCGGAGGTGCAGGCGGAACATATGGAACAGGTTTGCGCCCCGCACTGGGGTTAAAGGTTCTTTGGTCAATAAGTTGACAAGCACCCAGCATCAAAAGACAACTGGTGCCAAGAATTAATTGAGAATATCTGGTCATGTTTTATACTATTTACAAACGATCTTGACTGAAGAGTTCTTTTTAAAAAAGAGGAGCTTAGCTAAGTTATGCACTTAGAATTTTGCTTTTATCATATTCAAAAGAAGATTGCCTGTAAAATAAACATGAAATTAAAAATAATTTAACGATATCAGCATAAACTACACACAGATTTACCATCATAAGAAATTATAAAATTTAATACAATCTTCTATTTGTAAAAAAATCGTGTAACTATGGCTGTGCTTTATAATTTTCGATTTTAATCAAAAAATTATTGACAAGTTTACAATAAGGCTCTCAGACTAATTTATTTCTAGAAAATCAAGAATTTTCAAATGACGAAAAAATGTAAATTTTTAACCTTAAATTCATTAAAAAATTGTGACGGATTTTCAAAATTTGAGTATGATATTGAAAGCTTGATAAATTTACAGAACGTGTTTTTAAGTTCTGAGTAACTTAATATATCTTAAGGAGATTTTATAATCATGGCTATTAAAGTTGCAATTAACGGTTTTGGTCGTATTGGTCGTTTAGTACTACGTAGTATTATTGAAAAAGGTCGTACAGATGTAGAAGTCGTATTGATTAACGATCTTGGTAGTGCAGAAGCAAACGCACATCTGTTGAAATATGATACTGTTCACGGTCGTTTGCCTGCGGATATTACCGTTGAAAACAATACCATGACCATTAAACATGCAGGTCAAACTTTTGGTCCAATTAAAATCACAGCTGAAAGAGATCCAAGCAAATTACCGCTGCAAGGTGTTGATGTTGCTATGGAATGTACTGGTTTATTTACAAGCAAAGCAGCTGCGAGCGAACTTTTAAAAGCAGGCGCTCGTAAAGTATTGATCTCTGCGCCAGCTAAAGAAGTAGATGCAACAATTGTTTATGGTGTGAACCAACATGTTATCACAGGTGATATGACTGTGATTTCTAATGCTTCTTGTACAACAAACTGTCTTGCTCCGATTGCAAAAGTATTACAAGACACTGTTGGAATTGAATTTGGTAGCATGATTACCATCCACTCTTATACAGGCGATCAACGCACCGTTGATACATTGCACAAAGATTTACATCGTGCGCGTGCTGCGGCTCAAAATATCATCCCAACAACCACAGGTGCTGCTAAAGCCGTGGCTTTGGTTATTCCTGAATTAAAAGGAAAATTGGACGGTATTGCTATTCGCGTTCCAACCCCTAATGTTTCTTATGTTGCTCTTGAATTCGTGCCGAGCAAAATTCCTGGTTCAATTGAAGAACTGAACGCACATTTCAAAAAAGCGGCTGAAGGTGCGTTAAAAGGTATCCTTGCTTATAATGATGAACCATTGGTTAGCTCTGATTTCAACCACACATTCGTATCTTCAACCTTTGATGCAACTCAAACAGGGTTTATCGACGGTGGCAAAATGATCCGTGTTGCGGGTTGGTATGATAACGAATGGGGCTTCTCTACTCGTATGTCTGATACAGCAGTATTATTAGGAAGCAAATAATCATGGTCGATCAAAAAGCATTTAAAACGCTTGATGATCTTGCTGATTGTAAAGGTAAAAAAGTCTTATTGCGCGGGGATTTGAACGTCCCCGTTCATGATGGCAAAATCTCTGATACAACAAGATTAGAGCGTTTAGCACCGACTATTCAAGAGCTTGTCAAAAAAGGTGCAAAAGTTATCGTGTGCAGTCACTTTGCACGTCCAAAAGGCAAAGTGGTTCCTGAAATGTCTCTTCGTCCAGTAGGCGAGGCATTGGCTTCTATTATCAAACTGCCAGTTGCTTTTGCTGATAATTGTATTGGTCCAGATGCTCAAAAGGCAGTGGATGCAATGAAAGACGGCGATGTTCTTTTACTTGAAAATACTCGTTTCCATGTAGGTGAAGAAAAGAACGATCTAACCTTGTCCCAAGATTTGGCTTCGTTGGCTGATATTTATGTTGATGATGCGTTCTCTGCGGCTCATCGTGCTCATGCGTCAACGGAAGGCGTGACAAGATATCTTCCTTCGTTTGCGGGTCGTTTAATGGAAACAGAACTCAATGCGCTTAACCGTGCATTAGAAAACCCAAAACGTCCAGTTGGTGCGATTGTAGGTGGTTCAAAGATTTCTACAAAACTTGACCTTTTATCCAATATGATTGCTAAAGTTGACGTATTGGTTATTGGTGGGGCAATGGCGAATACTTTCCTTGCGGCTCAGGGCGTAAAGGTGGGGAAGTCATTACAAGAAGCAGAAATGCACGATACAGCCCGTGACATCATGACAAAAGCAAAAGAAAAAGGATGTAAAATCCTGCTTCCTGTAGATGTTGTGGTTGCAGCTGAATTAAAAAATGACCCAGCAACTCAAATCGTTGATGTGAGTGTTGTGCCTGACGATCAAATGATTTTGGACGTTGGTCCTAAAACCGTTGAATTGTTGAACAAAGCACTGACCGAATTAAAAACATTGGTTTGGAACGGACCTTTGGGTGCATTTGAATTTACACCATTTGACAAAGCAACCAACGCTGTGGCTCAAGAAGCTGCAAAATTAACCAAAGCTGGTCAATTAGAAAGCGTTGCTGGTGGTGGGGATACAGTTTCTGCATTAAAACATGCAGGCGTAATCCACGATATGTCATATGTTTCCACCGCTGGTGGAGCATTCCTAGAATGGCTAGAGGGTAAAGCCCTTCCTGGCATTGTTGCCTTGACAACATTGGCTAGAGAGACCATTCCTTTATAGGATATAAAAAAGGGCTGAGTTATCTCAGCCCTTTTTTATTATTAAAAAATTATCATTTAATTTTGCTGGCAAATTCACCAAAATAAGGTTTGAGAGCTTCTTTTACTTTAGATGAATTTTTACCTTTTACCATTCTAAGTACAAGAGTCTGTATCTCACCGTTAGAAAGACCTAGACATTCACTGACTTGAGATGCAAGGCTTTTTCTATTATAAAGCTTTAACAGCAGCAAATAATTATGAGTATCTATCGCTTCATTAAACTGAGATGAAAGGTTATTATAAAATTTTTCTATTTTATTTTTAATATTGGATGTTAGTGTCTCAAGCGCTTGTGTTAAACCTTCAATACCTTTTGCTTTTTCATTAAAGCAATTAAGTTGATATTTAATCTCACCAGCAACTTGCAAAGAGATTTGCGTTTCTAATTCAGATTTTACTGCTTTAATTATAAATTTTTCAACAGCTTGTTTATCTTCATTTGGGTTTCTCTCAAATTTTTCACTAATTAAAGTGATAATCTCTGGAACACAGAACAAATTTTCAACCTCTGCGACCTCAAGTGTATAAATACCACTATCTTTTAACGATGTAATTTCTGCTGCTGTACGGCGATCTCGATCAATAAGTCCAAAGACTTCCATATGATGTAATTGAGAACTCTCTTTTAAAGCCTTTACTTTTTGAATAACTTGGCTACAGGAACCGCTAGGAATGACAAGAAAATCATCCAGCAAAGCCCGATATAGAGAGGCATCATAACTACCATTCTCGCCCTCTACAAAAACAACAGGCTTTCTGCTGCCTAAAATTTCAATTAACAAAGCTTCTGGTAAACCAGCTACATCTGGAATTTCTTCCCAATCCCAAGATTTGCCATCATAGTTTTTGAGCCAAATCTTTTTAGCGTCAGAGAAAGCAGCGGCAAAATCAACGTCGTGCGTCATATATATGAATAAGCAATCTGGTCGTAGGCTCTCTATTTCTCGCCATAATGGCACTTGGATAGATTTGTGTAAATGAATTTCTGGCTCATCAATAATGATAATTCCATTTTCGGGTGCGGCAAGGCATTGACCAATCAGATAAAAGATAACACGTTCCCCATCGCTCATTTCCGAACAATTATAAACGTTGCTTTCAGATCCTTTGATTTTTGTTTGGACTTTTGCATTACCAATAATCAGTTCTCTATGAGGTAAAAATTTCTCCCAAGTTTTTTGAACTTTGTCAATATTAGTAATTGGAGGTTCAACTTTTTGAGTAGATTTTTTTGATTCTTGTAAATACTGAATGCTTTTTTCAGCATGTTCAGAGAAGAGATAAGTTAGTAACTTTTTATAATCATCTAATGGTGTTATAGCAGGCTTACTATTCCAACGAAAATTAGACTTATTTTGTTTTCTGTATTCCTCCTTTCCACCAAAATATAATTCGTCTATTGCGTTTTGGGCTGAAGTTATTTGGGTATCATCAGGCATTGCCAATGATTTTTGAGCAGAAATGCGATGAACACGCTCTTTTTGTTTGGATTCAGTATCTATCCATGCCCCAAGTCGGGTTTTTCCTGAGCCATTCGCCCCAATAAATAGCAGACTTTGAGGTGTGTCGATCTCTTGTAAAGCGCCTTTTTTGGGAAGTTTAATAGTAAATAATTTGGCATTTTTATCCACTTGAGTAGTAGATGCTGGTGGAGCTAGTTTCCTTTCATCAGACTGATTCAATTTTACGTTCCTTTTATAATAATGTTTTTGTTAATGTTATTATAAATTTCGAATCTTTTTCAACATTATTACTAGTATAGATATATTGACAATATATTGTCATATTGTTAATTTGTTGTCATTATGACAATAAAAACTATCTCTCAACAAAATAAAATTATTATTGGACTTTTCAGAGCCTATCACGATATCAGCTTGATCGGCGATCAGTTGGCGTCTGAGCATGGGTTGACGACATCAAAATGGAAAGTTCTGGGCGCAATTCGGCTGGAAAATACAGCATTGACCGTGCCTCACATTGCTCGCTTGATGGGATTAACACGCCAAGCGGTGCAACGAACCATCGATGAGTTGTTGAAACTGGAGTATATCCAACAGCTTCATAATCCTGCGCACAAAAAATCCTCACTGTTTCAATTGACAAATTTAGGTCAAAAAGCCTTTGATGCGATCAATACAGAATGGGAGAAAATGGCAACGGCTATTTTCGAAGACCTAAATCCACATGATCTTGATAGTACAGTCAATGTTTTAACGAATATTATTACGAAGAGTGAGACCATGAAATGACTAGGAAACAGTGTTTATCCCTTGTGCATCGGATTGCTGGAGGCATTGCGTTGATGATTCTATTAGTGTTTTGGTTCTCAACGGTTCTTTCAGAGCTAATAGGGGATATTAACAATATCAAAATGGTTAAATATCTGATTCCTTATGGTTTTATTATCCTTATTCCCGCTCTTATGGTCGTCGGAGGAACTGGGTTTACAATGGCAGGAAAAAGCGATCACCCTATGCTTCAAAGTGAGAAAAAAAGCATGCCATTCATTACTTTGAATGGGTTGGTGGTTTTAATTCCGTGTGCATTTTACTTGCGATATCTTGCAATACATGAACAATTTGATCTCGTTTTCATCCTGATACAACTGGTTGAATTGATTGTAGGTGGGGCGCGAATATTTGCTTATTAATTTTGAATATACGTGCAGGGATAAGATTAGTTAAAAAATAAATAAGAGAGTATGTTTCATAAGTGACACGTAAATATTACTTTTGAAATATTATATTTTATTCTTACTATAGAAGGATGGTTTGTTATTATAAAAATGTATTTTTTATAATTATAGTAAAATAGTAAGAATAACATGATTGAAATTGAATTAGCCCAACTGGAATGTAAAGACGGGGATCTTGAATATAATTTAAATAAAGCATGCTATGCGATTATGAATTGTTCAGCTTCAACGGATTTAATCATTTTCCCTGAAACATATTTAAGTGGTTTTCCAACCAAAGAAAATTTAAAAGCAATATCACAGCCTTTAAATGGCTCTAATATTCAAACATTACAAACGCTTTCCAAAGAAAAAAATGTCGCCATTGCGATGGGTATGGCAGAAGAGCACGAGGGTACATTTTATAATACCACTGTGTTTATTACTCCAGAGGATGGATTATTAGCCTATTACCGTAAAACGCATTTATGGTTGACCGACCACGGTATTTTTGATGCGGGGGATCGTTATAGTTGCGTTGAGTGGAGAGGGGTCAAGATTGGTTTCTTGATTTGCTTTGATATCGAATATCCAGAATCTGCTCGTGCTTTGGGAGAGTTGGGGACAGAATTACTAATTGTCACGAATGGCAATATGGATCCCTATGGGTCTACCCACCGCACAGCAATAATGGCCAGAGCGCAAGAGAATCATATGTTTGCTGTCATGACCAATCGAGTGGGGTTGGGAAATGATGGCTTAGTTTTCCATGGTGGCAGTTGTATGGTGAATCCAATGGGACATTTACTGTGCGAGGCTGGACGTGAGGAGTGTAGCATCAAAATGAAGATTGACCCCAAACAAATGACTCAATTTGAAACTGAATTTAATTATTTAAAAGAACGCAGGATTAAAATAACGGGTCAAAAAATACATCATCATGCCAAGAATTCTGACTGGATTATTTCCTAATTATTCTTGGATTTCTTTTTAAACAATATAATTTTTAGGAAAAGAAATTGTGCCTCATTTAACACGAACTCTTTCATTAGCAGCAGTGGTTTTGTTCGGAGTTGCTTATATGGCTCCGATTATTGTGCTGGGGACTTTTGGTGAATTGGCTAATCAAACCAAAGGCAATGTCCCGATGGCTTATTTGGCCGCCTCTGTGGCTATGTTTTTTACCGCATTAAGTTACAGCCATATGGCAAAAGCCTATCCCGTTGCGGGTTCTTCTTACACATATGTTCGTAAATCAATCAGCAACAAGTTGGGGTTTCTTGCTGGATGGGTTATTTTACTGGATTATTTCTTTATTCCAATGGTGATATGGCTTATCGGTGCTTCTTTTTTGCATGATGCGTTCCCCAGTATTTCTTTGAGCATTTGGCTCATTGCTTTTATTGTTGTGACAACAGTGATTAATGTAATTGGATTGGAATTTGCCAAAAGCGTGAATAGCCTCTTAATGATTATTCAAATTTTAATCATTGTTGCGTTCATCGCTTTGAGTATTCACTATGTAACCACTGACGGAACAAAACCTTTATTTTCGTTACAACCATTTTGGAATGAATACGCGCATTTATCCTATATTTTGGCAGGGGGTGCGGTGGCTTGTTATTCATTTCTTGGGTTTGATGCAGTAACAACACTTGCCGATGAAACGAAAGACCCACAAAAAACCATTCCAAGAGCGATTATTTTGGTGACGTTGGCGGGGAGCACGCTTTTTATTGTCACGTCTTATTTTGTGCAATTAGCGCACCCATCTTTTGCTTTTGAACATATTGATTCCGCGGCGATGGAGATTGCCAAGAAAATCGGTGGGGATATATTTGTTTCGTTCTTTTTAATTGGTTTAGTGGTTGGACAGTTTGCCTCTGGTGTTTCTGCACAAACAAGCGCATCACGTTTATTATATGCGATGGGTAGAGATAATGTTATTCCACAGAATTTTTTTGGAAAATTAAACAATCGCTTTTCTACGCCAGCAAATAATATTCTTTTATGCGGGGTGATTGCATTAATTGGCACGCAAATAGATGTTTTGACCGCAGCTTCTTTTATTAATTTTGGTGCTTTTTTAGCATTTATATTTGTTAATTTATCGGTGATTAATCATTTTTGGGTCAGGGAAAAACAACGTTCAGGGCTTAAAATTGCGTCTTATCTTATTTTCCCAGCAATAGGATTAATAACAACTTTTTGGTTATTCATCAGTCTGGATAAATGGGCATTTACTTTGGGGATTATATGGTTATGTCTTGGCATTATCTATTTAGCATTTTTAACGGATATGTTTAAAAAAGATCCACCAGAAATGAAATTTGATTAATTGAGATTTATCATACAAAAAAGCCCTTTATTATAACGATAAAGGGCTTTTAAAATATCAGAATAGTTAGATGAACTATTTTAATTCGAACCATGCTTCGACTTCAACACAAGCATTCATCGGTAATGAAGCAACTCCGAATGCAGAGCGTGCATGACGACCCGCATCGCCTAAAACTTCTACAGCAAGGTCAGATGCACCATTCATGACAACAGCTTGTTGTGTGAATTCTGGAGTGCTGGCAATGAAACCGCCAAGACGAACCAATCTTTTGACTTTTTCCAAGTCAATGACAGCAGCTTGAGCTTGTGCAAGAATATTAATCATACAAAAATGGGCTGCTTTGGCACCTATTTCAATGTCAACTTCTTTGCCTAATAACCCTGTTGCAAATAATTTTCCATCTATCAAAGGAAGCTGACCAGAAATAATCAAATTATTTCCAGTTTGCACGGTTGGCAAATAATTTGCTACGGGTACAGCAGGGGTTGGTAGAGTGATATTTAATGCTTTCAGGCGTTCTTGTATGGTTGACATACTGCTTTCCTTTAACTAACCAATTTGAATTTGCGATTACGAGGATGTGGGGAAGAAGGTGGCGTTTCATCATCCTCTGGTAATTCCAAAGGTAACATAGGAACCATATCCTCACCAACATGTAAATTATTGGGCGCATCAGCAAGGGGTTCATTTAAATAAATATCTGATAACACCCTGAAACTATAATCCAAGAATGATGTGGCATAAAGCGCATTGGGGTCGCCTTCTACAGTGCCAGCAATTCCAAATCGACTATAGGCAAATTGTGTAACATATTCTTTCAAAGGGGCACCATATTGCAAACCAATACTGACCGCTTGGCTGACACTATCCAATAACCCTTTGACCATTGCGCTTTCTTTTGTCGCAGCAATAGAGACTTCCCCAAGGGTTCCGTCTTCATATTCCCCTGTGCGTAAGAATAATCCACGTCCAGCAATACTTGCCTTTTGTGTAATTCCTTTGCGACGTGGGGGAAGTGGCACTTTCGTTCCACGAGCTAGCATTGCTTTAGCAGACAAAGGATAGGTAATATGATGCGGTCTGGCAGTCATATGGGTGACAAACCCAGCCAAAGCTTGGTGCATGGCGTAATGTGCTTGTATAGACGGTGGGGTTAAGACTTGCTCGCCAGCAAGAGAAGCTGCAAGGGCAGATTCTAAAGTTAATCCTTTATGCGCTAATCGTGCCAATGTGCTAAAATTTAACAATCCATCTTCTCTTAATGGAGAGAAAATCGGTGCCAATCCACAAGCTTCTGATCCCAGTAATAAATCAGTTGGATTTCCTGGTAAGGAAAAGCTGGTATCAATGCGTTCTAGGCGAGATTGTGGTTCATCAGAAGCCAGCGCCCATATATCTTTTGCAGTAGAAGCAAGTTCTGGTAATGCATTCCAATCAGGCGATAAAGGCAAGAAATCAGCCCCACATCCTACATTCGCTAATAAAGTAGCAAAACAGGTTAAACAACAGGCAATATCTCTGCCATCATTACTGTCATAATCAAAGCCAAGTTGTGCCAAGCACGCATCTAAATTAGAGAGATAAAGAATGCCCGCACTCGGTTGAGAGGTCAGCTCTAATTGTTGATCGTCATTCTTAGCGTTTACAGAGTCTGCTAGTTCTAAAAAGGGAAGCTCACCATTGATAAAGTTGGCTTGTTGTCTGTATAATATACGCAGTGTTTCGACTGCTATTTGCAATACATGACGATAGGATTGAGCATCAAATCCGGTCTCAGTAGATGCAAAGGCTGCTAAATTAATCGTAATCCCCAATTTTTGGCTGGTATCATTTTTCCAAATGCTGGTATTTGGGCAAGCCTGTCTTTGTAATAGGATTTTTTCCCAATCATGCGCTGTGAATTGATCCGTTTGCTCGCAAAGAGGCAACAGCCAGTTTGCTGTCAAAACGTCAGCTTTGATAGGGGATACATCCAGTTGATGCTCGGGGCATAGCTGAAGGATCGCCGTTGCTGCGTTGCTTTCCCAATCTTCTGGGATGGTTACAGAATATAAAGGTGCATCGGGGTCAATCGCAGTGTGCAGATTGCGCATCCTAACGCCATTCCAAAGATGTTGTGCTTTCATAATAGGTAAAGTTTAACTATTTTTTTTATGGAATATAAGCAGGATAATGACGTAAAAATTTATACAGCCCTATGGATATAGTGGATATTGTGGATAAAATTTATTTCCTTGGTAAGGATTAAGTTACACTGATGTAAGTTCAGCTTTAACATGAATATTTTTATAGCCTCTTGATATAGATAAGCTTTGCTAATAGAAGATAAGTTTTACGCTTCAACATTGACCAGAAAATTAATTAAAAAAGTTTTTTGCTCTTTTTTGATGAAAAGGGTATATTTTTACCTAAGAGAATTCTATACAAGAATTTGAAATAATCGTTATTAATAGATAAATATACTGAACTAGGATCATGACAACATTTGGAACACGCCTTCACACGATGTTTAAAGGACGCTTGGTTGGCAAAGATGCGGACGGACGTTCGTATTATGAATCCCGTAAACAAAACCGCCTTGGTGGTGGGGAACTCCGTCATGAGCGTTGGGTTATTTATAAAAAAGGCGAGGATCCCTCTGCGGTTCCTCCCGAATGGTGGGTATGGTTGCATCATGGTGCAGATGCTGCGGTTCCTGTTTCAAAACGTTACCCTTGGCAAGTACCATATCATGCTAACCCCACAGGCAGTGCCAAAGCATATCATCCTCAAGGCAGCGATTATGATGGTGGGAAACGTGCAAAAGCAACTGGAGATTACGAAAGCTGGTCCCCAGAGGAATAGGTAGAGTTTATTCATAATGGTTGTTACTTCTTCAAAAAACACACGACAAGTTTTTGAACTCATTACAGGGTTTGTTGTTATTGCAGCATTCCTGACCAGTGTTGTTTTTGCCATTATTGGTCATGGACAAAGTAAAGATGGCGGATATTCTTTAAAGGCTTCATTTGAACATATTGATGGATTAAGTGTTGGATCAGATGTGAAGCTGGCGGGGGTTACTATTGGTCAAGTAACACATGAAAAAGTCAACCCAAAAGATTATAAAGCGACTGTTACGTTTACAGTGCGTCCCGATGTTCGTTTGCCTGTTGATACTGCTGCAGTCATTACAAGTGACAGTTTATTGGGTGGGAAATATATTGATCTCTCCCCTGGTGGCGATGATGCGGTTTTAAAACCAGAACAGTTTTTGACCCATACGCAGGGATCTATCAGTTTACAAGAATTGTTAAGTAAATTTATTTTCTCTGTAACAGATAATAAAACCAAAGCGGATCAAAAATCTACAGGAGATACTCCTTCTTCAAAATTAGAATAAAGAGTATTAAAATGGTCGAATACCCTATATGGCTTCAATCCAATCAAGAACCTGTTGCGTGCAAAGAAAAAATTAAAATTTTAAATGAAAATCATGCAGAATTACAGCAAATGATGCAGGATACTTTCGAGGATGCGATGATTATGGGGGTCGATGAACAGGAAATGCGGAATATATTAAAAAAAATAGTGGATCAGTTGCGGAGTCCAGTGGTGTGAAAAAGCGTTCTGTTGTTTTATTCATATGTTTATTTTCAATAGGGGGAATGAGCGCATATGCAGCTCCTTCGGATAGTTCATCTGATCCTCAAAAACAATCTGTGTCAGAAAATATTTGGTATAGCCAACCCAAAGCAAAAATCCGGGTTTTAAATAAACTGGAATCCAGTGCTACGACATTAACCATTCCTGTAGGTGGTTCTGTCGAATACAAAACCTTGAGTATTTCCGTCAGTAAATGTATTGTAAGACCTGAAAATTTATCCCCAGACAGTGCTGCTTTTGTAACAATTAAAGATAGCAAACTGCCAATGAATCCTTTTAATGCATGGATTTTTGTTGCAGAACCTGGGGTCTCTGTATTTGAACATCCGCTTTATAATGTCAGTATTGCGGGATGCGCAGGTGAGATCGATAATAAACCACTTGTCGTAAAATCACCATCTGGTTCGACGACAGAGCAAAAAGGGCAAAATGCTCCGAATGATATAGAGCAATCTTTGGAACGTTCTATTCAATCTCAACATTAAAATTCTAGGGAATATGTAATAAATAATATAATGAATTATATTATTTGATGGCTATTGGATTGTTTTATAGTAAAATGCAACAATCTATCATTGGTTATATTCTGAAAGTGTCTTTTTGTGTCTCATCAACAGCAACAATATATCAAGAATCTTGTGGGAATCTCTATGGTTTGTGCAGGTCTGTTTGCCTTGGGATTTGCTTGGTTGGCACAAAATACATGGAATATGGTTCCTTGTGGTTTATGTTTGTTGGAACGTTGGCCATATCGTATTTTGATTGTTGCAGGAATATTCTTGTTGCTGGCACGTGGTAAGCTGATTCCATGGGTAAAAGCAATTATTGTATTGATCTTAGTGGCGAGTTTGGGACTATCTTTTGTGCATGTGGGGGTGGAAGAAGGATGGTGGGCTAGCCCACTCCCAGAATGTTATGCTATTGCAAGAAACACCCAAGATTTAGCAACACGTTTTATGGAAATGCCCGACCGCCCTCATAAACCTTGTGATTTGCCGTCTTATTTGTTTGATTGGTTACCTATTTCCTTGACGATGATGAATGGGCTTTATTCTTTTGCCCTATTAATGTGGGTGTTTATTAGTAATCAAATTGAAAAAAAATACTCTGGAAAATTCCGTTAATTATTGGTTTTAGCTGTATAAAATTCGCCTTATTCTATCTTCTAGGAGAGCTTCTTTTGAAAAATTTTTATTCTCTTTATGAACATAATTTCTTGAGAGCGGCGACATGTAATTTTCCTGTGAAGTTAGCTGACCCTTTTGCGAATGCACAACATATTATTCAATTAGCTGTCAAAGCCAGTCAACAAGGTGCTGGTTTATGCGTTTTCCCCGAGCTTTCTTTGACAGGTTATTCTATTGAAGACCTTAGATTACAACAAATTTTATTAGAATCCACCATCAAAGCCATTGGGCAAATTTGTAATGATACCAAAGAGATAATGCCTGTTTTAGTGATTGGTGCTCCGCTTGTGGTCAAAGGTGCCTTATATAATTGTGCGGTTGTGGTTTATAAAGGGTGTATTTTAGGAGTTGTTCCTAAATCTTTTTTACCGAATTATCGTGAATTTTATGAGGCGCGTCACTTTGTAAGTGGGCAGCATATTTCACAAGAAGAAATCATGTTGTTGGGTGAAAGCGTGCCTTTTGGTGTGGATTTGCTTTTCACAGCCATAGATTACCCTGATTTTGTCATGGGTATTGAGATTTGTGAAGATTTATGGGTGCCAATCCCTCCAAGCAGTCATGCTTGTATTGCAGGGGCGACCGTTATAGCCAATTTATCCGCCAGCAATATTACGATTGGTAAAGCGGAAAAGCGTATTTTGTTATGTCAGTCCCAGTCTGTCAGGGGGATTTGTGCATATTTATATGCAGCAGCTGGGCAAGGGGAGTCCTCAACGGATATTGCATGGGATGGACAATTATCAATTGTTGAAAATGGACAAATTTTGGCTCAAAGCGATCGTTTTCCAGAAGGTCAACAATGTTTAATTGCCGATATCGATCTGGATATTTTGCGTCAAGAACGCTTGCAAATGGGCAGTTTTCATCAAAATGAATCTGCGCGTTATCAATATCGTACAATTGAGTTCACATTGAATCCTTTATTTGAAATCATTGGGCTCAAGCGACCTTTGGAGCGTTTTCCTTTTGTGCCTTCAGATATGCAACGGCTGGAACAAGATTGTTTTGAAGCCTATATGATTCAAGTTTCCGCGCTTAAACAACGTATCCAAGCGATTGGTGCAAAGAAATTAGTGATTGGGATTTCAGGTGGGCTTGATTCGACACAGGCTTTATTAGTGGCAGTCCAAGTGGTTGATGAGCTTCAAATGGGAAGGGAAGCGATTTTAGGCTATACGATGCCAGGGTTTGGGACAGGCTCTGAAACCAAACAGAATGCCGAGGCGTTGATGAAGACTTTAGGCATTCAATGGGAATGTTTGGATATTCGTCCAGCAGCAGAGCAAATGTTGCAAGACATGAAGCACCCTTATGCAGAAGGTCAAGCGGTTTATGATATCACTTTTGAAAACGTGCAAGCGGGATTAAGAACGGATTATTTATTCAGATTGGCAAACCATCATCATGGGATTGTAATTGGCACTGGTGATTTGTCAGAGTTGGCGTTAGGATGGTGCACTTATGGTGTGGGCGATCAAATGTCACATTATAATGTGAATGGTGGGTTGCCCAAGACCTTGATTCAACATTTGATTCGTTGGGTCATTCAATCAAAACGCTTTTCTGATGAAGCAGGGGAAATCCTGCAACGCATCTTGGATACTGAAATTTCACCGGAATTAATTCCATCTCAAGATAATAAAAATTTACAAAGCACAGAGGAAAAAATTGGTCCTTATGCGCTGCAAGATTTTAATTTATATTATATTTTGCGTTATGGATTAAAACCTTCAAAAGTAGCATTTTTATCCTACTCTATTTGGTCAGACATCCAAAAAGGCACGTGGCTAGAAGGGTTTCCAGAAGAGAAAAAGAAAGCCTATGCGCTATCAGAAATTCGCCATTGGTTAGAGGTTTTTGTCAAACGCTTCTTTGCTTTTAGTCAATTTAAACGTTCCGCCATGCCGAATTCACCCAAAGTCTCTGCTGGTGGAGGATTATCCCCGAGAGGTGATTGGCGAGCTCCATCTGATGGAAATGCCACGATTTGGGTAAAAGAGTTGTTGGAGAATGTGCCAGAGGGCTGAGGAGTTTGCGGTTATACTGTAAAGAGTGTGCTGCTTTATAGTATAAAGGTTGAATATAAAAAAATTATTAATTGTTCAATTTTTTATAAATTGTCACATCCTTTTGGATTTTTGTGTAAGTAGGTCTGCGTATAATATTCCTTAGCTGTATCAATATTCTTAGGAACGCTGATCCCAAATTTATATTTTACACCCAGATTATTCATCCCACTGATATTGCCCTGCTGGGTAGGTTTTTCATACTATTCTTTTGCAGTAAGGGGATCTTTTTCAATACAAAATTCGCCAGATTGATATATTTCGCCAAGGACTTCTTGTGAAAATTGACGAGCAGCAAAAGCATGATTGTTAAAACAGACTAGTTCAATAGCAACAAGTAACGCATATTTCATTTTCTCCTTTTGATATATTTTTATATGAAATTATCATATAAAAATTCTCTTTTTTTAATAAAATTCAGGGGTGTATTATTTCTAACATATAAAACAGGAGGAATTTTGAGAAGTCGTAATGTTTAATGGGAATGTTATATTCAAATATTTTGCGGTAATCAGTCATAAAGGAATATAGGACAAACGTACTATAGCGTTACCTTTATTTTTTATAAGGTAGTTGAGTGTGCCTATTCAAAGTTTTGATTTGAACATCAAAAAAACTGCAAAGCCAAGATGACTTTGCAGTATAAAATATTAACCTATGTATAAATTACTTATTTTTTATCATGTAATCTTTTATAGTTTATGCAGCCTTGTTTGCTTTTAAATTCACAAGCTTTTTTGTAGTTTTCTTCGGCTTTCTCTTTGCTTTTAGCAACGTCAATCCCATGTTCACAAATAACGCCTGTGTTGTTAAATGCGTCGCCATATCCTTGCATTGAGGCTTTTTGATACCATTCAATGGCTTTTTGACCGTCCTTTTTAACGCCTCTGCCGTTTTGATACATCACACCCAGATTATATTGGGCGACTGCATCTCCTTGAGCAGCAGCTTGTTCGAAAAGTTCTTTGGCTTTTGAATAGCTTTTTGGAACGCCCATGCCTTTTTGATACATGTCACCAAGGTTAATCATAGACGGAACGTTGCCTTGTTTAATTGCTTTTTCATACCAGTCTCTGGCTGTGAATAGGTTCTTTTTTACACCATATTTCCCGTGTTGATATATTTGTCCCAAGATGCTTTGAGCTTGGACATCGCCTTGATTGGCTCTTTGCTTCATGGTCTCTAATAAGGCAGGAGTCATATTGGGTTGATTGGCTAAATCTTTCCCAGCGATTGCATTTTGTTTTATTACCTCAAGTTGTTGCGGTGAAAGTGGCTGGGTTTGAGGTGTGATTGGTTGTTGTGACGGTACAGGGGTAATAGCAAAGGCACTATTGGTTAAACAACTAAAGCCAACAGCAGCAAGTAAAGCATATTTTAGATTCATCGAAAATCTCCCTATAATGTTTCTTGCTTAATAATATATATAATTATTACATTTTAGTCTCGTTTTTTTATGAATAGATCAAAGATTATTTATTTTATAATTTACTTTTTGGTTTTTTAAAGCAGCTTCGTATTCGAAAAAGCTATTGTCCAAATATGTAATTGGAACAGCAAGATGGTTTGCGCCTTGATAAATTTCTGTAACAGGATAATTAGCAAATTGAGGAGTATCAGCAAAGGGGGGTATAGGAACAAATATAAACCCAATAGCTCAACTCTTTTCAACATAATATTGCTCTTTAGGGTGTAAAAAAGCCTATATTCAACTTATATAGGCTTCTATGTTGCTAGTTGTTCTTTTTCTTAATCCACGGTGATTCCTCAGGTAAGACAAGTTTTATCCAAGGATGCCGCGCCGCAAGATAGGAAGTTACTTTGGGTTTGTGATATGTTTGTTCAGTAACCGTGCTGGTCATAGAAGAGAAATGAGCCCGATATTCAGCAACGGCATCTTTGACTTGGGTGCCTTGTATCCCTAATTCAGCCAGACGGCACCAAATATCATAATCTTCCCATCCCATCGCATCGCGTTGCACATAATAGCCACCCGCAGCAGCCCAAGCCCACTTGGCTAACATTACCATAGCGTCAATATAATTGCCAACCGTTAACCGTAAAGGATGGAATGGCACATGTCCGCCTATTGCTTCCCCAGCACCAAAATGACGTAAATGAGGATAAGCATATCCGATAGCAGTATCTTTGATTTGTTTTAAAAGTTTTTCACATGTATTAGGCAACAATCGATTATCTGCATCAAGCTGCATGGAGTATAGCGTTTCACTTGCTGCGATGCCGATATTTCGTGCACCGCCAAGCCCCGTGTTTTTAAGCGAGCGGTGAAGTTGTAATCGGTTAAAGCGATTTTTATGTTCTTTTGCCCATGCAATAATCAGCTCTATTGAATCATCAGACGAACCATCATCAACAATAATCATATCAAGATGTTTTAAGGTCTGCGCTCTGACAGATTCCATCGCTTCGATGATAAACTGGCTATAATTATAAGAAGTGATGACAACCGTAACGTCTGCTTCTTGTAACGCATCATGATCGAATAAGATTTCGCTTTCTGGAATGATGGGCATACTAAGGTTTTTATATTCTTTGCGTGCAATCATTGTTTCCATTGCTTGTGCAGCACCTTTTTCACCGGTAAGGCTCAAAAGCATGGTATCGCATAGGTGAGATTGGCGTTGTGTGCTGAAATTCCATAAAACATCATGATACGCCTCTTGTGACATTTTTTTGCGTAAAGCGGGATCATCGATGAGTGTGAGGAGATATTCCTCCCATTCCTCTGTATTGTTAGCGATAAAACCAGTAATGCCATGTTGCACACAACGGCTTAATGGTCCTGTGGGAGAGACAATCGAGCAAACATTTGCTAGTGCTGCTTCAAAGAATTTCAGTTCACTTTTGGCATTACAAAAAACATTATCTGCTTCTAATGGTGCAATGGAAATATCCAAACGTGCTAATTCTTGAGGGAGCTGTCTTAACGGAACAGTGTCACGCCATTCAATGCGATCTTGAAAATCATCTAGTTCTGGAAATTCATTCATATGCAGAATAGGACGATGATTCTCGGGTTCCCTAAATAAAACTAGACGAACTTGTGGGCGTTTTTGGAAAATTGCTATTAATGCAGGAATGACCAACGCAAAATCACGTTGATGGGTTCGTGTGCCAGAGGCATACCCAATGCGGACATAGTTATCGTCTTTATTTGCTTTATTGATACGATTAAAAAAACGAGAAACACGAACGCAATCATCATCAAATATATTTGGTAATGTGAATACAAGTGGACCAGCATGTTTTGGAATAAGCTCTTGAGCCATGTGTTCACGCATTTCTTGGGTCGTGGCTACAGCAAAATCAGTGCGCATTAATGTTTGCTTCATATTCCCAAAAGTGCGCGAGGTCTCTGCTTCCGTTGTACCAATGGTACGAATGCCATCAATAATTTCAATATAAGCGAAATGAGGTTTAAACACGATATCATCAGCATCAAAAGCGGTTAATGTATTATATTCTTTGGCAAGATCAATAATTCCAAGAATATGACCGCTAAATTCAACACGCCATAAAATCAAAATATCTGCCCATTCAATGTCTTTAGGTGAAATATCAGATGCATGAATAACGTGTGCTTTATGTCCAGCCATGATGCAAGCTGCTGCGTTACGATGACAACGATAAACAACACCAGGGGTATTCGGTTCGCCAGCAATAAAAATAATATGACGAGGACGTTGAAAATATTCTTTTTGGGTGCATGGCGATTCCGTTGGGTTATCCAGAGTTAAAGGGCTGACATTACGATGTTCTTTGCTAGGTGGAGGAATTTCTGGTGCAGGCAAAAAAGTAAGAAGTTGTCTTAGTCTTTTAGGAAAAAAGAACGTAATTAACCGATATTTTTCAAGTAAATATTCGATACTTTTTAATTTTTCTTGTGTGTTATCTCGCCATAAAGTGAATTGATCAAAAGCACTATCGTAACTTTGCAGTTCTCCAGTAGACGCGTTCAGCTTAGTATACAAAGCGTTTAATTGATCTTCCGCGATTTCTTTGCTTTTTTTGATTGAGTGTTGAAGTGCTTTTTCGCGATAGTATATCTCTTGTTGTAAGAGATACGTTTCTGTCTTTGCTTCTACGATTTGTTTTTTGGTATTGATAGTGCTTGTTGTGTTGGAATGGCGTTTTAATTGCCAATATTCGTCTGTAACAGCACAATGTATTTTAAATGTTTGTTCTAACTTCGGGGTGTTTTTTAAATCGAATAATTCTGTCAATATTTGGCACGTTGATAGGCCTGTATATAAAATCATTAACCCTTGATGATGTGAAAATTCTAGAAATGGATATTGTCTTTTCCATTGATTAATAAGGTGACGATTTTGTTCAGCGATTGAATTTTGACGATACAGATTATTAAAAATAAAAATCTTATTTGGAGGAACGTTTGATTCTGTAAATGATAAAAAAGGGTTACTCTTGATAATTTCGTTGCTGATATCTATGTATATCATAGAAATTGCGGCTAAATCGATGTCGGGCGTTAATGGGATTAGTGTATTAATGTGTAAACGGTTTCTAGGCTGACTTACATTGCCGTAACATTCGCTGTTAATGCCCAAAAACTGTATTATATTGCATAAAAATACTTGTGTATTTTGTGGGGTATTGTCAAAAACAGCTATTTTTTGAGGGTCAACATTTTTCAAAAGCCAGATTAAAAATGTTTGGTGAGGGTGAAAATTATGTTCTGATACGGGGAAAGATAAAAAGTAATTTTCATTCTGAAATGATAGCGCTTCTTTTAAAGAAATAGTTTGAATAGAGGAGTGAACCTGCGTCATAATGATGTTTCCCACACGGTGTTAATTTTGCTCTGTTAATTATGATTGGAACTGCTATAATAGTGTGACTTTAAATACATATTTTATAAAAATATATAAAATAATAGTTGTTTGAAAATGTTACTTTAACAAAAAAATTGCTTTTTATACATATTTTTCATATGCTCTCAGAGAGTGATGAGGAAAGTCATCAAATCAAATGTTATTTTTAAATAGATTTTAAAAAAGAAATAAAAAGGTAATGGCAAAGCTTTTTTAGTATTAAGATCTGTATAGATGAGTATAAGATTAATAGGGTTATTCTTGTTTACAAACCTCGTTATTCAAAAGTGGATTTAGAATATTCATTATGGGGTTTGAGGATAAAGCAAGAAATAGTTTAAAATTTCACGTTGAGGTATAAAATGGCAATTACAGTTACAATTTCTGGTGCTAATGGAAACACTATAAACTTAGGTAACGATGTTACGCTGCATGATGAAAATGCAGTAACACAGTTACAAAATGATATTAATAATGGTGTTGCATCAGGAAAAGCTCAAGTGTTTGATCTTGGAACTGCTTCTAGTAACCCCGATGTTGCCGCAGGGATTGTTCCTGTTGGTGTGATTACGGGTGCTGGTGTATATCAAGTGCCAAGTGCATATGAATATGTCGTGGTAGCAGATGATACAGATACTCAGTCTGGTGCGGTAACATTAAATAATAGTGGCTTCAATAGCAACTTTGTTGATGTGTTGGCAGGAAGAAAGTCAGGTATTACCTACAATGCAGATGGCGAATCCGGACAAATTGTAAATACCAGTGGAAATTTAAACTTTAACGGTGCTGGTCAAACAGGTGCTTGGAGCATTTATACAGGTAATGGCAATGCCACTATTGCTACGACAAATGGTAATAACAGAATTAATACTGGTACAGGTAAAAACACAATTCAATTAGGAACTGGTGTTAATAGTGTATATTTGCAAGGTCAAGACACTGTTACTGGTGCTTCAAACTACCAGTCAGTAACTGTAAGTGGTTCAAATTCTGACATTAATCTTGGCGATCACGCGCTAGTTTTAGATAGTGGTAATGGTTACAACAACAAATTATCAATCGGTAAGGATAGTACCATTACTGGTGGGAGTGAAGGACAAGTCACATTCAATAATGGTGGTCAAAATACGTATCAAGGCGGAACCGATAGTACAATCAATGCGAGTGGTGCAGATGCTTATGTAAGAGTCGTTCATGGTGATGGTAATACTTATGGAATTGACGGTAAGGCTACATTTTTAAATCCTTTTAACAAAACCTCTATTACGATCAGCGGGGAAATGGCTGCATTTGGTGCGCAGGGTTCAGAGTATACTGTGAATGCAGGTGGTAATAATACAGGACTATTTGTTGCGGATATTGGGAATGAAACACTGAACGCTTCTAGTTCAACGGTTGGATTATCTATTTATGCAAATACTGTTTCTGGTGCTGCTTCAAATTTTGTAGCTACGGGTGGCTCTGGCAACGATGTGATGGTTGGCGGAACGGGCAACTCTACCTTCACTGGTGGTGCTGGTGATAACTTCTTTATGTTTGACAAGAACAGTTCTGAAAATGGAACTACTGTTATTAAAGATTTTGCTCATACTGGAAGCAATAACAAAATTGCGCTTTTCAACTTTGGTCTTGATACCAATAGCCTTACAGAATTATTGCATAACTCTCAAAATGATGCACAAGGTAGCGCTGTATTAAATCTGAGTGGTCATTCAATTACGGTTGAAGGTGTTTCAATATCTAATCTGACAGTGAATCAGTTTGATGTTGGAAATCCTGCCGTTAAAACTGCATAATTTTCTTGGATTGCTAGCAATAGCTTAGTTATTTTAATGATTAAGTTATTGTTGAATTTAACATTGATATTTATATATAAATATAGTATAACTTATAAAATAAGCAGGCTGTTGTTTATAAATAAATATGAAAATTGTAATAATAAAAATAAAGAGTGAAGTAGAATATGGGTGAGAGAATAACTGTTATTGGTGGAAGCGATAGTGTCATAGCTGTGACATTAGATGGTTCACAAGCTCTTAAGCTGGCGCATCAATTTAGCGAAGATATTAAAAATTATTATCAGTATAATAAATTACTTGCGAATCCAAAAGATTCCGAAACGCCTACAGATAAAATCGGATATGGTGTTATCACTGCAGGTGGTGCTTATAACCTTGGTAACGGTTATGATTACATCGTTGTCGGTGGTTATAACTATGCTTCAGACCCTGTGAATTATAAGGAAACTGTAACAACTGATAATTCTCTACCTGATGCTGTCACCATTAATTCAGCTAGGATGAATGCTAGTCAATATGTACGCATCGTTGCTGGTAACCTTAATGGTTTCACTTATCAGGCAGGTCAAGAAAGTGGGGTGCTGGCAGCAGGTAATGCTGAAAGTAATGTTTACTTTCAAGGTAATACTGTTAACGGTGGGAACTGGGATATCAGAACTGGTGCTGGGAATGATACAATTATCACTGGTAGTGGTAGCAACACGGTTAATGCGTCTACTGGTAAAAACTTGATTGATATTACGTCAGGAATTCGTAACCAAGTTAATTCTGAAGGACAAGATAGCATTATCGCGTCCCAAAGCAGCACAGCACAAAATCGTGTTACATTGCGTGGTGGGAATGAAAACTATCATGCGACTGTTAATATCAACAAAGGTGCTTCTGTTAGTGACGTTAGTTATTATAACGTTGTGACCGTTGGTGGGGGCAGTACAATCGAAGGTGGTACATATGGTAATTATACCTTTGATGGTTCATATGATTCCAACTTAAACTACATGACTGGTGGTTTATCAAATGCTGTACAAGCAACAGGCGACTTACGAGTTGTTCAAGGTGATTCTAATACAATCAACGCAAGTCAGTCTCTTACTTTCTTAAATGGTAAGGGTAATACTTTGGCAAATGCTCAAGGGTTGGCTCTTGGTTTTGGTGCCAACGAATTGAACTATACTTTAAATGCCACGGGTAATGATGCAGGCTTGTTTGTTGCAGATGCTGGTAACGAAACATTGAACGCTTCTGGTTCAACGGTTGGGCTCTCAATCTATGCGAACACCGTTGATGGTGGTGGCACTAATTTTGTAGCTACCGGTGGCTCTGGCGACGATGTGATGGTTGGCGGAACAGGCAACTCTACTTTCACTGGTGGTGCTGGTGATAACTTCTTTATGTTTGACAAGAACAGTTCTGAAAATGGAACTACTGTTATTAAAGATTTTGCTCATACTGGAAGTAATAACAAAATTGCACTTTTCAACTTCGGTCTTGATGCAGATAGTCTTGCAGAATTATTACGTAATTCTCAAAACGACGATAAGGGCGACGCGGTGTTGAATCTTAATGGTCACACAATCACTGTTGAAGGTGTTTCTATATCTAACCTAACAGTGAATCAGTTTGATGTTGGAAATCCTGCCGTTAAATCATCATAATCATATTTGATTTTCTTGAAAAGCCAGTTACTCATGTAGCTGGCTTTTTTTGTTTTTATTAGGTTGTAAATTTGAATGAATACTAAAAATCAAAACAAGATTTTGGATAGCTATAAAAACAGTTTGAAATTATCTGCTTTGCAATTATCAACTTTACAAAATGAAATTAACGAAAAAGATATTCTTATTGCTCGTATAAGAAGATCTCTTTCTTGGAAAATTACATTACCAATTAGAATATTAGGATATATTGTTAAAGGCAAATTTTTACAAAAATACCCGATAAAAATTATTAAAAAACGTTTGTTAGAGGTGTACAAAGAAGATGGTTTTAAAGGGGTTTATAATAAATTTACATATCGTTTTCCTATTTTAAAAACCATAGTAAATAAATTTTCTTTTAAAGAAGAAAAATTAAAAAACGATCCTAAAACCGAAACAAATATCAATGTTGATAAGTTGGATAAAATTTATCAATATAAGTTTACGAACGATGTTTCCTCAAATATATACTCATTAATACTCATTATTGCAGAAGTAACGTTGCCGCAATGCTATAAATATCGTGTTCAGCAAAAAGCAGAACATTTAGAGAGTTTGGGTTGGAATGTTCAAATCGTTGATTGGCGCGATCAAAAAACGGCATTATCATTTTTGCAAATTTGTAAAGAGGTTATTTTTTATCGTGTTCCTGCTTTTCCAAATGTAGTAGAGCAAATTAATGAAGCCAAACGATTAGGATTAAACCCTTGGTGGGAGGTTGATGACCTGATTATAGATCAAGATCATTATGCTGAGTGTGGTTTTATGCATCATTTATCAACCGAAGAAAAAGATCTTTTATTGTTTGGTGCGGATTTGTTTCGTAAAACAATGTTATTATGTGATCAAGGGATTGCATCAACTAAAGCTTTGGCAGAAATCATGTCTCAAGCTGGATTAAAAACAGTTTGTGTAATTGAAAATGCGTTAGACAAGGACACTTTGCGCATTGCTCAAAAGCTCTATCAAAATGATATTAAGCAAAAACTAATAAACAAAGAATCTGGTGAAGTGGTCATTGTTTATGGGTCTGGCACGAATACTCATAATGCAGATTTCCTCATCGCTTCTTCGGGGATTATATCTGCTTTACAACATGATCCAAGGCTTCGTCTATGGGTAATAGGGGAACTGGAGCTTCCGGTTGAATTCCAAGATGTTATTCAACAAATTAAATATATTCCTCCACAATCTTATGAACAATATTTAGAGTTGTTAACGCAAGCAGATATTGCTATTGCACCTTTAGAACCAATTCTTTTTAATGACGCAAAAAGCAACATAAAATATTTAGAAGCATCAATTTTGGGTATTCCATCAGTTTGTTCTCCACGACAAGCTTTTCAGGATTTTATTTGCGATCAAGAGAATGGGCTGCTTGCCAACACACCAACAGAGTGGAAGGAAAAAATACTTTGTCTTTCAGCAAATGTCGAATTAAGAGAGATCATTGGTCAGCAAGCATATCATGATGTTGTTGCCTATTATGCTCCTGAAGTGATTACAACTCAACAGGTTGAACCGGTATTTGGATATGCAAAGCAAGTTGAGAGGCACAATAATAATCTGAAAATATTAGTTGTGAATGTATATTATGCGCCATATTCTTTTGGAGGCGCAACTTTCGTTGCAGAGGAAATGGCACGGCGTATTCATCAAGCAAGTAATGCAGAAGTTGCGATTTTTACGTCCAGACCCGCTGCGGGTGATAGGCGAGGTTTATGTAAATATCAAGTTGAAAATATAACTGTTTATTCTGTGGATTTATCAGTAGCAGTGCATGCATCTCAACAATTCGATAATGTAGAAATTATTGAACCATTTGAAATGGTTTTAGAGGCGGAAAAGCCAGATATTGTTCATTTTCATTCTATACAGAATATGGGACTACAAATGCTGCTTGTTTGCCAAAGCAAACAGATTCCTTATGTCATTACGCTTCATGATTCATGGTGGTTATGTAATCGTCAATTCATGGTGCAATCAAACGGTCAATATTGTTTTCAACATAGAATTGATTTAAGGATGTGTCAAAGATGTGAGCCTGAGGTAAGATATTTGACAGAACGGATGTTGATGATGAAACAAGGGATGCAAGCAGCTGCTTTGTTATTGAGTCCGAGTGAAACACATCATCAGCTTTATATCGCAAATGACGTTGATAAGTCTTTGATTAAAGTTAATCGCAATGGAATTGAAAGACCCAGAAAAAACAGACCAAAGCGCCTCCAAAACACACCTGTGCGATTTGGTTTTGTAGCTGGGGATGAAGTCATCAAAGGAGCTGTTGTTATTCAAAAAGCATTTAAATCTTTATCTCGGTCAGATTGGGAATTAAAAATCATTGATAGTAAAGTTGAGATGGGATTTTCACCTATTGATGTTAGTAATTGGAACTCTAAAGGAAAAGTGGTGACAATTCCACCATATAATGATGCAGGCAAAGATGACTTCTTTTACGGCATTGATGTGTTGTTGTTCCCTTCGCAATGGGAAGAGAGTTATGGTTTGACGGTTCGTGAAGCATTACTGCGGGATGTCTGGGTCGTTTGTAGTCATCCAGGTGGGCAATCTGAAGATGTGATTGATGGAGTAAATGGAAATTATGTATCATTAAAGGGAGATGTTGCAGAGCTTGTTACTGTAATAGAGGTGTTATTAGATAAAGTTTCTATGTTCGATCATTACGAAAATCCTTTTAAAGATCATATTGCGACGTTAGAAGATCAAGCTGAGGAACTGTTGGGATATTACCAGCAGATTAAACAGGGGACGTTAAAAGGAACGTCTGTATCATAAAGGTTTAAAAAATATAAATTTTTTAAATAACTGTTTTTTTACGATGATGTTGAACATTCAGAAATTGACATTAATAGGTTGTTTTCTTTTTTTATATTCCATGAATAACGGTCTAGCAGCCGATCGTTATCTTTATTCTCACCCGCATACTCTATGTGTGCGTTTTTCCGATTTATGGAATAATGCAGAAACAGGTAATCCTGTCCCTGAATATGAATATCAATGTGCGATAAGGTTAAGCCTGACCTTACACCGCGTGGGTATCAATATGAGATCTTTTTCTCAAAAAACAGTAAAACCAGCATTGGGTCGTCAAACGCTTGGCAGGATTATTATTGATGGGATCCCTGTTGCAACACGTGCTGATGAAATGGCGATATGGTTACAACAATATCCTTTTTGTGGGTTGGGAAAACCTGAATATATCACTGGCAAAGGTTGGAAAAAGAAAGTTTACAACAGAACGGGAATTATTGCTTTTTCAAACTATTGGGGTAAAAACCAAATTGGCGGGCATATCGATCTTTGGAATAAAACGCGCTTTCCTTATCCATCCCCAAGTTTTAGTATAGACGGTACATTGGGTATTCTAGCCAATTTTTCTCGTTTTGCCTTTGGTGGTTGGGGACTCTATGAGGGTGGGTATTATTATGGATATGGTTTTTTACCCAATTTAGCAGATTCAAAGAGAATATTATTTTTTGAAGTGAAATAATTGGCACTGCATATTATTTATTCCTATTGGCTGGATCAATAATGGGGCAAGCAATGCCTTGTTTCAGGAAATATTTCCAAGCAAGCTTTGTATCATACGTGCTTAGCAAATATAAAAAACGCTTCCATTTTGGTACAACGGGCAAAGGTCTGTTGGGGAATTGTCTTAAATAATCATCAATATATTCCAAAGGAAAATAAGAATTATTTTTTAATAAAGTGCGGTAATAATTCAACCAGAAAAGTCCGAAATAATTATCCCGAATGACTTCTTTTTTAATAAAGGGGACTCGACCAGAGGCAATGACACTATACCAATCCATGTGCATTGGGTTCGTTTGTCGTGGATCTCGAAGCGGATATTTTTTAAGCTTGGACCATTGCCCTACATAATTAAAATGAGGAATTTGTTGTAATAATTTTCCGAGTCCGAGCTCACCTTTTTGAATAATTTCTGGTTTTTGCATGTGCTTAAAAGGAAGATTAAACAGGTTTTGAATTTTTTCATGATGAAATGCTTTATTGGTAAAACATAAAAACCACGATTGGAAATGCCAATTAATCTCTAAAGTTTCAACCATCCCCCAAACATCAATGGACTGATTTAATCTTTGAGAAAAAATACTATCCATTGGATATAAAGGACCAAAAACGCTGTCATTCGTCAGCAAAATATGATCTGCATCTTGTGTAATATTTTGATGCATCATGTCTTGCCATGCTCCAAAATCTAGACCTGCATTAGGACGTAAGTGGGGCGTAATATGATGTTGTTTACAAAAATGTTCGGTATTTGCGGACAGAATTGTTTGTCCAGATAAAGCCAAATGGGTTTCCCATCCACACTCATATAATGCTTTTAAATAATGTTTTACATTATGGGGAAGAATAGTCGATTGCGTATAATTGGCAAAAAGACATATTTTTTTAGACATTTGTAGCGGGTTCCATAGGTGGTTTATATAGATTATTGAGTTCTTCTAGAGCAATTTCAACGGATTGATATATTTGTTTCCCGACTATTTTGTGAATGAGATCAGTTTTGTAGATAATATTACGAAATTCATAATGACCACCAGCAATGACCAGTTGAATATTCTTACTTTGTAATAAAATATAAAGCTGGTTTAAAGCATATAAAGTGCTTGCATCTCCTCTGGTCATAACGGATGCATCGATAATAAACCAATGGATTTTTTGTCCTTCATATTGCTTGATAATGGTTGCGCAGCGATTAGAGAAATATTCTTCGTTGTAAAAAATAACAGATGCTTCGAATAAATAAATAATACAATGCGGCACGGGAATAGCTGTGGGTTCTAGATGTAAATTAACCAATTCTTTGGTATTAGGCAGCATCCCTAGTTGGGAATCTCTGGGTTTAGCGGATAATATTAATCCGTGGAGCAATGTAACGAAAACAGCAAGGATAATGCCTTGTAGAACACCTACCCACAAAACACCTAGTACAGTCAGTAAGGCAAAGAAAGCTTCCTGATGACTGACTTTTAAGAGGAAACGAAAAGTTTTTATATCAATCAGGTTGATGGCGGTTGAGATAAGAATGACGCTCAGAATCGCCGAGGGTAAAAAGCTGAGTGGATGTGCAAAAAAAGTAATAATAAGCGCAATCGTGATTGCAGAGCTTATTCCAACAAGTGAGGTTTTCCCTTTAGAGTTTATTGCAACGGCAGTTCTGGAATCAGCCCCTGTAACTGTAAAACTTTGAAAGAATCCAGAACAAATATTTGCAATTCCAAAACCGATCAGTTCTTTGTTGCCATCGACTTGTTGCCCTATTTTTGCTGCGAAACTTCGTGCGGTAATGATACCACTGGAAAAGCTGATGAGGGTGATTGCTATGATTGTTTCAATAAAATCAGTTAAAGAATAGTTAAAAGAGGGAATATGAAAGCTGGGCAGACCAGAGGGTAATGTTCCAAGCATCATGATTCCATGTTGATTGAGATTAAATCCCCACGAAAGCAGTATAGAAATTACCACTGTAATAATAGGTGCAGGAATAGATGGTTTAAAGAAGATGCAGGCTCTGATAAAAATAAAAAAGACAATAGACAGTCCAAAAGTCATCCAATGAATTGAGGATAAATGGTTAAGGAAGAATAAAATTTGCTCGACAACATTGCCAGGAGGGCTATAGATACGTGTGACCACTGATAATTGTGAGATAATCAGCTGAATGCCAATACCTGCTAAATATCCCGTTAAAATGGGGCGTGATAAGAAATTGGCAATAAAGCCCAATCGCAACTTTCCTGCAATAATACTAACAATACCCACGCCAATTGCGATAGCGGCAGCCCCTTGGATTCTTGCATCGGGTGTTGTTAGTGCAAATGCAGTTAAGCTGACTCCGACGATATTGCTGACCGCAGTGTCAGGACCGATAATTAGAAAGGGGGAAGAGCCAAAAATAGCATAAATCAGGACGGGAATAATACAGGCATATAACCCAATAATCGCGGGAACACCCATTAGGTTAGCATATGCCAATCCGACAGGAATTGCTATACTAGAAACCAAAATCCCTGCCACAATATCATTAATAGCAATAGGTAAGGTCAAGTTCGCTAAAGAGCGAACCCCAGCAGGTAATTGAAATATATTTTTAAAGCGTAACTGAGTTTTCATACTAAGAATTTAAATAAATGAAAGTTTTAATATTAATTTTTATCTTCCGCTTTTGGTTGCGCATTGTAAAGTAATAAAGAACTGTGTTCTTTTAGCTGTGATTGATAAATCTTCCAATCTGGCATGATGTTGGCGACCAAGGCATAGAATTTCTTACTGTGATTGAGTTCTTTTGCATGGCATAATTCATGAATAATGACATAATCGATACAAGGTAAGGGTGCTTTTATTAAATGTTGATTTAACGTGATAATATTGGGGGAACGATGGATATAGCTGCCCCATCGGCTAGTCATTCTCTTGATGCGTAATATAGGAGGCTGGTTCTCCCAATCAATCCATGGAATAGATGGCTTGATTACAAGAATCCGTTTAGAAAATAGCTCAAGCGCTTGAAAATGATACCAGCTATCCAGAAGATGCTCAATTTTTGATGGTGTATTCTGGCGTAAATTGATTTGAAGCGTGTTATCGATGAGCTGAACGTTTGGTTTATGATGAACATTTTCTGAAATGTTTAAAGGGTAATATTGTCCAAGAAAAGGGTGCTTTTCAGATTGTGTGAATTGCAGTTTTTCTTGTTTATTTTGTTGGGTTTGCTGTTTTTCTATACGTTGAAAGATTTTAGGTGCATGTTTTTCCAAAATAGCGATCAGATCGGTATGGGATGTTTTTTGTGGGGCTCTGATTTTTAAAATATACCCAGCTGTTATAGATAAAGAAATTTTTGGTTTTTTAGTCAAAGGGTGAGGGGGATATAATTCACATGGGATTGAATAGCCATGATAAGTGAAGTTGAATTTTTTAGGATACACAGCCATTATCTTTGATGCTTATCAGAACAGGTTGCAAAAGAATATCGTTTATAACAAAGTTATTTTCTTTTCAAGAACAGGTTTTAGATCAAGAGGTGAGGGATTACAAACACCAACACCAAGATCGTAAGTATTTTTATAAGGTTCTATAAGAATCATATAAGTGACCATAGGGATGGATAGAGCCTCGAAAAGTCCAGCCTACTTTTTTACCTAGATTAGGAAACATACTGGTTATGCTGAATTGAAAGTTAGGCAAGGGTAAGGGATAATCGTTTTGTTGAGCAGTAACTTTGTAATAAGGTCTCAGAATCTTGTTACCGATATCCCCTATGCTTACGAAACTATTTTGGATAAAACCAGCATCTGATATTGTTTGAATTTTAGTATTATTAAATATTTTCACTTTAATCACTTTTACATTATTAAAAAAATATTGTTTCAATAACAAATTGATATAATATCTATTCTATAATTAGTTTGGATATAAAATAGGTTACTTTATTACTAATTGTAAATAATTATTGTAATTACTAAAAATGAAGAGCTTTATATGGCCTCAGCCAAGGACATAATCTGATATTTTTTAGAAAATGTTTGTTATTTATATTTTAAATGAGAGAATAACTAAACTGTTGCAGCCTTAGATAATATTTGCTGAATGGCTGGGGTGGGAGGGATCGAACCTCCGAATGGCGGAATCAAAATCCGCTGCCTTACCGCTTGGCTACACCCCAACGTTGGTTACGAAGCAACTTTTAGACGATTTCTTTGATGACGTAAAGAGGAAAAATTTATTTTTTTAATTTTTATTTATTTTTTTCAGAAATAAACGGTTCATCTTGATCTTCAGAAGGGTTTTCTGAGGTTGAATCCTCGTTTTTAATAACAAAATAAGGTGCAAATTTTCCTGCTTTTTTAATGGTTTGATCGAGTGATGCCATTGTTTGTGACAAATCTGCGGTGTCGTCTTTAATCCAAACACGCATATTCAACGCCCAAATACCTGTTAACCCTTTAATACAAGCGATGCCTTTGATTCCATGTGTTTTGATATGTGCGGATTCTGCGATCCATTTCATACTGTTCTGGGTTGCGATTCCCATGATGATCGCTAGGGCGGGGTTAAAAGGTAATGTATGTAACGCAGAGATAAACCCTTTTCGATACTCTTGGAAAAAATCAAAACGGCTCATGAATAAATCAAATAAATAATCTGCCACGGGTTGCCCAATGTAGGATTGTTCCAACGTAGATTCGTCAGCTAGACGATTAAGATACAGGAGTAAGGATGATTTACAGGGGAATTGTTGGCGTGCAATATGTATAGGGATGTCTGTTTGCCGTGCAGCTTCGACAATAGACATTTGGTTCCATCCTTGTTCGGCGGCAATATTCATCGCACCGTTAAGAAGTTTGAGGGTTGTTGCTTCGTTATTCATCATTTACATCCAAAATTATGAAAGAGTTACTATATTCAATAAGTCTAATGACAGAGGGACTAGGAAGCCATTTCTTTTGATCGATCAGCCGCAGCCTGAATGGCTTTGGATAAAGAATCTGGCCATGCTTTTGAATCGATTAAGACGTTGATAGCGCGCTCTGTGATGCCACCAGGTGTTGCGACGGCTTTGCGAAGCGCTTCGGATTCTTGACTAGAATGACCAAGTAAAGCTGCGGATCCAATGACGGTTTGTCGTGCCAATAAACGTGCTAATTTTGTTGAAAGTCCTTTTTCTTCGCCAACTTTTTGTAATAATTCAGCCAATAAGAAAATATAAGCAGGACCACAGCCCGCAATCGCAGTTGCAACATCCATGTCTTTTTCTGAATCCAGCCAAGCGACCTCACCAACTGCATGTAATAAATCATCAGTCAGTTGTTTTTGTTCTTGGGTTACTGTGGAGCCAGCAACAACAGAGGTCATGCCCAGCCTAAGTTCTGATGGTGTATTGGGCATAACGCGAACAACAGGTTGTTGATCTCCGAATTGATTCTTTAACCATGTAAGGTCACGTCCACCCAGAACAGATAAAATAACAGCCTCTTTTGTCCAAGGAGCCAAAGAAGGGATGATTTCTGTGGCTTGAGCAGGCTTCATTGCCAAAATAATAGCTTTTGGTTTGAACTCTTTCGGAATGTCTGCAATAGATTGCACATGTTGATGAGGGGAAGGTAAATCAAGCGCATGACGATGAACAATGACAGAAGCCTCTAGTCCCTTTTGTAACCATCCTTTTAACATTGCATGTCCCATGTGACCGCAACCAATTAAGAGAATAGGGGATAAATTTGCCATCTTTAAATTCCTTTCATAATGTTGATTAAGAGATTTTTGTCCCATTTGGAACTGGGCGTTCAATCGTCGAAATGACGACCCCTTGGTCTGTTTCAAATCCTGTCAGTAAAAATTGTGATCGAAAAGGACCGATTTGTTTTTCTGGAAAATTAATGACACCGATAATTTGTTTGCCGATTAATTCTTCTTTTGTATAAAGACTGACGATTTGAGCACTGGTTTTGCGCTCTCCATAAGCTCCGAAATCTACCCATATTTTATACGCAGGTCTCCGAGCCTCTGGAAATTCTTCAACTTTGATAATCGTGCCAGCAACCATCACGATCTTTTCAAAATCTGCCCATTCTATAAGATCCATTCAGAATTTCCTTTCAAAAATAGTAAGGTGGGCTTTGTGATATTTTTCAATCAAACAGCAATGACTGCGTTGATTTTACTTGTTTTTGTTTTCGAGTTCCGCAAGGCGTTCTTCTAATTTTGCAACTTGCTCTTCTAATTGTTCTTGAGCAGAACGAGTACGGCTGGCAATCTCTGTCATAATTTCAAATTCTTCACGACGTACAAGATGTAGCGTAGATAAAATTTCATCAACACGCCCTTTGACAATCCCGGAGATTTCTTCTTTGATGCCGCCAAATACAGAAAAAGCACTGCCAGCTGCTTTTGACGCATCGCCAAATATTTTTTTAGGATCAGACATAATTTATACTCCTAGTTAAAAAAGTAGATATAGAGACTAGTATAATTCATTATAGCTAGGTATCATGCTTTTTGTAAATTTGTCTTTGGTTTTTAACTTACAATCTGTGTATTCGAAAAATATTATGATCATTATCACTGGTGCGACTGGCTTTATTGGTTCTTGCTTACAAGCAAAACTTTACGCGTTAAAAGAAGAAACAGTTATCGTTGATTGGTTAGGGAATCAAGGAAAATGGCGTAATATTGCCAAACATGCTCCAGATAACGTTATTGCACCAGAGAATCTGGATGATTTCTTGGATGTTGCAGAAAAGGTGACAGCCGTGGTGCATTTGGGTGCGATTAGTGAAACGACTGCCCGTGATGGGGACTTAGTCTGGCAAACCAATGTTGATTTATCGATGAAATTATGGAAATGGTGCGCGCAACATCAGGTTAGATTTATTTATGCGTCCTCTGCTGCGACCTATGGCGGGGCGAATAAAGCATCTGAATTTAGTGATAATCACAGTATTGTGCATCAATTAAAGCCATTGAATTTATATGGTTGGTCTAAGCAAGTGTTCGATATGCACGTATTGAAAATGGTCAGAACCCATCAACCTTGCCCTCCACAATGGGTGGGATTGAAATTCTTTAATGTTTATGGACCAAATGAATATCACAAAGACAAAATGATCTCAGTCGTCAAAGTAAAATTTGACGATATTGCCCAAGGGAATGCCCCAAAACTCTTTAAATCAGATCAAGCTCACTTGGCGGATGGCGGTCAAGCCCGAGATTTTATTTGGGTTGGGGATGTGGTTGATATGATCTTGTGGTTTATAGAGAATCCTACGGCGATTAGTGGTATTTATAATTGCGGAACAGGACAAGCCAGAACCTATCTAGATTTGGCATATGCTGTGTGTAGTGCGATGAATGTCGATAAAAAGGTTGATTTCATTGAAATGCCTGATGCTTTAAAGGGGCAATATCAATATTTTACCCAAGCCAACATGGATAAAATAAGAAAGGCTGGATATACGAAACCATTCACATCACTAGAAGATGGAATAGGGCACTATATTCATGACTACTTGCTTAAATCAGATTCTTACCTGTAAATAATTTTTTTGATTATTTCATTGAAAGATAAAGCTGCTCATGTTTGGTCCATTGTATTATCCTAACCTTAATCCTGTGATGTTACAGATTGGTCCATTATCCATTCGTTGGTATGCAATGGCATATATCACGGCATTGATTTGTGGATGGTTATTGGTTCGTCGTTTGGTCAGAAAAGATCCGATCGTTGCAACCAAAGAGCAAGTGGACGATTTTCTTACATGGGCAACCCTTGGGGTTATTCTTGGGGGGAGATTGGGATATTGCCTCTTTTATCAACCTGGATATTACTTGCCACATCCTCTAGAGATTTTTAAAGTTTGGCATGGGGGGATGTCTTTCCACGGTGGGGCGTTGGGTGTTATTATTGCGCTGATTTTATTTACACGTAAATATAAGTTAAGTTTTCTTGGTTTTTCTGATCGCGTTACCACAGTCGTCCCGTTAGGTCTTGGATTAGGGCGTTTTGCTAATTTCATTAATCATGAATTGGTTGGACGAGTAGCCCCTGATTGGTTACCATGGCGTATGTTTTATCCGAATGTAGTGGGTGCCAGACATCCTTCTGAACTCTATGAATGTCTTTTAGAAGGGGTTGTGTTATTTATCATTATGATGATTTTAGCATATCGTAAATCTATTCGTGAACATGCAGGATTATTGTCTGGTATCTTTTTATTAGGCTATGCAATTGCACGAAGTTTTTGTGAATTATTTCGTGAGCCAGATGACTTCCTTGGGTTTATCGTTGGTGGTATTACAATGGGTCAGATTTTATGTATACCGATGGTTATCGCTGGATCATTCTTTATTTGGCAATCTTTTCGTCTTCCAAAGCTTAAAGGGTTAATTGTCGAGAAATGACTAACAGTCAAGCGATCAGGTTGGATCATTTTATGGCGGCGGCAAACACTGCCTATTATAGACGAAAAAACCCTTTTGCTGATTTTATAACAGCACCAGAAATTTCTCAAATGTTTGGTGAATTAATCGCAGCTTGGGTGATTGCGGTTATTCATTCTATGCCAACCCATACAGCCATTACCTTGGTAGAGGCTGGACCAGGTCAAGGCACACTAATGGCGGATATGTTACGTGTTATTCGCCAAGCCGCTCCAGATATTTATCAAAATTGCTCTATTATTTTTGTAGAAACTTCTGAACGTTTACGGCAAATACAAAAGCAAGCTATTGCTGGTCATACAAATTTGTCAATAAGTTGGTATGATACGATTGATTCTATTCCCTCTCAGCCCATTATTTTGATTGCCAATGAGTTTTTGGATGCTTTACCCATTCGTCAATTTGTTAAACTCAATGCGCATGAATGGGCAGAACATTATGTTCAGGATGGGCAGTTAGTACAAAAACCTATTGAAATATTACCTCATGCACCAATTTTTGATCGTCCCGTGAAAGAAGGTGAAATTGTTGAGGTTTGTGAAGTTGGGCAAGATATTATAAAGAATCTTGCGACAAGAATATGCAAAAACGGTGGGGCTGCTCTGTTTATTGATTATGGATATGCAAGTGCTGTGTGGGGTGATACGTTACAAGCTATTGCTGGAGGGGTGAATGTTTCGCCTTTGATTAATCCAGGCGAGGCAGATTTAACGGCTCATATTGATTTTTTAGCATTAAAAGAAATTGTGATAGCAACAGGCGCGCAGGCTTATGGTATTCAAACCCAAGGTGAATTTTTAAAACAACTAGGGTTGCTTGTGAGAGCCAGAATGTTAGCAGTACACGCTACGGAACTAGAACAAAAACATATTGCAGAGGCTGTTTATCGTTTAATAGATCCCAGCGCAATGGGGGATTTATTCAAAGTCATGGCAATTATGCATCCTGACTTACCTGTACCTCCTGCGTTTGAATTGAATAAGGAAGAAAAATAAATAAATGAGTGCTGAGCTTTTGGTTATTCGTCATTCTTTGCTGAAAGAGAAAGTTCGGCACGGTTTTTTTACACGTATTGGGGGCGTTTCCCAAGGGGGCTATGCGTCTTTGAATTGTGGTATTAAAACTGAAGATAACCCTGAACATATTACTGAAAATAGACATCGTGTTGCTCAGAATATAGGGGTCTCTAATGAATATTTATGGGGTGGTATGCAGGTCCATAGTGCCAAAATCATGCATGTAACCAAAGAAAACTGCGATCGTCACGAAGTTGATGGGGGTGTTACGGATGATCCAGACATAGCGGTCAGCGTTTTGACGGCTGATTGTGGACCTGTGTTATTTACGACATTTGATGGGCGTATTGTTGGGGCTGCACATGCAGGATGGCGCGGTGCTGCCAGTGGTGTTTTGGAAGAAACCATCACACAGATGGAAGCGTTAGGCGCCAAAACAAACGAGATTATTGCTGTAGTAGGACCTTGTATTGATGGGTCTCGTTATGAAGTCAAAGAAGACATGAAACAGCAGGTTTTAGATCAAGATGTTCATGCAGGTGTCTTTTTCAAACATGTGACTGATGACCAATATCTTTTTGATTTGGGTCATTATTGTGTGGATCGGTTAAGAAGAAGACGTGTCGCTATTGCTGCGTTGATGGGCAGAGATACGTTGGGCGATGAAACGCATTTTTTCAGTCACCGCCGTCGGACACTTGCTGGAGGAGGACCTTTGGGGCATCAGATTTCAGTGATTGCTTGTAATAAAAGGGGATAATCAATGTTGTGTATTCACAGAACATCTTTTGTCAAAGTAGGATTGAGCTTATTGGTGATGATCCCATTGGTTGGATGTGTCACGATGCCTCATCCTTTTGAGAAAAAAGAAGGTTCAGCAGGAGGGAAATTAACAGTACCTCCGCCAGCACGGTTAATTGTTCCAGTACCAACAGAGGCTTTATTAACAGAAAAAGATTCTGCTATTTTGGCTCAAGATATGGTCAAAGCCATGACCGATCAGACGATACCTCCTGTTGTGGGTACAGCACAAAAAGGCGAATGGCTATTAATGATGAAAGCGCAATCCAAGGATGGTGTGGTCACGCCACAATTTAGTGTGATTTCTCCTGATGGTAAAGTTGCTGCAACCCGTAATATGATGCCTGTTTCTGTGCAAGATTGGGCAAGTGGTAATGAAACGATTTTAGCCCAAGTTGCAAGTCAAACTGCGCCAATGGTGACGGATGTATTAAAAGGGTTAGAAGCTGAGGTCATGGCAAAAGATCCTCACAGCCTTAAGAATCGTCCTGCTCAGATTTATTTCAAAGGAGTCACAGGAGCACCAGGAGATGGTAATATTGTGATTGCTCGACAATTTGTGACTTCTTTGAAGGATAAATCAAATGAAATACAATCAAAGAAAGACAAAGCTGATTATATCGTCGATTGTAAAGTGAGTGTTACCGATGGTGCCGCTGGAACCAGAGGAAATCCTGTGCAACATGTTGAAATTGCTTGGCATATTCTTGATAAAGCTGGTAAAGAAGCAGGGAAAGTGATGCAAATTAATGATGTGCCTGCACATAGTTTGGATGTATATTGGGGCGATACTGGTTCTGCGGTTGGGGAAGAAGCCGCAGGGGGCGTAAAGCGTGTGATTAGTAATTTTTCTGGGCGAGATGATAAACCATTAAATAATGGAGCTGGCAAAGGTCTTTTGGCTCCACCAGAATTAATAAATAACAAATAGATTAAATTATACCTTATTGATATCGGAGTTGCGTTGATGAAAATTATTTCTGGGAATGGTAATCGTTTATTGGCAGAGGCTGTTGCTGCAGAGTTAAAAATGCCTTTATGCGATGCTTCTGTACAGCGTTTTGCAGATAAAGAAGTATTTGTCGAGATTTATGAAAATGTGCGTGGCGAAGATATTTTTGCTGTGCAAAGTACCAGTTATCCAACCAATGATAATTTGATGGAATTGCTGATTATGTTGGATGCGTTACGCAGAGGCTCTGCCCGACGTATTACTGCCGTGATGCCGTATTTTGGTTATGCGCGTCAAGATCGTAAATCAGGTCCCAGAACCCCGATCAGTGCAAAACTGGTTGCGAATTTGTTGGTTGAGGCAGGGGCAAGTCGTATTTTGACCCTGGATTTGCATGCTGGGCAAATCCAAGGTTTTTTTGATATTCCTGTAGATAATCTTTACGCAGCTCCATTATTTACCCAAGATATTAAGAAAAAATATGCTGGCAAAAGCAATTTGATGGTTGTTTCCCCTGATGTTGGTGGAGTGGTCAGAGCTCGACAATTGGCAAAACGATTGGATGTTGATTTGGCAATTATTGATAAAAGAAGGGAACGGGCAGGCGTATCCGAAGTGATGAACGTGATTGGTAATGTTGAAGGTCGCCATTGTATTTTAGTGGATGATATTATTGATAGTGGTGGATCTCTTTGTAATGCGGCTCAGGCATTAATTAATGCAGGGGCAGAGGGAACGGATGCTTATGTAACGCATGGTGTATTATCGGGCGGTGCCGCAGAGAGAGTACAAAATTCTGTGCTAGGGGAATTGGTGATAACTGATAGCATTTTAAAGACAGATGCAGTTCGTGCAGTGGCAAAGATTCGTCAAATCTCGTTAAATCAATTATTGGCCAGAGCCATTCGTGCGGTTGCGGATGAAAGTTCTGTTTCTTCTTTGTTCGATTAATTTTTATAGATAAAGGTATTTTATAATGTCTGCTTTATTGACTCGTCCATACTGGTATCTGCGTCACGGTCAAACAGATTGGAATGCACGCAATTTATCACAGGGCAGAACGGATATTCCTTTAAATACGGTGGGTTTGTCTCAGGCTGTGGTTGCGGGCAGTGCGATTGCGAATCATTGGGATCATTTAGAGTTACCCATTACTCAGATTGTAAGTTCTCCTTTGGGGCGTGCACGTAAAACAGCTGAAATGACAGCGGATATTATTCATAAAAAAACAGGCATCAACTTACCGATAGAGCTTGATGATGGTTTAAAAGAAGTCTGCTTTGGCGTTGAAGAAGCCCAGCCAATGGGACCATGGTATGACGATTGGATTGCGGGGACGTTTACGCCTGAAAATGCGGAACCTTTTGCGGTTTTATGTAATCGTATTGCAGAGGCAGTGAATCGGTCTATTTGTAAAGCACAAAATGGAACCGTTTTAATTGTTGCGCATGGTGGTGTGTTCCGAGCATTGCGTTGCTTGATGGGGTTAAAAGTGAATGTCCGTTTAGCGAATGCCCAACCCATGTGTGCACGACCTCCTGCAAATGGAGGAAAGGCCTGGGAGCTGCATGCGTTGGATTTAGAGTAATATGTTAAGAACAAGCTGTTTATAGAAATATAAGCAGCTTTTTGTGATAAAATGCAATTATTACTTTATCGTGTAGGAATTGATCTATATTAGACGGCGCAAATATAGAAAATGAAAGACTTCGAAATTCTATATTTTCAAAGCTAAATGCTTTTGAGAAAGAGTTAGATAAAAGCAAGACTTCTATTACAATCCTTTCAAGATGCTTTGTTAGAGATGTCCTTGGTTGCAGGGCAAAATGCTGAAAATGTAAAGCCAGCCGTTAATCTTGTTTTGAAAATAATGAGAGCGTTTGGTCACTTGATGGATATTGCCGATCATCCTCAATTACCGCCTCCTGATGACCATAAACATTTTCCTCCACCCAATGAAAACGAAGACGATCAATAAAACTCAACTTTTCTATAAAGATATTTGCTTTTTCAGAGTTTTTTCGTTAAAGAGTAACTTTGCACCAGCACCCCTGGAGGTTGGTGTGTATGTTTTGCCTTTTATATTAGGGAGTTTTTTAAAGTGGCAGCGAAGAAATTTGTAGAGTTAAATGTTGCAGTGCGTGCGAAGGCTGGTAAGGGGGCAGCGCGCGCAACACGTCGTGATGGTCTAGTCCCTGGCGTGGTATATGGTGGTAAATCTGAACCTGTAATGATTGCGATTGATCCACGTTTAATTATGCGTGAATTGCATGGTTCTTGGCGTTCTCAATTATATCAAATTGTTGTTGATGGTAAAAAAACATCTGTTGCTTTGATGCGTGCGGTTCAAATGCACCCTGTTACAGATCGTCCATTACACGTCGATTTCCAACGTATGATTGCTGGTCAACAAATTCGTGTTGAAATTCCTGTTCACTTTGTTGGTGAAGATGAATGCCCAGGCTTTAAACGTGATGGTGTATTGAATACAGTATATCACTCTGTTGAAATTAACTGTGATGTAGACCATATCCCAGAAGCATTTACTGCGGATCTCTCTGGTTTAGATATTCATGATACGATCAGCTGGTCACAATTAAAGGGAACAGAAAACGTTACCCACACCAATCAAAATGAAGAAGATTTTGTGATTGCTACTATTTCTCCTCCAACCGTTGCTGTTGAAGTAGAAGACGAAACAGCCGAAGGTGAAGAAGCGGAAGCAGCTTCTGAAGAAAAAGCATCTGAAGAATAATTTCTTCTTTAACTTAAAGAAAGAATAGATCATGTTACTGTGGGCTGGGCTTGGTAATCCTGAGTCTGGAATGCAGGCAAACCGCCATAATATTGGTTTTATGGCGGTCGATCGAATTGCGCAATGCCATGGTTTTTCACCATGGCGTAAGCGTTTTCGGGGTGAAGTTGCCGAAGGAAATATTAACGGGGAAAAAATCCTCTTATTAAAACCAATGACCTATATGAATCTTTCTGGGGAAAGTATTCAACAAGCGATTGCTTTTTATAAAATTCCCTTGGACAATCTAGTCGTTTTTCATGATGAGCTTGATTTATCCCCTGGTCGTGTAAAAATTAAAAAAGGTGGCGGTGCTGCTGGGCATAATGGATTACGCTCAACGGATAAAATGTTAAGTGATCAAAATTATTGGCGTGTGCGTTTAGGAATTGGTCATCCTGGTGACAAGGCACAAGTAGCCAGCTATGTATTAAGTAATTTTTCAAAAAAAGATCAGGAATGGTTGGATCCATTTATTGATGCGGTTGCCAAAGCAGCACCGTTATTAGTAGAAGAAAAAATGGATGGATTTATGACCAAAGTCTCTTTGTTAACGAAGGAATAAAACGATGGGGTTTAATTGTGGTATTGTTGGATTGCCAAATGTGGGTAAATCAACTTTGTTTAATGCGTTGACTGCAACAGCTGCTGCACAATCAGCAAATTATCCATTTTGTACAATTGAACCGAATGTGGGTCGCGTGGCGGTGCCAGATACACGATTGAATATTTTATCACAAATTACGAATTCTAAACAAATTATTCCAACAAGCTTAGAATTTGTTGATATTGCAGGGTTGGTCAAAGGCGCTTCCAAAGGGGAAGGTCTAGGGAATCAATTCCTTGCTAATATTCGTGAAGTGGATGCAATTATTCATGTGCTTCGTTGTTTTGATAATGATGATATTACGCATGTTGAGGGGTCTGTTGATCCTATTCGTGATGCGGAAATCATTGAAACAGAATTGATGATCGCAGATTTAGAAAGCCTTGAAAAACGCACGGTTGCTTTACAAAAAAGAGTACGTGGTAATGATAAAGAAGCGCAAGCAACTTTAGAATTAGTTGAACCGTTAATCAAAGCATTACAAGATGGTAAACCTGTTCGTGATGTGATTCCAGCAGGTGAAGAAAAAGCTATTGCTCGTTTGCAGCTCTTAACCAGCAAACCTGTTTTGTATGTATGTAATGTCGAAGAAGAATCCGCAGCAACAGGCAATTCATATTCAGAAAAAGTGCTAGAAATGGCAAAAGCACAAGGGGGTGAAGCTGTGATTGTTTCTGCTGATATCGAAGCAGAAGTTAGCCAATTAGGCAAAGAAGACCAAATGGAATTCCTCTCTGGTCTAGGTTTGGAAAATAGTGGCTTGGATCGTGTGATTGCAGCAGGCTATCATTTATTAAGTCTGATTACTTATTTTACCTGTGGTCCCAAAGAAACCAGAGCTTGGACTATTGTAAAAGGTACCAAAGCACCGCAAGCAGCAGCAGTTATTCATAATGATTTTGAACGCGGCTTTATCGCTTGTGAAACGGTTGCTTATGATGATTATGTGCAGTTCAAAGGCGAATCAGGCGCAAAAGAAGCTGGGAAAGCACGAGTTGAAGGTAAAGAATATATTGTTAAAGATGGTGACGTTTTACTCTTTCGTTTCAATGTATAATTTGCTTTACTGAGAGAATTAATTTTTTTCGATGTATGCGCGGGTCAAAGAAAGGTATAGCGATGGTCTCTGATAGTTCCGATACGAATTTAACGATTAAAGAACTTGCCCAAAAAGTTAGGGATGCTGCTTATCAATTGGCACTTACTGATATTCAGCAACGTAATCAAGCGCTGCGCAGTGCAGCGAAAGCATTACGTGCTGCTGAAGCAGAAATTTTGGCAGTAAACACCGATGAAGTGGCACAAGCAGATGTTTCTGCTGCATTTAAAGACCGTATGACGTTAAATCATGATCGTTTGAGAGCAATGGCCAAGGGATTAGAAGATATTGCTGAGCTGCCTGATCCTTTGGGAAAAGAGTTGGCAAGTTGGGATAGACCAAACGGATTGCATTTTAAACGTGTTTCTGTGCCTTTAGGGGTTGTGGGAATGATTTATGAAAGTCGTCCTAATGTTGGTGCAGATGCTGTTGGGATTTGTATTAAATCAGGCAACGGGATTGTTTTAAGGGGTGGCTCAGAAACGCATTTAACCTCTATGGCGATTCATAAAGCCATGCAGCAAGGAATGATCGATGCAGGATTAAATCCTGATTCAATTGCGATGCCTCCTGACAGTAATCGTCAACATGTCATGGATATGCTTCATGCGGTTGGAATGATTGATGTGATTATTCCAAGAGGCGGATATTCTTTGATTAAATTTGTGCAACAAGAAGCAAGAGTTCCTGTATTGGCACATGCTGCGGGTTTGTGTCATACTTATATTCATGAAAAAGCAGATTTTGAAAAAGCGCGTAAAGTATTGGTCAATGCCAAAATGCGTCGTACTGGGATTTGCGGAGCGACAGAAACACTCTTGATTGACCAAGCGATTGCAAAAGAATTATTGCCTATTTTAGTATCAGATTTACAATCACTTGGCTGTCGCTTTGTGGGGAACCAAGCAGCATGTCAGATTGCTACAGAAATTAAACCAGCTGCTGACAAAGATTTTGCAACAGAATGGTTGGATTCTGTTTTATCGGTTGCTGTTATCAAAGATATCAATGCGGCAATTCATCATATTGTGAAATATGGTAGCAGTCATACCGAAGCGATTCTTTCTGAAGATAAGCAAGCTGTTCGATATTTTATGGATTCTGTTCCTAGTGCTGTGGTGATGTGCAATGCGTCAACGCAGTTCTGTGATGGTGGAGAATTTGGTTTTGGTGCAGAAATTGGTATTGCAACAGGAAAGTTACATGCCAGAGGACCTGTTGGAATCGAACAATTAACCAGTTATCGGTATGAAGTTTATGGTAATGGTCAGGTGCGGTCTTAGATGATATCAATACCGACTTGGGGGGATCGTAGAAATATTCGAGTCGGAATATTTGGTGGTTCTTTTAATCCTATTCATGAAGGGCATTTGCAACTTGCGAATAGAGCATTAAAGTTCTTACAACTTGACCAAGTGTGGTTAATGGTATCTCCAGGGAATCCATTGAAAATTGGCACGGAAATGGCCCCATTTGAAGAAAGATATCAATTGGCTAAAAAGCGTGTCTGTGATCGACGTTTGATCCCGACGGATATTGAGTGCCGATTACATACACGATATAGCTGTGATACAATACATTTGTTAAAACAACGTTTTCCCTGTTGTAAATTTGTATGGTTGATGGGGGCTGATGGATTGGCACAAATGGCATTGTGGTCGCATTGGCAAGAAATATTAAAAATTGTGCCTATGGCGGTTTTCCCAAGACCATCTTATATATATAGTGCCTTGAATGGACAGGCAGCTCAATGGGCAAGGAAAGCGCGGCTACCATCTCGTTATGCGACGATATTGGCTGATTTTCAACCGCCAGCATGGGTTTTCGTTCCTGCACCAGAGAATAGTATTTCAGCAACGGCGTTGAGGCAGCAACGTAAACAGTTATTAGAACAGTAAGATTTAGAGTACAATAAGGAATAAATTTATATGAACGAACAAATTTCACGCAAAGAGATCGTGCAAATAGGTCCAGAACAAGTCGTTAAACGGGTTTCAGTGTTGGATGATGCAAGATTAAATCAGGTCGTGGCATTGATGGTCGAATCTTTGGAAGAAGATAAAGCAGAAAATATTGTGGTGATTGATTTGGTTGGTAAAGCCTCTTTTGCGGATCGTATGATCATTGCAAGTGGGCAAGTCGATCGTCAGATTTTGGCGATGGCAACACATTTAGATAAGATGTTATTTGAACAAGGTATAAAAAAAGTGACTATGGAGCAAAGTCCTGATTGGGTTTTGTTGGATGCAGGTGATATTATTGTTCATTTATTCCGTGGCGAAGCACGCGAATATTACAATATTGAAAAGATCTGGAATGTAGAGATTGTGGATGCTGCTAAAGCACCAACAGAAGAGCCCCAAGATTAATGTTTTCGATTATTGCCGTTGGTAAAATGCGGCATAAAGCTGAATTAGAGCTCGTTGATCGATATGCCAAGCGGATTCGCCCTAAACTTTCTGTTATTGAGGTGAATGAAGCAAAAGGTAACCCAGAAGAAGCAAAATTAAAAGAAACAAATTCCTTGCTTAATGCGTTACCTGATCGCTCTGTTGTAGTAAGCCTTGATGAAGGAGGTAAAAATTACAGCAGTCTTGTATTTGCAAATAAAATTCAGGGATGGATTGAAGAATCTAGACCGATTTCTTTTTTGATCGGTGGGGCAGAGGGCTTGCATAATATAGCAATTCAACGCTCTGATTTAATTCTATCTTTGGGAAGTCTAACTTGGCCCCATATGTTGGTTCGCATTTTACTTGCTGAACAGATTTATAGGGCTCAATCTATTTTACAAGGGCACCCTTATCATCGACAAGGGCGACCTTAATTATATCTTAATTATCGAATTGAGCGATCTGGTGCGTCAGCAAAGAAATCATCAGATACATTAGGGCTTAAAGCAACCTGTGTATTTGTTTTTGCGTAACCTTTGCTGGTTGCGGCATCAGCAGACCATGTTTTGATATTCCGTTTTGGTGATGCTTTACGTTGTGTAGAGACATTATTGGTCTCTACGCTTCTGCCATTATTGGGATAAATAAATCCATGGGTTGGATAAATGCTGCCAAAAGTGCTTTTATCACCATTGGTTGCGACACGAACAGCCGTCCAGTCATTATTGGGGGATACGTCAATGACTGGGGTATTACGGCTGATGCCTCTTTGTGCCCAATGGGATTGGTCGATAATAATTGTTCTGGAATCAACGATTTGTGTAACAACAGCAACATGCCCATAAGGCATTTTGCGCGTTGAACGGAAGCTGAGAATACTGTTTGGCTCAGGTGTATTACCACGTTCATAGACACCAGCAGCATTATTCCACCAATTTCCAGCATTTCCTGATAGTTGAACATCAGAAGCAGAACGCGCAAAAGCAACACATTGAATCACATGACCACCACTATGGTGATAGGATTTGTGTCTATAGCTTACTTTACGTGTTTTGAAATGAGTTTTTTTACTGGAATGATGATTGCTTTTTACAGAAACTTTTTGCACGTGTGCACCCGCACTTTTATGGTGCGTTGCTTTTTTTGCGCTGTGGTGAGTTGAACGTGCATGTGCATAAGATGTTGAAAACACCATACATGAAAACATTAAAAGAAATGAGGTAAATTTCGTTTTAGCATAATTATGCACGTAGACGCTTTTCATCGGCAACCCTAAATTGTTTAAAATGTGGAGATGTAGTCATTTTTAAGGGGCATGATTGCTGGGGTCAAGATAAAATGTCAATCTACTGATTTTTTTTAAGTTTCTATGAATATTGTGGTTTTTTTTGATGTAATCATGCAACAAATAGATTTGAACATATTTTTCAAATAAGTAAAATATTTTATTAAGAAAGCAGGATTTTTTGTGGTAAAGGCTAGAATATGATTTCTATATAGATGGAGTATTTCTAATTGTTCCTTTCAATTGCATCTCTGAGAATAGAGATTATGCCAGTAACAATGTTACGTCAGAACTGTATGATGGTCTGGGATCAGTCAATCAGAAAAGGCATTGTTACCGATCCTGGCGGTGATTTATCGTTTATTATCCAAATGATTGAAGTCAATGATGTCGAGATACAAGCCATTTTACTGACTCATGGTCATTTCGATCATGTCGGTGTTACCACAGCTTTACAACAATATTTGCAAGAGAAATATCAAACAGAAATACCTATTTTAGGACCAAGTATCGAAGACCAATTTTTGTTGGAAAAAGTTGCAAAAGATGCTGCCAGTTTTGGTGTAAATGCCGAGCATGTTCAAAATGTATCCCCTACACGTTTTTTGCAAGATCAAGAAGTCTTATCTTTTGAGAACATGCAATTTGAAGTGTTACATGTGCCAGGTCATACCCCAGGGCATGTGGTTTTCTATGAAGCCAAAGCACGTTTTATGATTACAGGGGACGTTTTATTTAAAGGAACGATTGGTCGTGCGGATTTTCCTTATGGAAATGGCAATTTGTTGATACAAACAATTAAAGACAAATTATTGCCATTGGGGGATGATGTTTATGTGCTGCCTGGTCATGGTATTGGCAGTACAATTGGTTATGAAAAATTGAACAATCCATTTTTGATTTAAAGAAAGAAATATAACAGTGAAAAAGCATTTTATTCCTTTGGTATTAGTATCTGTGATGGTAACCAGCTTTGGAAATGTCTCTGTAACGATGGCAGAAGCCATTGAGCATGAGATTACACAAGCACAACCTGAATTGGGAAAACAACCCCTGACGATTATTAGCAAAAACGGTCAAAAACACGAATTTTCAGTTGAAATTGCCAAAACTCCGATGGAGCAAGAGGTTGGGGAAATGTTCAGACCCAGCATTCCAGATAATGGCGGCATGTTATTTATTTGGCCAGCCCCACAATTAAGCAATATGTGGATGAAAAATACCATCGTGCCGTTGGATATGGTTTTTATTGATATCAACCATCACATTAAAGCCATTGCAGAAAATACGGTTCCTTATAGTTTGGCGCCGATCAGCAGCCAAGGAGCAGTCATCGCGACTCTAGAACTAAAAGGCGGGATTACAGAAAAATTAGATATTACTGTTGGCGATAAAGTTGAAAGCCCTGCTTTTGATTCACCTAAGGTAATTTCTGAAACCAAATCTGTGGTTAAGCAAGAGAATAAAAAGAAATAGCGGTCATTAAAATTGAATAAAGAATCTTTGTGCAAAAAATAACAAAGATTCTTTATACGATCAAAAAATCAATAGAAAATTATTTAACAGGTTTATGGGCTTCCAAGAACCATAATTGTTTATCAAGCGCTCTTGAAATACCTGTAAATAAATCCGCGGTGTCAGCATCACCCGCTTCATCAGATTCATTGATAGCTTTGCGAACAGCATTGGCAAATGCGCCGTAACGTTCTATCAAAGCCTCGATATGGTCTTCAACTTTGACTATATTTGTTGGATATGCAGTAATTTTTGAGGTATGTGCGATATCTTGCGATGTACCAAAAGCCGTTCCACCAAGTGCTGTAATACGTTCAGCCATATCATCGTTAAATGTGTCAATTTCGCCGCGGAAACCATCAACCATTTCGTGGACACCGATGAATTGTGGACCTTTCATATTCCAATGTGCTTGTTTGGTTAATAGTGCCACGTCAAGTCCATCAGCAAGACGTTCGTTTAATAATTGGATAACGACTGTTTTGGTATTAGAGGGAAGGTTGTTTAATGTAGGATATAATTTAGTTTTAGGCATAAATAGTTCTCCTTTTAAATAACATTCATTAAGAATATGTATATTTTATTTTAAATTCAATAGTAAAATACAAATTTTATTATTCATGATGCTTATTTATGTAAATATAAATAAGAGTGATTATTAATATTAATCAATTGAATATTTTAATAATGATTATTAAAAATTATAATATAATATCTGTAGGATGTTATTTTATATTGTGTAGGAATTGATCGCGTTGTTTACAGTGATATGGAATATTACTGTAATGACCATGCATAGAAAAACGAAGCTTACGTTGTATCATCGAGAAGAGATATGGCTATTATATCATCAAGATAAAGTCACGGTAACGGATATGGCTAAGCGTTTTTGGTCAGCAGACCTACGATTTATGTTGTATTAAGGCGTGCTCGGTTGCAATTATTTGTGCCGATGTCCGCACGAATGAGCGTTATAAAACAATCAAATATGGCATTAAACGCCTTGAAAAACACTTGAGGACAACCTCAGACGGCAAGCCAAAAATATAACAACTCTTATCCTGGGGAGATGTTGCATGTTGATACAAAACGGCTTCCTTTGTTAAAAAATGAGACTAAACTGCAAACTCGAGAGTATCTTTTTGTAGGTATTGATGATTTTTCTTGAGAACGCTATGCTGGGATTTACAACGATAAATCTCAGTTTAGTGCAGCTTTGTTCCTACAAGACGATGTGCTGGTTCAATGCCCTTATACGATCGAATGTGTTTACTCTGACAATGGCAGAGAATACCAAGGAACACCAAAGCATTTATTTGTTAAAACTTGTTATACCAATCGGATTAACCAGAAATTTACCAAGCCAGCTTGCCCTCAAACCAATGGCAAAGCAGAGCGCGTCATTCGCACACTCATGGAAATGTGGCATGAGCGTGAATTGTTCGTCAATGCTCAAGATCGAAAGTTAAAGTTGAAACGATTTATAAATTATTATAACATTGTTAAACCCCATAAAGGCATTCAAGGAAAAACACCCTATGAGGTCTTAGATGGTTATTTTAAACAAAATCTGTAAACAACGCGACCAATTCCTACAGTAATAATATCAATATTCGATAATTTACAGTGACAATTTGTTTTATTTTGTTAAAACGAATAGATTAAATTGAGTGCAATAATTATAGGATATCGAACGTGATTTTTTTGGTAACAGGCGCGGGTGGATTTATTGGATTTCATCTTTCAAAAGCGCTGTTGGCACGTGGGGAAACGGTTATTGGTATAGATAATTTAAATGATTATTATTCTCCCCTATTAAAGCAAGCACGTTGCGATAAATTAAAAATATCCAAGAATTTTGTATTTTATCAAGCAGATATAACGGATATATCGGCTTTGGAAAATATTGTTCAAAACCATCCTGATATTCAAATTATCTTTAATCTAGCTGCTCAAGCTGGGGTTAGATATTCGCTAGAAAACCCCTTTGCTTATATTCAAACCAATGTGATGGGGCAGGTGACGATTTTAGAAATGGCTCGACAATTGCCTAAATTACAGAGAATTTTTTATGCTTCATCCTCATCTGTATATGGATTGAACAAAAAACTACCCTTTACTGAACAAGATCGAGTGGATCGTCCCAGCTCTGTATATGCAGCGTCCAAGCAATCAGGTGAATTATTGTCGTTTACCTATCACCATTTATATGGATTGAAACAAACGGGTCTGCGCTTTTTTACGGTTTATGGACCTTGGGGACGCCCTGATATGGCGTACTATATTTTTGCCAAAGCAATTACTGAGGATAAGCAGATTACTCTATATACGGGTCAAAATCTTTCCAGAGATTTTACGTATATTAATGATGTCATAGGTGCATTGCTCAGCTTATTAGAATGTTCTGTTTTAGAAGATTACGGTATTTTTAATATTGGCAATAGTCGTCAGGAAAAAGTTGAGCATCTGGTTGCGTGTTTAGAAGAAAATCTTGGTAAAAAAGCGATTATTAATTACATTTCCCGCCCCGGAACTGATATCGAAGCAACGCTTTCGGACATCAGTGCGATCTATAACGCAACAGGTTGGGTGCCTCAAACAAAACTATCTGACGGCATACATCGGTTTACTAGTTGGTTTAAATTATGTAATGGTTTGTTCGGTTAACGTTCAGTAATGTCTGCGTTTGCTAATCAAGAAAATAAGTTGTCAATTGTAATAAACAAAGCGTATATTATGCGTCTTAGGTTTATATTATACTATGGGGTTCAGAGTTAGATGCAAGCTTTTTATTTAAAAAATTCCGAAGGTAGTTATTTGTCTGCAATAACTAGTAAAGAGCATTATGGAAGAGAACAGTATGGAAAACTTTGTGTTGCTTCTGAAGGGCATGGTGCTGCTAGATTAATAGCCTTTTGTTTAAATCGATATCCTGGTATTTTGTTTTTGTTTTC